>CAVGQS010000010.1:0-25409 GCA_963631415.1 Lactococcus garvieae | reverse complement strand
CCTACTTTTCAATCGCTAAAGTACTACTTAAAAATTCTTTAGTGCGCGCCAGACGCAACCCACTGAACCACAACCAGATATAAAACCGCGAAATTTTACGAAAAAGAACTCTACGCAACGCCTAACACAAAACACAACACCCAACACACTACACATTAAAGAACCACGAATCATTAGCGTTTAGCTTTTACGTGTTACGTTTTGCGTTAGCCGCGGAGAGCAATAAAGAACCACGAATCACGCGAATTTCACGAATGCGGGGTGGACAAATACGAACACAGAAAGCACGGAACTCACTGAAACTCAGCGTAAAAATTCGTGAGATTCGTGAGATTCGTGGTTTTAAAATAAAAAATGTTTGGAGCGGGGAAATTCTGTGCGTTCTGTGTTCCAAAAAATGTCCACCACAAAGTCCGCGTGAAATCCGTGGTTTTTGTTTTGAACACAGATAACAGATATTTGTTTCTGGGACGGAAACGAGGGGAGGACAAATACGTTGAGCGTTATATGTGTTACGTTTTTGCGTTAGCCGGTTCAGGTAATGCGAGTTGTGCCCGAGGGGCGACAGCAACAAAAAAAGGATCCGCAATTGCGAACCCTTTTTTGTGTGAGGTACCTAGCAGATTCGAACTGCTGTACACGGTTTTGCAGACCGTTGCCTAGCCACTCGGCCAAGGTACCATCTCGTTTAACCCCAAAATTCGAGTGCAAAGGTAATGGTTTTTTGTTGAATAGAAAAGAAGAAATACCGTTTTTTGGTTGCAAAAGTGGCTTGTGGCGCGAAAAAGCGTTACTTTTGCCTCTTGCATGGCAGCAAAAGGCGACACATCTCTCTTGGACACGGTGGCTGGCACGATTGGGCGCCACCACCTGCTCCCGGCATCGCGCGAGGCATTGGTGGCGCTGAGCGGCGGCGCCGACTCGGTGGCGCTGCTCAGGGCATTGGTGGAGCTGGGCTACCGCTGCACCGCCGCCCACTGCAACTTCCACCTGCGGGGCGAGGAGTCGGACAGGGACGAAGCCTTCGCCAGGCGCCTCTGCGGCAGTCTGGGGGTGGAGCTCGAGACCGCCCACTTCGGCACGAGGCAGTATGCCGAGAGCCACGGGGTCAGCGTGGAGATGGCGGCGCGCCAGCTGCGCTACGCCTTCTTCGACGAGGTGCTGCGCAAGCGCGGCATTGACTCGGTGGCGGTGGCCCACCACCGCAGCGACAACGTGGAGACCATACTGCTCAACACCATAAGGGGCACCGGAATAAAAGGTATGCTGGGCATGCCCTACCGCCGCGACCGCGTGGTGCGCCCCATGCTCGACGCCGACAAGAGCCAAATCATCGACTACCTGAAGGCGAAGGGCCAGGACTGGGTGGACGACAGCACCAATCAGGTGGCTGACGTGAAGCGCAACGTGGTGAGGCTACGGCTGATGCCGCTCTTGCGCGAGCTGAACCCCGCCATAGAGGACACGCTGCTCGCCAACGCGGGGAGGCTGGCGGAGGTCTACGACTTCGTACGCGACCACTCCGCCGCCGGCAAGTATGCCGCCACAGACCACGGCGCCACGCTCACCATAGCGAAGGCCGACGTGGACTCGCACCTCACCCTCTTCATGCTGCTCGAAGGCAAGGGCTTTACGCCGGCGCAGACGAGCGACATCTGGCAGCACATGGGCGACACGCCGGGGGCGGTGTACGAAACGCCGACACACCTGCTGCTGCGCGACCGCGACACGCTCATAGTGAAGCCGCGGGCGGAGGCCAGCAATGCGCCGCAGGTGACCACGCGCTACGCCCCGGCGTCGGAATACCGCTCGGTGCCGCGCCGCCCCGAGGTGGCGTGCCTCGATGCCGACAAGGTGGGCGAGGACTTCAGCGTGAGGCCCGCGAGGGAGGGCGACCGCTTCGTGCCGCTCGGCATGAAGGGCTCGAAGCTGGTCAGCGACTTCATGACCGACTGCAAGATGGACCTCTTCAGCAAGAGGGCGCAGACCGTGATGGTGAGCGGGAGCGACATAGTGTGGGTGGTGGGACGCCGCATAGACGACCGCTACAAGGTGGTGGAGGGACAGACCCGGCGCCTGCTGATATGCCAACTGACTGACGACAACAACCAACATTTATCAACAATAGAAGAATGAAGCATTTATTCACCACTCTGGTTCTGGCCATGGCAGGCACGTCGCTCATGGCACAGACGACCAAGCCTGCGGCAGGCGGCAACGACCTGCAGCGCAGCCTTGAGTTCCCCTGCTGCTTCTCGCTTGCAGCAGACCCCGCGCGCTACGCCGACGCACTGCAGTGCGGTCTCAGCGCACCTAAAGTAAAGAACGGCCAGCAAGACGGCAACGCCGGCCAGCAAGGCGGCGGAGCTCCCTCAGCCGCTCCCAAGACGCCGCTCTACAACGACAAGGACGCCATGATGAAGGTGTCGCAACAGGAGGGCAAGTACTACCTGGAGATTGCCGACTCGATAGTGGGCCGCCTGATTCTCGCCACCACCCGCTTCACCTCGGTGCCCGGCGGCATAGGCAAGTACAGCGGCGAGCAGGTGAGCACCTACACCCTCTATTTTGAGAAAAACGCCATCAACAACACCCTGCTGCTTCGCTCCACCCAGAACTACATGAAGGCCGACACGCTCGACGCCATCTACAAGGCGGTGAGCGCCAGCAACACCGACCCCATAGTGGGCGCCTTCAAGATAGAAGAGTGCAAGAACGGAGTGAACAAGATCAACGCCTCCGACCTCTTGCTCAACGACAACTTCCTGAGCCTGCCAGCGTCGTACAAGAGCATGCTGCAGCTGACCAACCTCAACCCCACGACGAGCTACATAGAGAGCGTGCACACCTATCCGCTCAACGTGGAGCTGCGCACCGTGAGGACCTACAACCGCGCTCAGCGCACCGCCACGCCGACGTTTACCTTCGGACTGAACACGTCGTTCTACCTGCTGCCGGCCGAGCCGATGCGCCCGCGCCTGTCTGACCCCCGCGTGGGCTACTTCTACGACGGCTACTACAAATATTCCGACAACCAGCAGCAGGTGGAGACCAACCTCTACGTGTGCCGCCGCCGACTGGAGCCCAAGAGCGAGGAAGACGCAAAGCGCCAGCAGCAGGGCGAGCTGATAGAGCCCAAGCAGCAGATAGTATACTACATAGATCCCGCCACGCCCAAGCAGTGGCGCCCCTACCTTATACAAGGCGTGAAGGACTGGAACGCCGCCTTTGAGCAGGCTGGCTGGAAGAACGCCATCACCGCCATGGAGTGGCCCGAGAACGACTCCACCATGTCGATGGAAGACTCGCGCTACAGCGTGATAATGTATCTGGCCTCCAACATAGCCAACGCCTACGGTCCGCAGAACCACGACCCGCGCTCTGGCGAGATACTGGAGTGCCACATAGGGTGGTACCACAACGTGATGTCGCTCGTGCACGACTGGTATCAGATACAGTGCGGCGCCCTCGACCCCGCCGCCCGCAACGCCGTCTTCAGCGACGAGCTGATGGGCGAGCTGGTGCGCTTCGTGTCGTCGCACGAGGTGGGCCACACGCTGGGCCTCTGCCACAACTTCGGCGCCTCTGCCACCGTGCCCGTAGACAGCCTGCGCTCCAACTCCTACCTGGCGCAGCACGGCTTCTGCCCCTCCATCATGGACTACGCCCGCTTCAACTACGTGGCGCAGCCTGAGGACGGCATAGAGCTGAAGAACCTGCAGCCACGCATCAACGAATACGACAAGTGGGCCATAGAGTGGGGCTACCGCCTCATGCCCGACGCCACCGACGCCGAGAGCGACCGCTACCTGCTCAACAAGATAACCACCGAGCGCACCAGCCAGAACCCCAAGCTCCTGTGGTATGACGGCGAGAGCTACACCAGCGACCCGCGCTTCCAGACCGAAGACCTGGGCGACGACGCCGTGAAGGCCAACACGCTGGGCATAGAGAACCTGAAGCGCATAGCTCCCGAACTGCGCAAGTGGAACTACTGGGGCGGCGACAACACCGACAGCAAGCTGACCAACATGTACGGCCGACTGACCAACCAATTCACTCGCTACTGCAACCACGTCATCAAGAACCTGGGCGGCCCCTGCCGCACCCCGCTGGCGCCCGAGCAGGACGGCGACGTCTACACCTACCCCGCCAAGGAGAAGGCTGCCGCAGTGGTGCCGTTCCTGAAGGAGCAGTTGTTCACCCGTCCGTCGTGGCTCGTTGACGTGCCCTACGCCGGCCGCCTCTTCTCAGACAGCGAGGCCCAGCTGGAGCGCATAGCCGGTCCGCTGGTCAGCGCCGCCACCTCTGGCAGCCGCATAGCCAGCATCAATCCCAACTATGGCGCAGCGCAATACCTGGAGGACCTCAACAAGGCCATCTTCGGCAACTTCAACACTGCCGCACAGACCGACCGCTACACCCGCTACGTGCAGAACATCTACGTACACAACCTGTGTGAGGCATACAAGGCCAACGCCTCCTCGCTCAGCACCGACGCCTCTGCCGCCATCTACAGCAACCTCCGCACCATAGAGAAGAAACTCGGCAACGCCGCCAGCGCTGACGCCGCCACACAGGCACACTATCGCCAGATGTTGACCGACATACAGCGCGCGCTGGTCATCAAGTAAATATAGCGCAAAGCCCACAACAGGGCAAATACAAGAAAAGGGCTGGACTCCACACGGAGCCCAGCCCTTTTTAATGGGCGACAGGCGCATCACAGAGCCCAGTCCTTTTTGATGGGCGACAGGCGCATCACAGAGCCCAGTCCTTTTTAACTGGCGACAGGCGCATCACAGAGCGGTTCTATGATTCGGACATTCGGGACAAGAAAAACTCGGGGGCGATTGTGCCAGACGGCTCGGGGGCTGCCGCATCTCCTCTTTTATTTGTAATTTTGCACAGGCTTTTTGGAGGCCGCGCTTGCGAAATGGCGGCGTCCGCCTGCTGAATAGAGAACAAAATGACAATAGACAGTTTGAGGAGAAAAATTATCGGCAGCCCTGCCATGACTGACGGGGCAGTCTATTCCATGCTGATTATCTGCAGCGTCTCGCATTTTCTGAACGACCTGATACAGTCGATTATCCCGTCCATCTACCCGATTGTGAAGGACAAGTTCGACTTCTCGTTTGCCCAAATAGGCATCATCACGCTAGTGTTTCAGATGACGTCGTCGATACTGCAGCCCTTCACCGGCCTCTACGCCGACAGGCATCCGCGGCCCTACGCCCTCTCTGCAGGCATGCTGGCCACATTGGGCGGACTGCTTCTGCTTGCCTTCGCCAACAATTTCGGGTTGATACTGCTTGCCGTGAGCGTGGTGGGCATCGGTTCTTCGGTGTTTCACCCCACGGCGTCGCGCGTGGCGCAGATGGCCTCTGGGGGCAGGAAGAGCCTGGCGCAGTCCATCTTCCAGGTGGGCGGCAACGGAGGCTCTGCCATAGGACCGCTGCTGGCTGCCGTCATCATCCTGCCGCTTGGGCAGTGGGCCATTTCGTGGTTTGCCATCGCCGCCCTGCTGGCGGCAGTCATCATGCTGAGGCTGGGCAAATGGTATAAGCTGAGGCTGAGCTACGTCACCACGCACCCCCAGAAGCAGCCGTTGCTCAACAACGACATATCGCGCCGCGCCAAGTATGGGGCGCTGCTGATACTGGTGCTGCTGATTTTCTCGAAATATTTCTACACGTCGTGCATCACGAGCTACTTCACCTTTTTCCTGATGGACAAGTTCGGCATGGGCGTGCAGTCCTCGCAGTTGTGCCTCTTCATTTTTCTGGCAGCCTTTGCCATAGGCACGGTGGCTGGCGGACTGTTTGGCGACCGCTTCGGCCGCAAGTATGTGATATGGTTCTCCATCCTTGGCGCAGCCCCGTTCGCAATAGTGATGCCCTACATGAACCTGGCCATGACGCTGGTGTGCGCCTTCCTCTCCGGGCTGATAATAGCCTCAGCCTTCTCGTCGATTGTGGTTTACGCCACCGACCTGATGCCCGACAAGACGGGCATGATAGCGGGCGTGTTCTTCGGGCTGATGTTTGGCCTGGGCGGTCTGGGGTCGGCATTCTTCGGCTGGCTCGCCGACCGGACGAGCGTGGAGTTCATCTTCCAGGTCAGCGGACTCCTGCCGCTGCTGGGCATCATAGCGGTATTCCTGCCAAACACACAGAAGACAAAGAAATAAGAAATGAACGCACAACTCGCGCGCCTGATGCAGGCGATGGTTAGATACGACAGCGGCGACGTGCCGCGCATACAGCACTTTGTGAAGGTGCACGACTTTGCCGCGGCAATAGGACGGATGGAGCACCTGGACGACGACAGCCTCTTTGTTCTCGAGGCGGCGGCTATACTGCACGACATAGGCATCCATGCCGCAGAGGCGAAATACGGAAACAGCAACGGCAAAGCCCAGGAGGAACTGGGGCCGGGCGAGGCGCGCAAAGTGCTGGCAGAGGCGGGCGGATTCTCCAGCGAGCAGACGGAGCGCATCTGCTGGCTCATAGGGCACCACCACACATACCACGGCGTCAGTGCAGCCGACCACCGCATATTGCTCGAGGCCGACTTTCTCGTCAATTCGTTTGAGGACAAGCTGCCGGCAGAAAGCATCGCCACCTTTAGAGACAAAGTGTTTCGCTCCACGTCAGCCATCAGCATGCTTAACGCGATGTGGGGGATATAAGGAAAGGGAAAAGGCAAATCTTCGGCCATAGCCTCGTGGTGCGGCATGCCGAGCTTGTGGGGGTGCTTGTGGGGGTCTTCTTTCAGAGCTTCCTTCATTATTTCGGATTCTCCTAAACGCAACTCTCCAATTCTTTCTTTTTGGTTTCTTCCTGGTCACCAAGACACAATCAAGAGGGCTAATATGTCGGGAAGGCAAAGAAATCTCTTTGCTTTGGAGAAAGAACAGCAAAAAGCGCGCTGGGATTGGGCGCGGTGTCGCAAAGAATGTGTACCTTCACTACCGCAAAACACCAAACGTAACGATATGGAAGACAACGGACCCGTGCTCAACGCACACAACAAGGCGGAGTATCCGCCGGCACATACCGCCGAGCACATACTGAACCAGACGATGGTGAGGATGTTCGGCTGCGAGCGCTCGCGCAACACACACATAGAGCGCAAGAAGAGCAAGCTGGACTATCCGCTGGCCGTATGCCCCACGCAGGAACAGATAGCCGCCATCGAGGCAAAGGTCAACGAGGTCATCAGCCAGCATCTGCCCGTAACCACCAGCTATATGGCGCGCGAGGAGGCAGCCCGGCACTTCGACCTCAAGAAGCTGCCCGAGGACGCCAGCGACACCCTGCGCATAGTCTACGTGGGCGACTACGACGCCTGTCCCTGCCTCGGCACCCATGTCAGCAACACCGAGGAGATAGGCGCCTTCCGCATCAGCAGCACCCGCTATGCCGACGGCATCTTCCGCATCGTGTTCAGACTGGGATGATGCGCGGTGTTGCGGCATGAAGTTTGCGCTTAGGGCGACCGAGGGGCAAAACAGGAGATGAAACTCTGCTAGTCTTTCATAGAAAAGTTTTACCTTTGTAGTCAATTTGGAGTTGTTGTGATGTATGCACAAGAAAAGATAAAGCCCTACAATGGCCAGGAGGACAAAGAGGTGCAGGTGGAGCGCATGTTTGACGGCATTGCGCACTCCTACGACCGGCTGAACCACCTGCTGTCGTGGGGCGTGGACCGCAGGTGGCGCCGAGCCACCATCAACGCCCTGAAGCCCTACGCGCCCGCGCGTATCCTTGATATAGCTACCGGCACCGGTGACTTCGCCATACTGGCGGCGCGCAGGCTGAAGCCGCAGAGCATAGTGGGGGCTGACCTCTCAGAGGGCATGATGGAGGTGGCGCGCCGCAAGACGGAGAGCCAGGGGCTCGACGGCATCATCACCTTCCGCAAGGAAGACTGCACGCGGCTGACCTTTGGCGACGGGACGTTTGACGCCGTCACGGTGGCATACGGCGTGCGCAACTTCCGCGACCTCGACAAGGGGCTGCGCGAGATGCTCCGAGTGCTCACGCCCGGCGGCCACCTGGCCATACTGGAGCTGAGCGCGCCCGCCAAGTTCCCCATGCGCCAACTCTTCTGGCTCTACAGCCACGTGGTGATGCCCACGGTGGGCAAGCTGCTGTCGAGGGACAAGTGCGCCTACAAGTACCTGCCCGCCACGATGGAGGTATTTCCGCAAGGCGAGACGATGAAGGGCATCATCGAGAAGGCAGGATTCGGCGAGGTGAGGTTCAAAAGGTTCACCTTCGGGCTGAGCACTATGTATATAGCCACCGCCCCGCAGACAACAGACAATCAGCAATGACAGAATACGGACTCATAGGTTTCCCGCTCATCCACTCGTTCTCCCGACAGTTCTTCAGCGACAAATTCAGGGAGGAAGGCATCGACGCCCAGTATCTCAACTTCGAGATGGAGACGGTGGACGGACTTAGGGCTCTGATAGCGGAGCACCCGCAGCTAAGGGGTCTCAACGTGACCATTCCCCACAAGCAGAACGTGATGGCGCTGCTCGACGAGATAAGCGACGAGGCGCGGGAGATTGGGGCGGTCAACGTGATAGCCATAAGCCGCGGCGCCGACGGCAAGGCCCGGCTCAAGGGCCACAACGCCGACGTGGTGGGATTTGAGGACAGCATTCGCCCGCTGCTCAAGCCGCACCACAAGCGGGCGCTGGTGCTGGGCACCGGAGGGGCGTCGAAGGCCATAAGCTACGGGCTGAGGCGCCTGGGCCTGGAGGTCACCCCCGTGAGCCGCACGGAGCGTCCGGGAGCGCTGACCTACCGCCAGCTCACGGCCGAGGTGATGGCGGAGCACACCGTGGTCGTCAACTGCACACCGCTGGGCACGTTTCCCCACGAGGAGACCTTTCCCGACCTGCCCTACGGGCTGCTGACGGAGCGGCACCTGCTCTACGACCTGGTGTACAACCCCGCCAAGACCCAGTTTCTGCTGAGGGGCGAGGCGCAGGGAGCCGCCATAAAGAACGGACTCGAGATGCTCCACCTGCAGGCGCTGGCCAGCTGGGAGATATGGAACAAGTAGCCCGCCACCAACAAACGACAAAAACACTCTACTATGGACAACAAACAACGATACATGATGCGTGGCGTGAGCGCCATGAAGGAGGATGTTCACAACGCTATCAAGAACATCGACAAGGGAATCTTTCCGCAGGCCTTCTGCAAGATAATCCCCGACATGCTGGGGGGCGACCCGGAGTACTGCAACATCATGCACGCCGACGGCGCCGGCACCAAGTCGAGCCTGGCCTACATGTACTGGAAGGAGACAGGCGACCTGAGCGTGTGGAAGGGCGTGGCGCAAGACGCGCTCATCATGAACACCGACGACCTGCTGTGTGTGGGCGCCGTGGACAACATCTTGGTGAGCAGCACCATAGGGCGCAACAAGATGCTCATACCCGGTGAGGTAATCTCCGCCATCATCAACGGCACCGACGAGCTGATGGCGCAGATGAGAGAGATGGGCATAGGCATCTACGGCACGGGCGGCGAGACTGCCGACGTGGGCGACCTGGTGCGCACCATCATAGTGGACTCGACCGTGACCTGCCGCATGAAGCGCAGCGACGTGATCAACAACGCCAACATCAGGCCGGGCGACGTGATTGTGGGACTGTCGTCGAGCGGACAGGCTACCTACGAGACCGAATACAACGGCGGCATGGGCAGCAACGGACTGACATCGGCGCGCCACGACATGTTTGCCAAATACCTGGCCGAGAAATATCCCGAGAGCTACGACAAGGCAGTGCCCGAGGAACTGGTGTACAGCGGCAGCTACAAGCTGACCGACTCCGTGGAGGGCGCGCCCGTCAACGCCGGCAAACTGGTGCTGTCGCCCACCCGCACCTACGCCCCGGTGGTGAGGCGCATGCTCGACACGATGCGCCCCATGATACACGGCATGGTGCACTGCACTGGCGGCGCTCAGACCAAGGTGCTCCACTTTGTGGGCGACGACTGCCGGGTGGTGAAGGACAACATGTTTCCCGTGCCGCCCCTCTTCAAGGCCATCGCCAAGGAGAGCGGAACGGACTGGGCAGAGATGTACAAGGTGTTCAACATGGGCCACAGGCTCGAGGTGTATCTGGCGCCGGAGCACGCCCAGGAGGTGATAGACATATCGAAGTCGTTCAACATCGACGCACAGATTGTGGGACACATAGAGAAGGGGACGCGCTCGCTGACCATCAAGAGCGAGTTTGGCGAATTCAACTACTAAAGCCCCAAAGAACAAGCAAAAAGCATCTACTGACGAATGAATTCACTACTAGAAAAACTCAACGCCCTCGTGGCGCGCTTTGAGGAGGTCGGCACACTCATCACCGACCCCAGCGTCATTGCCGACCAGCAGCGCTACGTGAAGCTAACCAGAGAATACAAGGAGCTGGAGGGTCTGATGGCCGCGCGCAAGGAGTATGCCACCCTGCTGAGCAACCTGGAGGAGGGCAAGGACATGCTCGTCAACGAGCAGGACCCCGACCTGAAGGAGATGGCGCGCGAGCAGGTGGCGGAATGCGAAGAGCGCATCCCCGCGCTCGAGGAGAGCATCAAGCTGATGCTGGTGCCCAAAGACCCCGAGGACTCCAAGAACGCCATACTGGAGATACGCGGCGGCACGGGCGGCGACGAGGCCGCGCTGTTTGCCGGCGACCTCTTCCGCATGTACGCCAAATACTGCGAGACGAAGGGCTGGAAACTCGAGGTGTCGAGTTCGAGCGAGGGCACCGTGGGCGGCTACAAGGAGATAATATGCTCGGTGACGGGCGACAACGTATACGGCACGCTGAAGTATGAGAGCGGAGTGCACCGGGTGCAGCGAGTGCCCGCCACCGAGACCCAGGGCAGAGTGCATACCAGCGCCGCCACCGTGGCAGTGCTGCCCGAGGCTGAGGCCTTCGACGTGGTCATCAACGAGGGCGAGATAAAGTGGGACACCTTCCGCTCGTCGGGCGCCGGCGGACAGAACGTGAACAAGGTGGAGTCGGGCGTCAGGCTGCGCTACAACTGGAAGAACCCCAACACGGGCGAGGTGCAGGAGATACTGATAGAGTGTACCGAGACGCGCGACCAGCCCAAGAACAAGGAACGCGCGCTGGCGCGCCTGCGTACCTTCATCTACGACAACGAGCGGCAGAAATATGACGCCGACATAGCCAACAAGCGCAAGTCGCTCGTGTCGACCGGCGACCGCTCTGCCAAGATACGCACCTACAACTACCCGCAGGGGCGCATCACCGACCACCGCATCAACTACACCATCTACAACCTCAACGCGTTTATGGACGGCGACATACAGGACTGCATAGACCACCTCATCGTGGCAGAAAACGCAGAGCGGCTCAAGGAGAGCAGCCTGTAGGCAGAGCCAAGGCGCCGCCTGCCGCGACAAGCAGGAGGACAGCCGCCGCATAACCGACAACCAAAACAACACCAACATGAACAAGCAACAACTCATCGACAACATCAAGCGCAAGCGCTCCTTCCTGTGCGTAGGCCTTGACACCGACATCAAGAAAATACCGCAGCACCTGCTCAAGGAAGAGGACCCCATCTTCGCCTTCAACAAGGCCATCATTGACGCTACGGCGCCATACTGCGTGGCATACAAACCCAACCTGGCCTTCTACGAGTGCTTTGGTCTGAAGGGCTGGGCGGCGCTGGAGAAGACCGTGAGGTACATTAAGCAGAACTATCCCGACCAGTTCATCATAGCCGACGCCAAGCGCGGCGACATAGGCAACACGAGTGCCATGTATGCCCGCAGCCTCTTTGACGAGATGGGCGTGGACTCGCTGACGGTGGCGCCCTACATGGGCGAGGACAGCGTGAGCCCCTTCCTGCAGTATGAGGGCAAGTGGGTGATACTGCTCGCGCTGACCAGCAACAAGGGGTCGCACGACTTCCAGCTCACTGAAGACGCCCAGGGCGAGCGGCTCTTCGAGAAAGTGCTGCGCACCTCGCAGCAGTGGGCCGACGACAAGCAGATGATGTATGTGGTGGGAGCCACTCAGGGACGCCTCTTTGAGGACATACGCAAGATTGTGCCCAACCACTTCTTGCTGGTGCCGGGAGTAGGCGCGCAGGGCGGGTCGCTCGAAGAGGTCTGCAAATATGGCATGACCGAGGACTGCGGACTGATTGTCAACTCCTCGCGCGGCATCATCTATGCCGACAACGGCGAGGGCTTTGCCGAGGCAGCCGGACAGAAGGCGCGCGAACTGCAAGAGCAGATGTCGGCACTGCTGCCCTAAGCCGGGCTCCGCAAAACACACGTCGCTGATGATTATAAACGACCCGGTACACGGTTTCATCGAGATTCCGAAGGGCATACTGACCGCACTGGCCAAGCACCCCTACTTCATCCGCCTCAACCGCATTGAGCAGTTGGGACCCACCTCGTATGTCTATCCCGGAGGGCGCCACACGCGCTTCCTGCACTCCATAGGCGCTCTGCACCTCATCAGCAACGCACTGCAGACCCTCAAGAGCCGCCACTGCGACATTACGCCCGACGAGGAACTGGGCGCCAAGATAGCCATGATGCTGCACGACATAGGCCACGGCCCCATGTCGCACAGCCTCGAGGAACTGTTCATAACGGGAGTGAGCCACGAAGACCTCTCGCTGATGCTGATGGAGCGCCTGAACAGCGAGTTTGGCGGCGCTCTGGACACAGCCATAAGCATCTTCACCGACCACCATCCCAAACACTTCCTCCACGAGCTGATATGCAGCCAGTTGGACATGGACAGGCTCGACTATCTGTGCCGCGACAGCTTCTTTGCCGGAGTGAGGGAGGGCAACATAGGCGCTGAGCGCATCATCAAGATGCTCAACGTGAAGGACGACCGCCTCGTGATAGAGTCGAAGGGCATATACACCATAGAGAACTACCTGATGTCGCGGCGCCTGATGTACTGGCAGGTCTATCTGCACAAGACGGTGATGGCGGCGTGCCACACGCTCTCGGCATCGATAGAGCGCGCCAAGGAACTGGTGCACGCCGGCCACCAGCTGCACTCGGCGAGCCAGCTGGACTACTTCTTGCGCAACGACGTGGACAAGGAGTTTCTGGAGGCGCACCCCGAGGCCGTAGAAGCCTTCATCATGCTCGACGACAACGACATCATCTCGTCGCTCAAGGAATGGCAGGCCAGCGACGACAAGGTGCTGGGCATACTGGCGCGCAACTACATCAACCGCAACCTCTACAAGGCCAAGGAACTGAGCCGCCCGATGGCAGCGCAAGACCTCAAGGCGCTGGAGCAGGCGGCGGCGAAGCACCTGGGCATAGAGCCCCAGTGCGCCCACTACTTCGCGCGTACGCTCAACGTGTCGCAGATGCTCTACTCCACCGCCGACGACCACATCAAGATACTGATGAAAGACGGCACCATCCGCGACATTTCGCACTTCTCCGAACTGCTCCACAGCGAGATGGTGGACCGGCGCAGCGAACGCCACTACATGCTCCTGCAGCGCGACCCCGAAATAATCGGCGACCCGACCGTTTGCGACATTCTGAACAATTATTGAGAACTTTTTGTGCTGCAACCATAGCAAAAACCATAAAACACACCTGCCATCTTAGGTCATGTTATTATTTTTTGCGATATTTGCATTTATATAGGAAACACAAGAGATTTGAACATGGACTTTACAGCTAAGCAGATTGCCGGATTCCTCCACGGAACGATAGAGGGAAACGAAAACGCTACCATCAACACCTTTGCAAAAATTGAAGAGGGCAAGGCGGGCGCGATTTCATTTTTGGCCAATCAAGCTTATGAACACTATATCTACGACACCAAGTCAAGCATAGTGCTTGTCAACGACAGTTTCAAGCCGGAAAAGCCTGTTGCCGCCACAATGATAAGGGTGCCCAACGCCTACGAAGCCGTAGCCACGCTGCTGCAGATCTACGACTCCATGAAGCAGAAAAAGACCGGCATAAGTTCGCTGGCCTTCATAGACCCCACCGCCACCGTCGGCAAGGACTGCTACATCGGTCCCTTCGTGGCCATAGGACCTAAGGCCTCGGTGGGCGACGGCTGCGTGCTACACCCCCATGTGACCGTGGGCGAGGGAGCCAGCGTGGGCAACAACACCGAGATATACAGCAACGCCGTCATCTACCACGGATGCAAGGTGGGCAACAACTGCATCCTCCACGCCGGCAGCGTGGTCGGAGCAGACGGATTCGGTTTCGCACCTTCTGAAGAGGGCTACAACAAGATTCCGCAAATCGGCATCGTCACCATTGAGGACAACGTGGAGATTGGCGCCAACACCTGCATAGACCGCTCTACGATGGGCTCCACCGTGGTGAAGAAGGGCGTGAAACTGGACAACCTCGTACAGATAGCCCACAACGTGGTGGTAGGCGAAAACACCGTAATGAGCTCGCAGGTGGGAGTAGCCGGCAGCACCAAAGTGGGCGAATGGTGCATCTTCGGCGGACAAGTGGGAGTAGCCGGCCACGTAAACATTGCCGACCACACCACATGCGCAGCCAAGGCTGGAGTGGCAGGACCGGTAATCAAGGAAAACACCACCCTGCTCGGCATTCCCGCCATCAACGCACGCCAGTTTGCGCGCTGCAACGCGGTGTTCCGCAACCTGCCTGAGATGTCGTCGGACGTGCAGGCCCTCAAGCGCGAGATTGCCGAACTCAAGGAGTTGCTCAACAAAAAGTGACACCTATTCTGTGAAACTCAAACAACATACACAACACCATATATGTCAAAACAACATACGCTGAAGGGAGCCTTCTCCGTAGAAGGCAAAGGGCTTCACACAGGATTATATACTAAAGCAACATTCAACCCCGCACCTGAAAACACGGGGTACAAATTCCAGCGCGTTGACCTCGAGGGACAACCCATCGTCGAGGGCATGGCCGACAACGTGGTCGACACCACGCGCAGCACCGTCCTGGCAAAGGGCGACGTGCGCATAGGCACGGTGGAGCACGCCCTGGCCGCCCTCTACGGCATGGGCGTAGACAACTGCCTCATCCAGGTAAACGGCCCCGAGATGCCTATCCTCGAGGGCAGTTCGCAGACATACGTAGACAATATCAACAAGGTCGGCCTTGAGGAACAGAACGAAGAGAGGCACTACTACGTAATAAAGAAAAAGACCGAATTCCGCGACGAGGAGACGGGCGCGTCAATCGTACTGCTCCCCGACGACAAGTTCAGCCTGACGGCAATGATCTCCTACGACAGCGACTGGTTTGCAAGCCAGTTCGCCACCATCGAGGACGTCCACTCCTTTGAGACGGAGATAGCCGGAGCCCGCACCTTCGTGTTTGTGCGCGAAGTGGAGCCGCTCATCAACGCCGGGCTCATCAAAGGCGGAGACCTCAACAACGCCATCGTGATCTACGAGAACCAGATATCACAGGAGCGCCTCGACCGCCTCGCCGACGAGGTGGGCATTGAGCACAAAGACGCCACCAAACTGGGATTTCTCAATACCAAGCCTCTGGTGTGGAAGAACGAGCCGGCGCGCCACAAAGTGCTCGACATCATCGGCGACATGGCGCTCATAGGCCGTCCGCTGAAGGGCCGCATCATTGCCACCAAGCCCGGCCACACCATCAACAACAAATTCGCACGCCAGATGCAGCGCGAGATACGCGCCCACGAGGTGCAGACCCCGCAGTACGACTGCAACAAGGCGCCGCTGATGGACGTGAACCGCATCCGCGAACTGCTCCCCCACCGCTACCCCATGCAGCTGGTGGACAAAATCATCGAGATAGGAACCAACTATATAGTAGGTGTGAAAAACGTGACAAGCAACGAGCCTTTCTTCCAGGGCCACTTCCCGCAGGAGCCGGTGATGCCGGGCGTGCTGCAGATTGAGGCCATGGCGCAGGCCGGCGGACTGCTGGTGCTCAACCAGCTGGAAAAGCCCGAAGAGTGGAGCACCTACTTCATGCGCATCGACAACGTGAAGTTCCGCCAGAAGGTGGTGCCGGGCGACACACTGATATTCAAGGTAGAACTGCTCGCCCCCGTGCGCCACGGCATCTCGTCGATGAAGGGCTACATCTTCGTAGGCGAGAAGATTGTCAGCGAGTGCACCTTCACCGCACAAATCACAAGAAACAAATAGAGCCACCACGGCAGCCGCGCCACGCAGCCTGCTGCCGGCTCTGACACATACACACACAACACACAAGATGAGCAACATCAGTCCACTAGCCTTTGTGCATCCCGATGCCGTAATCGGCAACAACTGTGAGATCGGTCCCTTCTGCTACATTGACAAGAATGTGGTGATTGGCGACAACAATGTCCTCATGAACAACGTGACCATTCTCTATGGCGCGCGCATAGGCAACGGCAACACCTTCTTTCCGGGTGCCGTAATCAGCGCCATTCCGCAAGACCTCAAATTTCAGGGCGAAGACACCACGGCAGAGATAGGCAACGACAACAAGATAAGAGAAAACGTGACCATCAACCGCGGCACCAAGGCCAAGGGCAAGACTGTGGTGGGCAACAACAACCTCCTCATGGAGTGCGTGCACATTGCACACGACGCCAAGGTCGGCAACGGCGACATCATCGGCAACAGCACCAAGATTGCCGGCGAGGTGGTCATCGACGACTTTGCTGTGATAAGCGCCAACGTGCTGATACACCAGTTCTGCCGCGTGGGCAGCTACTCCATGCTCGGAGGCGGCACACGCACCAGCCAGGACATTCCGCCCTACTCCACCGTGGCGCGCGAGCCTGCCACCTACTGCGGACTCAACCTCATCGGACTGCGCCGCCGCAAGTTCACCGACAAGCAAATCGACGACATCCACGAGACCTACCGCATACTATACAACCGCACCTTCACCTTCGAAGAGCGCATGGCCATGGTGCGCGAGCAGATGCCCAACAACCCCGACGTGGAGTACATTCTCGACTTTGTTAAGACCTCCAAGCGAGGCATCGTCTACTAACCGACAACACCACGAACACACATGCTTTTCAAATTCGCCATCATCAGTGACGAGGTCGACCACTTCTTTCGCGAGATAACCATCGACTCTGACAGCACCTTTCTGGACCTCAACAACGCCATACTCGAGTCGTGCGGCTACGACGACAGCCAGATAACCACTTTCTACACCTGTTCCGACTCGTGGGAGCACGAGCAGCAGATAGTCAGAGAAGACATGGGCACCTCACCCGAAGATCAGGACGTCTACATCATGGCGGAGACCATATTGGGCGACATCATCGAAGACGAAGGCCAGAAGCTCATCTTCACCTTCGACCCCATCAACGACCGCGTGTTCCACCTGGAGATGTCGGAGATAGTGACGGGCCAGAGCCTTGACCGCGCCGAGTGCACCAAGTCCAGAGGCCAAGCGCCGCAGCAGTTAAGCGACTTCGACCTCGACTTCAGCAACCTTGCCCCCGGCGGCAAGAACAACGGTGGCAGCAGCCTTGACCTCGACTTCGACAACACCGAGGGGTTCAACGAAGACGAATACGACCCAGACTCCTACACGGTAGAGGACTAACGCAGAGACCAGCCGCGCTCTGACAGGCTGCAAGACACAGCCACAAACCAACCAAACTTGAAACACAACCAACAGACACAGGTTTTACCGCCTTTTGCGAGGCAGTAAAACCTGTTTTTTTTTGCCCATGAACACGCTCTTCGTACTGACAGGCCCCACAGGAGTGGGCAAAACAGACTTGTCGCTGGCCATCGCCCAGCGGCTCAACTCGCCAATCATAAACGCTGATTCACGTCAAATCTACCGTCAGCTGCCCATCGGCACCGCCGCCCCCACACCGCAGCAGCAAGCGTTGGTGAAGCACTACTTCGTCGGCACGCTCGACCTCGACCAATACTACAGCGCGGCGGAATATGAGCAGGACGTAATCAGCCTGCTGCCCAGGCTCTTCGCCCAGACGCCCAACATCTTGCTCACGGGCGGCAGCATGATGTACATCGACGCCGTGTGCAACGGCATCGACGACATTCCCACCGTCGACGCCGAGACACGCCGCGCCCTCAGGCAGCGCTACGAGAGCGAAGGGCTGGAGCCTCTGCGCAACGAACTCAAAGCCCTCGACCCGGAGCACTACGAAAGGGTGGACCTCAACAACCCCCGCAGAGTCATCCACGCACTGGAGATTTGCCGCATGACGGGACTCCCCTACTCCTCGTTCCTCACCAGGCAAGCCAAGCAGCGCCCCTTCCGCATAGTGAAGATTGGGCTCAATCGACCGCGCGAGGAACTCTTCGCCCGCATCAACCAGAGGGTGCTCGACATGATGGACATGGGGCTACAGGACGAAGCGCGCACGGTCTACCCCCTGCGCCACCTCAACAGCCTCAACACGGTAGGCTACAAAGAGATGTTCAAGTTCTTCGACGGCGACTGGGACCTCGACATCGCCATACAAAAAATACAGCGCAACACCCGCGTCTATGCCAAGAAGCAACTCACATGGTTCAAGAAAGACCCCGCCGTGACATGGTTCAACCCCAGCGACGAGCCCGCCGTCCTTGACTTCGTCGCCAGCCACATGGGCTGACCCGCGCCAGCACGCCAGCCCTTGTCAACAATTACACAATCGGAGATTCACGTCTCCGATTTTTTTTTGCACAAAAGAAGACATTGCCCCCAATTTTATAAGGTTAGTCCCGCTTTCCGCCCCCAATTTTATAAGGTTCGACTCGTTTTCCGCCCCTAATTTTATAAAAAAGTGAACCTACGCGCGTGCAAACCAAGCACTTAGAATACACACCAAAAAAACCTCGGTTAAGTCAGCAATATTTTGCCCTAATAGTATGTTAACGACAAAGTAAGCGCAAATGCCAACAAAACGTTATTTACACCTTTCTATAATCCAGTTGCCGACAGTGCGTTGCTGGCTATCGTAGTTAACGCCTATCTTATACAGGCGTTTGCCATCGGCGGTGTACGGTATGAGGTAACCTTTGTCGTCTATCTGCTTCAAGGCGTCCTCAGCCGAACCGTCATACTTCAGTTCAAAGACGAAGACGGCATCGGGAAAATGCAGCACGGCGTCGGCTCGGCCGATGGCACTGTCTTCCTCAACGCGCACATACGCCCCCATTAAGTTGAAGATAAGATAAAAGACGGTCTGGAAGTCCTGTTCATTCTTATTGGCAAGGCGGTTGGAGATGCTTGCCAGATATGCTTTCAGGCGCTGCATGGCCCCTTCGAGGTCTTCGTCATAGAGTTTCTCCACAAAGTCACCCACCAGTCCGTTGTTGTTCAGTTGTATTGGCGAGAGATAATTGGGAGCCAGATTCTTCAGCATACCGATACGCACCTCCTTGTTTGGATAGCCCAACTGATAGCGCTGTAGCAGAGGGTTGTATTTCTTAATGGTGAGATATCCGCTTTGGTATAGCAATGGCAGGGCGGTAGTCATCTGTTCTGGCGACACGTCGAAATCATCCACACTGATGCTCTTCTGTTCTATATTCATCACGTTGACGTGATACTTCTTCAGAACATTCACCGCGTATACCGGTGTGCCGGAGCCGAACCAATAGGATGCAATATCCTGTGCATTCATGGCTTTAATCAAGCTGAAAGGATTGAACACATCCTCTGATTTCTTGCTGAAGTGATAGCCGTCGTAATACTGACGCAGTTGCTCCAGGCACTCTTCGTAAGTCAGGCCGAGTGCGCGTCCCAAGCATTCCACATCGGGTTTCATCACAGTAGTCAGTTCCGTCTTGCTGATGCCGCATATAGCGGAGTACTGGTCAAACATGCTGATGTTGTCCAAGTTGTTCAGTTCGCTGAATATGCTGAGTTGGGAAAACTTGGTGATACCCGTGATGAAGGTAAATTCGAGGTATGGGTCAAGCATCTTCAACGGGCTATAGAAATTCTGCATGATGCGGCGCAACTCCTGCAAGTTCTCTTTTTCATGCACCACGTCTAGTAATGGCGCGTCATATTCATCAATCAACACGACGGCTTTCTGACCTGTTTGTTCGCTGGCGCGATGTACCAGGCCAATAAGTCTGGTATTTGGGTCTTCTTCCTTTTCTCCTTTTCCATATTTCTTCTCGTATGGCAGCAGTATGAAATCCAAATACCGCCTAAGGCCATCCGCATCAACATGCTTCGCTCCGCTCAAGTCAAGGTGCAGCACGGGGTGCTTTGTCCATTCCTTCTCATAGTCAGCTATTGCCAGTCCCTCAAAGAGTTCCTTGCGACCCTCGAAATAAGCTTGCAGAGTAGACGCGAAGAGCGACTTGCCAAACCGCCTCGGACGGCTCAGAAAGACATACTTCATCTTCTTTTGGCGAAAGTCTACTATGTATTTCGTTTTGTCTACATAGAGATATCCGCCTTCACGAATGTTCTCGAAAGTCTGTATCCCGACAGGGTAACAATTCACCATTTCACTCATAATTCTGTGCGAGGTTGAAGTTCACTGACTAACATTCACGCTGTAAAGGTACATATATTTTTCCCTACAAACAAGATTTTCCACCGTTAAAGTTTGGTGGCGTTGACCCGCTCTGCACAAGTATCGTTTTGCCATAATCTGGCGGCACGAAGGAGTATCGCCGCCATTTTTACAAGGTTAGCCCCTCTTTCCGCCCCTAATTTTATAGAGAAACTATCTTAGCACGTACAAACCTAGCACTTAGTACGGCAGCCTGCCCTCGGTCAAGTCAGCAATATTTTGCGGGCGGCGGCGCTGCGGCTGATGCCAAAGATTTTCGCCAGTTCTTTTCTGCCAAGTTTCATTTGCAGGGCAGATTCCAGCATTTTGTGGGAGTGGAGGTCGGTGGCTACGTAGTCGTAGAGGCCTTCGCGAAGGAGCAGTCGGGCGTTGGCTTTGGCGTGGCGGCCGTAGGCGCCCATGAGCGACAACAGGTTGAGCTGAAACTCCGTGCCTTCGGCTTTGAGCTGCCGATAGCGCTGCGGGGTCATGTAGAGATAGCGCTCGGGATGGGCGAGCACCGGGAAGAAGCCTTTCGACTTGATGCCGCCGAGCAGACTTAGGAAATTGGCAGGGGCGTGCACGAACGAAGTCTCTACGAGCAAGCGGTCGCCGCGCTTGCCCCACGGCAGCAAATCGCCGTAGCGCAGCCGCTCTCGGAAGAGGCTGTCGAGCATGTTCTCGGCAGAGAGATGCAGCGCGATGGCGCCGCTATAGGCGTCCGTGAGCTCTGCAAAACGCTGGCGCAGCTCACCTGTGGCATTGGGGCAGTCCTCCATGATGTGGGGCGTGAGCCACACCTCCCTGACCCCCAGCCGCTCGTAGTGAGACAACACGGCGAGCGACTCCTCCATCGTCTTCACTCCGTCGTCAACGCCGGGAAGAATATGGCAGTGGCAGTCAGCGAAGCCGTCAAACAATGCGCTCTCGGCCAGTTGCGTTTTGGAATTAAACGGCCACATCAGCCTGGTCTCCTTTCCGTCGTCATGGGCAAGGCCTGCTCCACACCAACCGCTTTTTCAGCTCTTTTCTCCACCCACCGAACTGCGGTAGTAGTGGTAGCCCTTGCCGTAGCCGTAGCGATAGTGTCTGTAATTACCATAGCTTCGGCTCTTGACTCCATTGAGGATTAGGCTCATGTTCTTATACTTCTTCTCGTTGTAGAGCCTCTGCAGTTCCTTGACCATCGAGCGCTCAAACAAGCCGCAGCGCACCACAAAGATCACGCGGTCTACGTAGCGCTCCAGTATCTGCGTGTCTGCCACGATTTCCACTGGCGGGCAGTCTACGAAGATGTAGTCATACTGCATGCGCAGCGCCTCAAACATTGGCGCAAGCCGGTCGCTGTAGAGCAGTTCTGTAGGATTGGGCGGCATTGTGCCCACAGGCAGCACGTCCATGCTCCCGTCGGTGGCTATGATTTGCTGCAGGTCCTCAACCTTTCCGCTGAGGTAGTCCGACAATCCCCTGTCCCGATTCTCCACACACAGCGACGACGTGGGATGGCGCAGGTCGCAGTCAATCAGCAGCACCCTCTTATGGCGCAGGGCAAACGTCTTGCCCAGGTTGGCAGAGAGGAAGCTCTTGCCGCTGCCCGCATTGAAGGAGGAAAGCAGTATCACGTTAGCCTTGCCGCTCTCGGTGTCTGTCACAAACTCGAGGTTGGTGCGGAGCACGCGGAACGACTCGTTCATCATGTCGCGCTTGCCGGACTCCACCACGACGGCACACTTTTCGTCCTTCTTTGGCGGCTGCCACCAGTGGTGTTTTGGCTTGCTGTAATAATAAGGTATCTCGCCAAGAAACGGTATGGGCAAGTTCTCCAGGTCTTGGCGTCCGCGCAGCTTCGAGTTGGTGGTTTCGCACACAAATATCACGCCAGCAGGGATGAGTATGCCCAGCGCGAAGGCAAGGAGGTAAATATTGCGCCTTACCGGAGCTATCGGTTGCAGCGCGCCGCTCGGGGCAGACACCAGGCGCACGTTGTAGGCCGTAAACGCCTGCGAGAGGTCGTTTTCCTCCCGCTTCTGGAGCAGGTAGAGATAGAGGGCCTCCTTCACTTTCTGCTGGCGGCCCACCGACTGCAAGTGCCTGGCCTGGTTGGGATTGGAGGCTATCTGCGAGCGGATAGCCCCCTCGCTGCTCTGCAGGTTGTTGATTTGCGTATTGAGGTTAGCCAGCAGGTTGCTGACGCCCGACAAGATGGCCTCGCGCTGCGAAGCGAGGCTTTGGTCGAGGTCGCGCACGAGCGGGTTCTTCTCGCTGGAGTTCGACACCAGGCTGTTGCGCTGCAGCAGGGTGGAGTTGTATTCGTCTATCTGTCCCTCGATGGCAGTGTCGTCCATGCCGGTGTTGGCGGGCATCAGACTGTTCTTCTTGCCTTTGCTGAGGTAGTCTTTCAGGTATTGGCAGATGGCCCGCTGGGTTTTGAGCTGCAGCATCTGACTGTCGTTCTCCCTCGACTGCTCCATGTTGAGCGAAGACGCTGCCTCAACGTCGGGCAACAGGAGTGAGCTCTTGTAGGAAGAGATATCCTCGTCCACAGTGTCAAGTTCGCGCTCTATCACGCTGAGGCGCTCGGCTATAAACTTGTTAGTGGCAGCGGTCAGAATGTTCTTGTCCTCCATCCAGCTCTCCTTGTAGACGGTGATAATCATAGAGATGAGGTCTTCGGCGCGCTTAGGCAGCACGTCGAGGTACGACAGCTCCACCATCGTGGCATTCTTGTCTACGATAGACGCCGTCAGTCGTCCCTCGATGCTTTGGGTCATGTCGTAGAGGTTGATGCGGCTCACGGAAACCGGCATGCCGTTTTTGAGGTACGAGAAGAGCTTCGCCCCCGGCATCACCGTGATATAGCCTACCGGGGTCTTTGTCTTTTGGCAGAGTTTGCCCGTCACAATCTTGTCTGACAGACCTTTCTTGCCCGACATCACAAACTCCGAGGCCTCAAAGGTCTGGCTGTCTTTCAGGCGAAGGGTCATGCCCGCCTGCTGCTCCGGCTTCAGGTCGTGAAATACGACTCTTACGGGGAGGGCGTTGCCGTAGAGTTCCTCTTTGTGAAACTTGCCGTCCACCGTGTATCTCACGTCATAGGCGATGCGCTTGCCGGCCTCAAGCAGCACGGCCGGCGATTGGATGATGTTGAGTTCGTTGTTTACATTGCTCTGCTGCCCGTTGAAGCCCATGTTGGAGAAAGTGGAGGCTATGTCGCTCGACATCGTCTGCCCCTTGCTGTCTTCCTTGACCAGGATCAACGCTGAGCGCTTGTAGACGGGCGGCGTGGTCAGCACATAGTATGTGGCCACGCTCAGGCACACTACCAGCGACAGGACAAACCACGGCCAGTGGGACAAGCAGAGCAGGCAAAGTCCCTTGAGGTCTTTTAGCGAAAAGGAAGACTCCTCCTGACTGGTTTTTTGGTTTTGCGGATTCTTATCCATAGATTTCTTTTGTTGCGGAATTAAAACAGGGGTTGTCCTGGCGCCTTATTTCACAAGGAGCACGGCAATCGACGTGAGCAGCGACGCCACGCTCACCCAAAACGAAGTGGACAACACATTGTTGCCGTTGACGGTGGCCTGGCGCTTCCTCACGTTGTTGGGGTCCACATAGACCACATCGTTTTGCTGCAGATAAGACGCCGGAGAATTCATGATGCTGTCGGCGTTGGTGAGGTCTATGCGGTAGACGCGCTTCTTGCCCTCTTGCTGGCGAATCACCAGCACGTTGTCGCGCCTGCCGTAGATGGTCAGGTCGCCCGCCTTGCTCAGAGCGTCCAGCAGCGACACCTTGTCGCGGTCTATGCTGTACTGGCCGGGGTTGTTCACCTCGCCCATCACGGAGAAGTGCAGGTTTTCGAACTCCACCGTCACCACGGGGTCCTTCACCATGCTCTCAGCCACAAGCCTCTGCTTCACTGTTTCGGCAATCTGCTCGCGGGTCATGCCCTCCACCTTCACCTTGCCCAGCACGGGGAAGTCGATGCAGCCGTCTGTGGTGACGCTGTAGCACGAAATCTGCTGGCTCGACGAGCCGCCGACGGTCGAACCCACTCGGTAGGAAGTGACCGGCAGGTTGAACAGCTCAGACAACTGCGGATCCTTGCTCTTCACCACAATCGAAATCTTGTCGCCCGCCTGCACCTTTATCGTCTGTTCGCGGTCGGCGAGCTCTACTCCGTCGGCCACCCCTTCCATATAACTGATGTTCTTGGGCGTTGAGCACGACAATATCATGGCGGACAACAGCAAAGCCAGCCCGCTGTTAGCACATATCTTTATCTTCATTTCTTGTTCGGTTTGTTTAGCGTATGCATAACTTCTTCGTTAAAGAACCGGACACAAAAAAAGCGTGGAGTCGTCTGTTGTCCATTCCACGAACTAGGGCTCTCGCATTGCCTATCTCTGTTGAACAGACAACGTTAGAGCCCACGCCGATATGAAAAAATCTAACCGAGTGTGGGGCTGCACAAAAAGCGATGCGCCAAAAAACAGGCACAAAAAAAAGCTCTTGCGTCACACCACAAGGGTCGAAATTATCACACCCTGGGCATCTACCGTTGCTAAGTTCAAGACAGAGATTACTTGAATTTGCGAGATTCTAGTTCGTCTCAAACACAGCGTCGAGTAAACGCCTTAATTATGTCTCGCCTCTCTACCCGCCCTGCCCTCCTCATCATGATTTCACTCACTAAAGGCTCGGCGTGCGCAGAGGCGAAGAAAAGCAGAACCAAAGCCACAAAAGCGCCAATTCCGCTATTCCTCTGCAAAAGTACAACTTTTTCCCCCTTCAAAAGGCAAAAAACCAAGACAACATAAAAAATGGAACAAAAAAAAATCGGCAAAAACAATCCCCTCCTTTCAACAGACCCGCACAC
>CAVGQS010000009.1:10006-25743 GCA_963631415.1 Lactococcus garvieae | reverse complement strand
GAACGAATCTTTGCACATACCTGACCAAGAAGCTGCTTGTCAGCAGACTCAAGACAAATGTACGGGTTTTTGTTTCTCTCTGATTTCGTCTCGACCTTCACCTCAGGCGGAAGCTGAAGGAAAATGCTGTGAGTGTAACCCAGCACGAACTCAACCAAGTTGCCCTGGTTAGACACGCGGTAACCCACGCCAACGAGCTCCATCTCCTTCTTATAGCCCTGCGACACACCAACGACCATATTGTTGACAAGAGCGCGGTAGAGACCATGGAAAGCCTGCTTCTGCTTGTTGTCCACGCTGTCGTTCTCCTCATCAATGGTGAAAGTCACCTCGTTGTTCTCGAGCTTGACGATGATAGAAGGATCAACGGTCTGGCTAAGCTCACCCTTCGGTCCTTTTACAGACACTACATTATCCTTGAGGTCAACTGTTACACCTGCAGGAATGTTAATCGGCAATTTACCTATTCTTGACATGTGATTTCCTCCTTATTAATATACATAACAAAGTACCTCGCCGCCAATCTTGAGCTGCGAAGCCTCCTTGTCGGTCATCACTCCCTTAGAGGTGGAGATGATGGCGACACCTAAACCGTTAATTACTCTCGGCATGCTCTTGTAGCCTGTGTACTTGCGCAAACCCGGGGTAGAAACCCTCTGCAACGACTTGATTGCATTGGTCTTGCCGGTTGCGTCATACTTCAGCGCAATCTTAATCATGCCCTGCTTGCCATCCTCAATAAACTTGAAGTTGAGAATGTAGCCTTTTTCGAAAAGGATCTTGGTGATGTCCTTTTTCAAATTTGACGCGGGAACCTCCACTACTCTGTGATTTGCGTGAATAGCGTTCCTGAGTCGTGTCAAATAATCTGCTATTGGATCTGTCATATAAAATAACTGTTTTAATTAATCGGGAGAACCCGACAATATTAAAATTAACTGTCTTTTGTAGTGATTACCAGCTTGCCTTCTTCACACCGGGAATAAGACCAGCCGAAGCCATCTCACGGAACTGAATACGAGAGAGGCCAAACTGACGGATATATCCTTTAGGACGACCCGTGATCTTACACCTGTTGTGCAAGCGGATGGGGTTTGCGTTGCGAGGAATCTCCTGCAGCTTGCGGGCAGCCTCATAGGCCTCCGCAGGGTCAGTAGACTTGTTGACAATCTCCTTCAGCGCTGCACGCTTGGCAGCGTATCGAGCAACCATCTTCGCACGCTTAACCTCGCGAGCTTTCATTGATTCTTTTGCCATCGTAATTAGTTTTTAGCATTCTTAAAAGGAAGGCCGAACTCTTTCAGCAGAGCAAAACCTTCTTCGTCTGTGGCAGCCGTAGTAACAAAGGTGATGTTCATACCCTGTATGCGGTCTACTGCATCAATGTTGATCTCAGGGAAAATAATCTGCTCCTCGATACCAAGGGTATAGTTGCCGCGACCGTCAAACTTGCCGCCGATACCCTTGAAGTCGCGGATACGCGGCAAAGCGATCCTCACGAGCTTCTCAAGGAACTCATACATGCGCTCACGACGGAGAGTCACTCTCACACCGATAGGCATCTTCTTACGCAGCTTGAAGTTGGCGACGTCCTTCTTCGAAACGGTAGCAACCGCCTTCTGGCCAGTGATTGCCGTGAGCTCATTGATAGCCACGTCAATAATCTTCTTGTCCTGAGTGGCGGCACCGAGACCCTGGTTGACAACAATCTTCTTCAACACAGGAATCTGCATCGTAGAACTGTAGCCAAACTGCTTCATCAATGCTGGAGCGATGCGCTCAGCATATTCTTTCTTTAATTGTGCTGTATTTGCCATTAGTTGATTTCCTCCCCTGATTTCTTAGCATAACGAACACGCTTGCCGTCTGCATTCAATTTACGACCAATGCGGGTAGGTTTTCCCGTCTTGGGATCTACCACATTCAAATTTGAGATATGGATAGGAGCCTCCTGCTTCACGATACCGCCTTGAGGATTCTTGGCGCTGGGCTTCTGGCTCTTCGATACCATATTTATACCCTCTACGATGGCGCGCTGCTTGTCCACCAACACCTTGAGGACCTTGCCCTTGGCACCTTTGTCCTCGCCGGCATTAACATAGACAGTGTCGCCGCTCTTTATGTGTAATTTACTCATTGTGATAATGCAATTAAAAAGTTAAAGAACTTCAGGAGCCAAGGATACAACCTTCATGTTTACTGCACGCAACTCACGCGCTACAGGACCAAAGATACGGCTGCCTCTCAACTCGTTGGCATTATTCAGCAAGACACAAGCATTGTCGTCAAAGCGGATATACGAACCGTCTGCACGGCGAATCTCCTTCTTTGTGCGTACAATGAGCGCCTTGGAAACAGTACCTTTCTTGATATCACTCGATGGGATGACGTTCTTCACAGTAACGACAATCACATCGCCAACAGAGGCATAGCGTCTCTTCGTTCCGCCTAATACGCGGATACACAGACACTCACGTGCGCCACTGTTATCTGCAATAGTTAATCTGGATTCTGTCTGTATCATAATTACTTGGCTCTTTCTACGATTTTAACAACTCTCCATCTCTTAGACTTGCTCAAGGGACGAGTCTCCATCAGCAGCACGGTGTCACCCGGGTTGCACTCGTTGTTCTCGTCATGCGCGTGATATTTCTTGGTCTTCGAGACGAACTTACCATAAATAGGGTGCTTCTCCTTGAAGCGTGCGGCAACAACGACGGTCTTGTCCATCTTGTTGCTGACAACAACACCCTGACGTGTCTTTCTTAAATTTCTTTCTTCCATGGAATCAAAGCTTTACTTGTTTAATTCTCTTTGACGGAGCTCTGTCTTGATACGAGCTATATTACGACGCATAGTCCTAATCTTGGCACTATCAGTAACAGGAGATATGGCATGAGTCAGGAGTGTCTGAGCATAGGTTTCCACCTCCGCGTCAAGTCTTTCCTGCAATTCCTTTGTAGCTATTTCTCTAATTTCTGCGTTTTTCATAACTTAGGCTTTTTCTTCGTAATCACGTCTTACTATAAATTTCGTAACAATCGGGAGCTTCTGGGCGGCAAGGCGAAGAGCCTCCTTTGCTATTTCATAGGAAACGCCCTCTACTTCAAACAAGATACGACCAGGCGTTACGGGAAACACAAAACCTACAGGGTCACCCTTACCTTTACCCATACGTACATCCGCAGGCTTCTTGGTGATAGGTTTGTCCGGGAAGATTCTGATCCAAACTTGTCCCTGACGCTGCATATAGCGAGTCACTGCTATACGGGCAGCCTCAATCTGACGACTATTGATCCATTCGGTCTCAAGGCTCTTGATGCCGAAACTGCCAAAAGCCAACTGGTTGCCCCTCTGGGCATTACCCTTGCTACGACCCTTTTGCGGTCTTCTGTATTTAGTTCTTTTAGGCTGTAACATAGTTCATCAAATTAACGGTTATTATTTCTTCTGCGGTGATTGTTCCTGTCGCTGCCTCTTCTGCCACCGAAACCAGAACGGCCGCCCTTTTCAGCGTGCTGAGTGAAGTCAGGAGCCAGGTCCTTCTTGCCATAGATCTCGCCACGGCAAATCCAAACCTTGATGCCAAGGAGACCCACCTTTGTCAAGGCTTCAGTCTGGCAGTAGTCAATGTCTGCGCGGAATGTGTGCAGAGGAGTACGACCCTCCTTATACATTTCCTTGCGAGCCATTTCAGCACCGTTCAAACGGCCGGCAATCTGAATCTTGATGCCCTCGGCACCCATCCTCATGGCATTGGAGATAGCCATCTTGATAGCACGGCGATACGCTACCATGCCCTCTATCTGACGAGCAATGCTCTTGCCCACAATCTGAGCGTCAAGCTCAGGCTTCCTTACCTCAAAGATATTGATCTGAATATCCTTGTCGGTAATCTTCTTCAGTTCTTCCTTAAGCTTGTCTACCTCCTGGCCGCCCTTGCCGATGATCACACCGGGGTGAGAAGAGCAAACAGTGATAGTTACAACTTTAAGGGTACGTTCAATGACAATCCTCGACACGCTGGCCTTTGCAAGGCGAACGTCAAGATACTTGCGGATCTTGCTGTCCTCAAGAATAGAGTCACCGAAGCTCTTACCACCGTACCAGTTGGAGTCCCAACCGCGGATAATACCAAGACGGTTACTTATCGGATTAATTTTCTGTCCCATACTTAATCATTTTTTGAATCTACGTAGAGCGTAACGTGGTTTGAACGCTTGCGGATTCTGTAACCTCTTCCTTGAGGTGCAGGTCTCATGCGCTTGAGTGTTACACCTTCATCCACATAAGCTTTACTTACATACAGTTCACCTGCTTCGGCTTTCCTGTCATTCTTCTGCTCCCAGTTAGAGATTGCAGAGCGGAGCAGCTTTTCCAATGGAACAGAAGCTGCCTTCTGCGAAAATCTAAGTGTACCAAGAGCACGACCTACCTCCATTCCGCGTATAAGATCTACGACATAGCGCATCTTGCGTGGAGAAGAAGGCACATTTTGCAGACTTGCAAAATACTGGGTCTTACGGGCCTCTTTCTTATCGTTGGCCGCATTCTTCTTTCTTGCTCCCATTATATTATTTTCTTTTGTTTTTCAATGGTTAAAACTCCTATTTCTTGTTGCCGGCGTGGCCACCGAACTTACGGGTCGGAGCGAACTCGCCCAACTTGTGACCTACCATGTTTTCGGTAACGTAAACAGGAATAAATTTATTACCGTTGTGGACTGCAATTGTATGACCAACGAAGTCAGGCGATATCATTGAAGCCCTGGCCCATGTCTTCACTACAGACTTCTTGCCACTCTCATTCATAGCGAGAACTTTCTTCTCGAGAGATACTGCAATATATGGACCTTTTTTAAGTGAACGACTCATAATCTACTTGATTTACTTTTTATTACTTCTTTCAATGATATACTTGTTCGACTGCTTCTTCGGTGCGCGAGTCTTCAGACCCTTTGCATACAAACCAGTACGTGAGCGAGGATGACCACCACTCTGGCGTCCTTCACCACCACCCATCGGGTGATCGTGCGGGTTCATCACAACGCCGCGGTTGTGCGGCCTGCGACCCAACCAGCGAGAACGGCCGGCCTTACCTGAACTTTCAAGAGCGTGGTCAGAATTGCCCACACTGCCGATCGTAGCCCTGCAAGCACTCAGAATCTGGCGAATCTCACCAGAGGGGAGCTTGATGACACAATAACGTCCCTCACGAGAAGTCAACTGTGCGAAGTTACCGGCTGAACGTGCCAACAAAGCACCCTGACCCGGACGCAACTCAATGTTGTGGATCACCGTACCTACAGGAATGTTCTGCAGAGGCAAAGTGTTGCCCACTTCCGGAGCGGCATCCGCACCAGACATCACTACCGTGCCGACCGTCAAGCCGTTAGGAGCGATGATATAACGCTTTTCACCGTCGGCATAGTACAGCAAGGCGATGCGAGCAGAACGGTTAGGATCATACTCGATAGTCTTCACTGTTGCCGGAACACCATCTTTTTCTCTCTTGAAATCGATGAAACGGAATTTTCTCTTGTGGCCACCGCCCAAGTAGCGCATCGAACGACGTCCGTCGTTGTTGCGGCCACCACTAGAACGCTTGCCGTATACAAGAGACTTTTCTGGTACTGACGCAGTAATTTCCTCAAAAGTACCAATAATCTTATGTCTCTGACCCGGTGTTGTAGGTCTAAATTTCCGTACTGCCATTTTTTATTAGATATTACTATAGAAATCAATTGTTTCACCTTCGCTCAGCACTACCAGCGCCTTCTTGAAGGCGTTCGTGCGGCCCTTGATAAGCCCCGAGCGAGTATAACGCGACTTATTCTTGCCAGCGTAGTTCATTGTACGAACTGATATAACATTCACGTTGTAGCGGGCCTCAACCTCTGCCTTAATCTGCAGCTTGTTGGCCTGAGGGCGCACTACAAAGCCGAACACGTTGTTCTGCTTGTCTGTAATGGAGGTCATCTTCTCAGTGACCAGCGGTTTAATTATATAATATGCCATATCTTAAATCTGCTTACTTGTTAAGAACAGCCTCTATGTCTTTAAGCGCACTCTCCGTAACGACAAGCACGCCAGCACCAAGTATACCATAGGTGTTCAGCTGGCTGGCAGTTGTTACACCGGCATTCTTAAGATTGCGGGCTGACAAATACATATTCCTATCGATGCCGTCCAGTGCTACAAGCACCTTCTTGTCGGCAATTTTCAGATTCTCAACAAAAGCAATGAAGTCTTTTGTCTTAGGAGCCTCAAACTTGAAATCCTCAACCACGATGAGAGCAGATTCCTTAACCTTATAGGAAAGGGCAGACTTGCGGGCAAGCTGCTTAACCTTCTTGTTAAGTTTGAAATCGTAGTCTCTCGGCTTCGGACCAAACACGCGGGCGCCACCTACCAATACCGGCGAGTTGATATCACCGCGGCGAGCGCCGCCGCCGCCCTTCTGGCGACCGAGCTTGCGGGTGGAACCGCTCATTTCACTTCTTTCCTTGCTCTTGGCTGTACCCTGGCGCTGAGCGGCAAGATACTGCTTCACATCAAGATATATCGCATGGTCGTTAGGCTCAATTGCATAGATCGAATCGAGGAGAGTTACCTTCTTACCGGTATCTTGACCATTCCTGTTTAATACGCTAACTTCCATTATCCTTTAATTAAAACGATTGAACCTTTACAACCGGCTACAGAACCCTTGATGACAAGGAGGTTCTTTTCCGGTATAACTTTCAAAACTCGGAGGTTCTGGGTCGTAACACGCTCGTTACCCATCTGACCGCCCATGCGCATGCCCTTGAACACCTTTGCAGGGTAGGAGCAGGCACCGATAGAACCCGGCTTGCGGGCGCGGTCGTCCTGACCGTGTGTAGACTGACCTACACCGCCGAAGCCATGGCGCTTCATCACACCCTGGAAACCGTGTCCCTTAGAGGTTCCTACGACATCAACATACTTGGTGTCGGCAAAAATCTCCACAGTGACGGTGTCTCCTAAATTCAGGTCTTGATCAAAACCATTGAACTCGGCCAAGTGTCTCTTGGGAGTAGTACCAGCCTTGTCAAAGTGTCCCTTCAGCGCCTTGGTCGTGTTCTTCTCCTTTGCTTCCTGGAAGCCGAGCTGAACAGCCTCATAGCCGTCGGTCTCTACACTTTTAATCTGAGTAACTACGCAAGGACCACATTCAATAACAGTGCATGGAACATTCTTTCCCTCGGCACTGAAAACGGAAGTCATTCCGATTTTTTTTCCAATTAATCCTGGCATTTCAGTTAAATTTAGTTTGTGCTATTTTTCAATGATTACTTGTTTGACTACACCTTGATTTCTACCTCTACGCCGCAGGGCAACTCGAGCTTCATCAAAGAGTCTACAGTCTTTGCCGTTGTGCTGTAGATGTCAATCAAACGCTTGTAGGAAGAAATCTCAAACTGCTCGCGGCTCTTCTTGTTTACGAAGGTTGAGCGGTTCACAGTAATGATGCGTTTGCGTGTAGGCAATGGGATAGGTCCGCTGACCACCGCACCGGCTGCCTTTACTGCCTTGACGATCTTGTCGGCGCTCTTCTCTACGAGCGTGTGATCGTAAGACTTCAGTTTAATTCTGATTTTTTGACTCATGTTTTTTGTTTTTCAGAAAGGCGGGAACTCTTAAGAGTCATTCGTTAAGAGTTCCGCTCTTTCAATATTTGTAATTGTTATTTAATCAAGTCTACGCGACCGTTGCACTCCTCAAGCACAGCCTTGGCGATGCTCGAAGATACAGGAGCGTGGTGGTCATACTGCATGGAGCTAGTAGCGCGGCCCGAAGTGATGGTACGCAGGGCGGTTACATAGCCGAACATCTCTGCCAGCGGAACCATCGCCTTCACGATGCGTGCGCCGCTGCGGCTGTTCTCCATGCCTTCCACCTGACCGCGACGCTTGTTGAGGTCACCGATCACGTCACCCATGTTCTCTTCCGGAGTCACAACCTCGAGCTTCATTATCGGCTCCATGAGGCAAGGACCAGCCTGAGAGCAAGCGTTCTTGTAAGCCTGCAGTGCTGCGATCTCAAACGACAACTGGTCAGAGTCTACCGGGTGGAAGCTACCGTCCACGAGCTCAACCTTGAGGCTGTCAAGAGGGAAGCCAGCGAGCACACCGCTCTTCATGGCGTTCTCGAAGCCCTTCTGTACAGACGGGATGAACTCCTTGGGGATGCGGCCGCCAGTCACGCTGTTCACAAACTGCAGCGGGCCGTTCTCCTTTACGTCGTAGTCTTCGTCGATAGGACCAACATTCACGATGATGTCGGCGAACTTACCGCGACCACCCGACTGCTTCTTGTATACTTCACGGAAGTTGCTTACAGTCTTAGTGATGGCCTCCTTGTAGTTAACCTGGGGCTTGCCCTGGTTGCACTCTACCTTGAATTCTCTCTTCAGACGGTCGATGATGATGTCGAGGTGAAGCTCACCCATACCCGAGATGACGGTCTGGCCGCTCTGCTCGTCAGTACGTACGGTGAACGTCGGGTCTTCCTCTGCCAGCTTGGCAAGACCGTTGCTCAGCTTGTCGAGATCCTTCTGGGTCTTAGGCTCCACTGCGATACCGATCACTGGATCAGGGAACTCGATAGACTCAAGGATGATAGGTGCGCCTTCTTCTACGAGGGTATCACCAGTGCGGATATCCTTCAGACCCACTGCAGCACCTATGTCACCTGCGCTGATCACGTCAACGGGGTTCTGGTGGTTTGAGTGCATCTGGAACAGACGGCTCACACGCTCCTTCTTGCCGGAACGTACATTATATACATAAGAACCTGCCTCTACCTTACCGGAATAAACGCGGAAGAACACCAGACGGCCCACATACGGGTCAGTGGCAATCTTGAATGCGAGGGCAGAAGTCTTGTCGTCCTCAGACGGCTGGCGGGTCTCGGTCTCGTTGGTGTCAGGGTTGACGCCCTCGATAGCCGGAGTGTCCAGCGGGCTCGGGAGGAACATGCAGACATAGTCAAGCAGAGTCTGCACACCCTTGTTCTTGAACGAAGAACCGCAAGTCATAGGAACAAGTTCCAGGCTCAGGCAGCCCTTGCGGATACCGGCGATAATCTCCTGCTCGGTGATAGAGTCGGGATCCTCAAAGAACTTCTCCATGAGGCTCTCGTCCTGCTCAGCAGCCTGCTCTACCATCTTGGCGTGCCACTCGTTGCACTCGTCAACGAGCTCTGCCGGGATGTCGTCTACCTCATACTCAGCACCCATTGTCTCGTCGTGCCAGAGGATAGCCTTCATCTTGATAAGGTCTACAATACCCTTGAAGTTCTCCTCAGAGCCGATAGGCACCGATATAACACAAGGATTGGCGCCGAGAACGTCCTTCATCTGGCGAACGACCTCAAAGAAGTCAGCGCCGGAGCGGTCCATCTTGTTCACGTAGCCGATACGGGGCACGTTGTACTTGTCAGCCTGGCGCCATACGGTCTCAGACTGAGGCTCAACGCCGCCCACTGCGCAGTAAGTAGCCACAGCGCCGTCCAGCACACGCAGCGAACGCTCTACCTCTGCGGTAAAGTCCACGTGTCCCGGAGTATCGATGAGGTTGAACTTATATTTGTCGCCATTGTAGGTCCAGTAGGCAGTGGTGGCAGCAGAAGTGATGGTGATACCGCGCTCCTGCTCCTGCTCCATCCAGTCCATCGTTGCAGCGCCTTCGTGCACTTCACCGATCTTGTGAGTCTTGCCGGTATAGAAAAGGATGCGCTCCGATGTGGTAGTCTTACCAGCATCGATGTGAGCCATGATACCAATGTTGCGGGTCAAATGCAAATCGTGCTTTGCCATAGTCTTCTTCTTGTTTAGGGATTAAAATCTAAAGTGAGCAAATGCACGGTTAGCCTCGGCCATGCGGTGGAGGTCCTCCTTGCGCTTGAACGCGCCACCCTGCTGGTTGTAGGCATCCATAATCTCGGCAGCAAGCTTCTCAGCCATGCTCTTGCCGCTACGCTTGCGGGCAAAGGCGATGATATTCTTCATTGAGATAGACTCTTTCCTGTCCGGACGGATCTCCATAGGCACCTGGAATGTGGCACCACCAATACGGCGACTCTTCACCTCAACTTGGGGAGTTACATTGTCCAGCGCGCTCTTCCAGATTTCCAGGGCGCTCTTCTCTTCGTTCTGCATCTTCTCCTTCACGATGTCCAGGGCCTTGTAGAAGATCTCATACGAGAGATTCTTCTTGCCGTCATACATCAGGTGGTTGACGAACTTCGTTACCTTCTGGTCGTTATACACCGAGTCAGGAAGGATTACTCTTTTCTTTGGTTTTGCTTTTCTCATTTTTGTTCTTGAACTTTTCGGTTTGGGTTGTGCTTCTTGTTCTTCAAGCGCTCTCTTGCGCTTTACTCAACCTTTCCGCTTGCAATAACCCAATTCAGGTTAATTATTTCTTTGCTGCTTTAGGACGCTTGGCTCCATACTTGGAACGGCGCTGTGTGCGGTTGGCTACACCTGCGGTGTCGAGCGTGCCGCGCACGATGTGGTAACGTACACCAGGCAGGTCCTTCACACGGCCGCCTCTTACCATCACGATAGAGTGCTCCTGCAGGTTGTGACCCTCACCAGGGATGTACGAGTTCACTTCTTTTGAGTTTGTCAAACGCACACGCGCCACTTTGCGCATGGCCGAATTAGGCTTCTTAGGAGTAGTTGTGTAGACACGAACACAGACACCACGACGCTGCGGACATGAGTCCAGCGCCGGAGACTTGCTCTTGTCTTCCAAAGCCACTCTGCCTTTTCTAACTAGTTGTTGGATTGTTGGCATTTTACTTTTATTTTTGGTTTATTTTGTTGTGTTTCTACCTGAAAATTAGGGCAGTTACGTCCCTTATGGGCACAGAATACCCATTTCAGACTGCGAAATTACTACTTTTCTGCAATATAGCACGTTATATGGGCTACTAATTTCACCTCGCACACTGCATTAACTCCAATTTGTACACGTTTTAATATTATTTAACATCGGAAAGGATATTTAACAGCCAATTGCGGAGCGACATGACATTTCGACGCCCAACAACGAGCCCGCCAGCAGCACCCGTCACGGGAAAAGGACGCAGACCGTGCCGCCAGCCACACAAACGGAAAAGCCGCCAAACCTTGTTCATCTGACAGGGTTTGACGGCTTTTCTGCCTTCACAAAGCCAATGTGCATAGTTGTCTAATTGAAGCCCAGCGGCTCGCCAGGACTCACTCGTCACCTGCCCAGATACTGGGCGAAGCACCAAGACACGCTGACGGCTCGCCAAGATGCACCTGCGCCAAGCGAAGTGTTGCTGACGTCGTGCGAAGACTCGCTTGCGTCACGCCTCGCCTCTCGGTTCAGAAAACGAACCGCCGGTCGAGGGGTTGTGCAGGTCAATCTGGCCGAACGCCTTCTCGTACTTAGAGATATTGTCGCTGAGAGCGAACATCAGCCTCTTGGCGTGCTCGGGAGCCATCACGACGCGCGACTTCACCTTGGGGTTGCCGCCGTTGGGCAGCATGCGGATAAAGTCTAAGATAAACTCGGCGGACGAGTGGGTTATGACCGCAAGGTTTGAATACACGCCGTCCTCCACCTCAGGCGAAACGGCAATCTGGAATTGGTTTTTGTTGTCTGTAGCCATCCTTATATATAATAATGTATAGTGAAACTTCCGAAACTATAGTCTAAGGCAAAATTAAGAAAAAGCGGCGAACACACGCCTCAACGCGCCGCTCTTTTAACGCGCCGCAACAAAAAAAGAAGGTTCTTCACCGCAAAGCGCGCCTTATCCGCACTTTTGCACTAACTTTACCGCTCAAACAACATTTACCAAAAGCACTAGAGCAATGAATAAACGTAACGTTCTCGCAATCTGCTGCATTTCGTTTATGGCGTCAGCCTCGCTGGCGGCACAAAGCGTCAACCGCAGCCTCTACAAAAAAGCAAAAGCTTATTTCGCCGGCCAAACGGCACCCGGCAAAGTCATCCCGACCAAGAACATCACCAAGGACAGCCTCTCCGTGTGGACCGCATGGAAGGAGCACGTCGCCCAAACCAGCGAAGGCAAACTGCCCGACCTGCAGCCGCTCACCGACAAAGCCAAGCACAGCTGGACACTGCCCGACTCGCTGGAGCCCAACGCCACGCTCAACTTCTACTACGGCACCAAGGGCGATACCGACGGCCAGCGCCCGCTGTTCCTCTACCTCCACGGCAGCGGACCGCGCGCCATGGAGTGGGCTGCCGGACTGCAGATGGGCCAGATGTTCGACGACGCGCCCTCGGCTTACTTCATCCCGCAGATACCGCAGGAGGGCAACTGGTACCGCTGGTACCAAAAGAGCAAGCAGTGGTTCGTCGAGTCGCTCTTCCGCCAGGCGCTCGCCTCAGGCCAGATTGACCCCTACCGCCTCTACCTGTTTGGCATCTCCGAGGGCGGCTACGGCAGCCAGCGACTGGCGTCGTTCTACGCCGACTACCTCGCGGCAGCTGGCCCCATGGCGGGCGGCGAACCGCTCAAGAACGCCCCGGCTGAAAACTGCGGCAACATTGCCTTCTCGCTCATGACGGGAGAGAAGGACTACGGCTTCTACCGCAACATGCTCACCACCTACACCAACCTCGCCCTCGACTCGCTGCAGAAGGCGTACCCCGGCGAATACATCCACAACATCGAACTCGTAGAGGGCATGGGCCACGGCTTCGACTACCGCGTCATGACCCCGTGGCTCAAGCAGTTCAAGAGAAACCCGACGCCCAAGCACTTCATCTGGGAGGACTACGAGATGGACAACCGCCACCGCACCGGCTTCTACAACCTGCTCGTCAACCAGCACCCCACCGGCGACAAGCGCACCCGCTACGAGTTCACCGCCACGGGCAACACCATCGACATCTCCATGCAGGACGTGGACTACACCTGCACGCAGAAAGACCCGCAGTGGGGCATCGAACTTTGCTTCAACAAGACTTACTCCCTTTCGACTGGCGGCAACATCACCGTCTTCCTCAGCGACGCGCTCGTTGACACCAACAGCGAGGTGACCATTCGCATCAACGGCAAAGAGGCCTACAAAGGCACTCCGCAAAAAACCGCCACTGCCATGCTGCGCAGCACCGAGGCCTTCGGCGACCCGCTCCGCATCTTCCCCGTTGCGATAGACCTGGATTTGTCAGCAGTCCAATAGCGACTGCTACGGGCGCAGCCGCCCTACCCTTTCAAATGTCATAGGCGCACGTGCGCCGCACCCAAAAGCTCATTCGTCATCCTTGTCGGCATGCGGATGAGCTTTTGCGTATGCTTTCTTCAGTTCCTCAAACGTAGTGTGGGTGTAGATTTCGGTAGTCGTGATGCTCTTGTGGCCGAGCAACTGCCTCACCACTTCTATCTCCGCCCCGTTGTTGAGCATCGCGGTGGCGAAGGTGTGGCGCAAGACGTGGGGCGACCGCTTCTTGAGCGTAGTGACTTGCGACAAATATGCATGCACCGTCTTCTCCACAAGCGAACGGCTGATGCGTCCGCCGTGCGGCCCCAGCAGCAGCGCAGGCGTAGCGTCGGCACCCTCCTGCCGGTTCCGTAGTTCTATATAACGGAGCAGCTCGTCCCTCAGCTCAGCGCCGAAGGGCACTACGCGCTCCTTGTTGCGCTTGCCCAGGACCCTTATGGTCGAGCTGCTGAAATTAACCGAGTTCAAGTCGAGCCCCACCAACTCCGCCAGGCGGATGCCGGTGGAATAGAAGAGCAGCAGCACCAAGTGGTCGCGCCGTCCGCCGTAGTCGTCGCCGAATTTCACGTTGTCGAGCAGCTTGTCCATGTCGCCCTCCCTCACAAACTCCGGCAGCCGCTTCTCGTTTTTCGGTCCCCGTATCTTGCTCGTGGGATTTTTGCTCACCACTCCCCTCGTCAACAGATAGCGGTAGAACGACCTCACGGCACTCAACTTCTTGTTCACCGTCAGCGTGGAGTATTTATCCGCCATCATCTGCACCACCCACTCCCTGATGTGCGCGTCGCTCACCTCTCCCCAGTCCGTTACGGCATAGCGTGTCCCGACAAACTCGAGCAGACTGCTCAGGGCGGGGGAATACACCAAGGCGGTAGCCTCCGAGTAGTGGCGCTCCGCAATGAGATACGTCACAAAACTGTCTATGTAATCATGCGCGTTCATACCAAAACACTTGACGGGGAATTTCTATTAGACAACGCAGGGTTGAAAATGCAGGGGAAATAAAAGATGGAAGACCTATGGGATATATTATATATAATAAGGTAGGGAAGGTGTATTATTGCGTGAATGTTCGGGATGGCGACATCGGGAAAATGCCGGGCGAAATTGCAGGAGAGCTCTAGTGAGAAAATAAAACCGGCAGACCATAACAGCCTGCCGGGAAACTATGAAAAAATTGAAGATTATCAAGTACATTTCGCTGCACATACGAAGTCGCCTGCAATCAGGCACTCGCTAAGCAACAAAATATCGCATGTTATATCTCTTGGTCTACAACCTCCTTTCGGTGTCCGCTAAACGGTGAAACTTCATTTAGTCTTCGTCACGGTGGAGTGCAGTCACATAGATGGCATGCTCCTTGGCGAGACGCTTACGTACAGAGGGTTTGTCAAACTGCTGACGTCTGCGCAATTCCTTCACGACGCCCGTCTTTTCAAACTTTCTCTTGAACTTCTTCAGCGCTCTTTCGATGTTCTCGCCTTCTTTAACTGGTACAATAATCATACTGTTTTGCTTTGTTGTATATTTTAACTCGTTGTGTTAAATCTTAAGTGCGTGCAAAATTAAGCATATTTTAATTCCCCACCAAATTTGCGCACTAAAAATTTCGCCACACCCATCTTCGTCGCGCCCATATTCGCCACTCCCACAGCGACGCAGGTTTAACGCCCTGTATTACGGCTGTCCACTAAACTTTTTTTACGCCCCCTAAAGCCTTGCCGCACCTCGTTTCGCCAAACAAGCACTTCACAGGCAAGGACTTGCGCTCATCAGAAAACCACCGGGCGTTACAATTTCCGCGGAAACGGATATCCAGTCAAACATAAACGGCTAATCGTTTCCAATGGAAATGGTTTTCCGTTTATGACGGTCAGGAAAAATTAAGTCCGCACGCGATGACGCCAAGTGGCTTCAAAATGAACAGAAGTCCTTGTTTTTTCAATTGAGGTCTTCACAAACGAAACCACAAGTTTTTCAAATGAAGTCAGACGACTTTCAGCTGGGCAGTGTTGGCCACAGGCAAACAAAAAAAGCGGCAACCGCTCGATGCGATTGCCGCCTTTTGTTATCTTGTTTTAAACCAAGAGTGGCGATTACTTAGTCATAGTAGAGATAGCCACGCGGTTCCAGCTGCGATCAGAGAATACGTTGCCAACGCCGCAACCCTCGGTAGAGATGCGAGAAGCGTCGATGCCGTACTTCTTAACGAGCATGTTCTTAACAGCGTCAGCGCGAGCTGCAGAAAGCTTCTGGTTCAGACCTGCAGGGCCTTCGGGAGAAGCGTAACCCTTAACGGAAACAGTTGCGTTGGGGTTGCTCTTCAGGTAAGAAGCTACGCGAGCTACGTTAGGCTCCTGAGCCTTAGAGATAACGGACTTGCCACATGCGAAGAATACGTTAGATTCAACGGTGTTGCTAGCGGCCTGAGCTGCGGGAGCAGCCGGCTTCTTGTTGCGGCAGTCGTTGAGCTCGTCCTGGAG
>CAVGQS010000009.1:0-9996 GCA_963631415.1 Lactococcus garvieae | reverse complement strand
CGATCTTCTGATCCTTTGCGCCAATCTGGTTGCGCAGGTCGTTGATCTTAGCGTTGAGGCCGTCAACCTCAGCCTGGTCGTATTCCTTAACGAGGGCGAAGTTGTGAGTGCCGTTAGAGTTCTTGAACTTGTAGGTAACGCCAGCCATGAGCTCGAGGTGAGCCAGGTTGATGTTGTACTTCTGACCTACCTGAGTGTAGCCACCGTCGCCGAGGCTCCATACGATAGCGGGCTTAACGTTGATCTGCCAAGCCTTGGCTGCGCCGAGGTTGAAGCCGATGTTAAGACCAGCCTTGCTGGTGAGCAGGTTCACGTCGTTGTACTTGCCAGGATAGTACTCGTGGCCCCAACCGAAACCGTAAACTGCCTTTACGTCAACGAGACGAGGCTCGCCCTTGTAGCCAAGGAAGAGGTTGGTCAGGTTGAAGGACATCAAACCGCTGATGTTAGAAGCGTCGAAAGCAGCGGCGCTGTGGAAGCGGTTGTTGTGACCAGCGTTGATGAGAGTGTTGCCCTCAACAGCGAGACCGAAGATCGGAGTGATCTCCTTAGCAATGGTGATGCCCACTGAAGGACGGAGGTCACCAATCAACTTGTGGTGAGAGGCGGGAGTAACACCACCTGCCTGCAGACCTACAGACCAGTTGTCGGTAAGCTTGCTACCACGTACGGTTGTCTGTGCGCTTGCAAAAGAAACAGTTGCACAAACTGCGAGAAGTGTAAGAATTCTCTTCATGTTTTTTGAGTTTTTCAAAGGCTCCCTTTGTTAGCAGGAAAGCCCTCTTCTGGTTAGTAATAATTTGTTATCGTCGTTTCTTTTAATGTGAGACCCACTCTAGAGCAGGGTCTTTGTCGGCAAAGGAACAACTTTTTTCTGATTCCGTGCATATTTTTTAGGGAAAATTTAACTCCGCAGAGCCCGTTTTGCGTATTTTTTTTGCAAAAAGCGTTTTTGCGTCAATTTTAGGGCTTTTCTACAACTTCAGCAAGCAAATTCGTGCTGAAAATGTCCCGCGCCCCCTCTTCGCCGCTAGTGCCGCCCTCGCCGGGGTGGCCAGCGGGCTGGATGGAGGAATTCTGCGGTCGGGACAGCTGCCCTGCAGACTCTGGCGGAGTCGTTCCTTTGCCAAAAAAATGCGGGGCGGCAAGCGCTTTCCATTTTCTGCGCCCGTCGCCCCGCCCGGAGGTGGTCAGCCTATGCGGCTTTATACCTTATTATATATATTCCTTATTATATATGTCCGTTACACCAGGTTGGGGTTGATTTCGCCCCACTTGGAGATTTCGGGAACGATATTGAGCGTCACGAGTTCGTCGCGCATCTTGCAGAGGTGCTCGTAGCTCTGGTCGAGCTTGGCGTTCTCCTCAGCGGTGCCCTGCGGCATTTCGTAGTGGCAGCCCGTGGTGTCGAGGGTGGTCTTCATGGCCATCATGATGTTGTGATACTTGCCCTCGTTGACGTAGGTGCCGGCAGGGAAGCGGAAGGGTTTGCCGCCCATCACGCTGGCAATCATCTCAACGGAGAGCTGCGAGGGGCTCTGGAAGGAGCTGCGGCCGCGCAGTTTGATGATGGCGCTTCCGCCCTGTGTCACGGCTTTCTTCATGGCCTCCCACTCCTCGGTGGGGAATTCGGGAGTGCCGATGATGTCGACGAGCTTGCGGCCGTCAACAACCACGTGGCTGCCGAACACTGCCATCTGCTCGCCGTGGCCGCCGAAGGTGGCGCAACCGGTAATCTTGTTCTGCATCACGCCAAACTTCTTGGCGAGCGCGCTCTGCAGACGGGTGGTGTCGAGGGCGGCGAGTGTGGTGACCTGGCTGGGCTTCAGTCCGGAGTAGAGGAGCGTAACCAGACCGGTCAGGTCAGCGGGGTTGAAGATGATGACCACGTGCTTTACCTCGGGGCAGTACTTTTTGATGTTTTCGCCAAGTCCCTTGGCTATCTCGCAGTTGCCCTTGAGCAGGTCTTCGCGGGTCATGCCCTCCTTGCGGGGAGCGCCGCCCGACGAGATGATATACTTGGCACCCGCAAACGCCTCAGCGGCATCAGTGGTAGCAGTAATCTTGGCGCCGTCAAAACCGCTCTGACGCATTTCTTCAGCTACGCCCTCGGGTGGGAACACGTCGTAGAGGCAGATGTCTGAAGTAAGACCCAGCGTGAGCGCTGTCTGCACCATGTTGGATCCAATCATGCCGGCCGCACCGACAATAACGAGTTTGTCATTTGTAAGAAATCCCATAATTATGATGTTTTAGTAGTGTTTTTGTGATGTGCTGATTTCTCAGCCTGTCCATCCGTACGCAAAAGTACACACAAATATCTTCTCAGCACAATTTCGCACCCGAAAAAAAGTTTTTTTCACATCCTCTTAACAACTCCCATGCCCGCCGGGGCGCTAAACGGGCGTAGAGGGGGCGGCTCCGGCGGCGGGCGTTTCGCCGGCAGGCACGTTGAGCGTGGGATAGCTGATGCGTGTGTGGTAGACGGTCTTGAGGTTGGCCACCAGCACGTCCTTCGCCACCGCCACGTCGCGGAACGTGATGGGGCAGTCGCGGAACGAACCCTCCGCCACCTGCTGGTCCACTATGGTGTCCACCAGCTTGCGCAGGCCGTCTTCGGTTATCTCCTTCATGCTGCGCGACGCCGCCTCTACCGCGTCGGCCATCATGAGTATGGCCTGCTCCTTGGTGTGGGGATTGGGGCCGGGGTATGTGAAGAGTTCCTCGTTGACGGGCTCGCCGGGGTGCTTGTTGACGTAGCTGATATAGAAGTATTTGGTCTTGCTGCGCCCGTGGTGGGTGGCTATGCACTCCCTGATCACGGGCGGCAGGCCGTGCTTGTCGGCCAGGTCCACTCCGTCAGCCACGTGGCGAATGATTATCTGCGCGCTCTGCTCCTCGGGCAGGTCGTTGTGGGGATTCACTCCTATTTGGTTCTCGGTGAAGAAGACGGGGTTGGTCAGTTTGCCTATGTCGTGATAGAGCGCCGCCGTCCTCACCAGCTGCACGTTGGCCTCCAGCTTAGCCGCCACCTCCGTGGCCAGATTGGCCACCTGCATGGAGTGGTTGAAGGTGCCCTGCGCCTCCTTCGACAGGCGCCTCAGCAGCGGGGTATTGACGTTAGAAAGTTCCACGAGCGTCACGCTCGAGATGAAGCCGAAGACTTTCTCAAACAGCAGCATCAGCGGGTAGGCGAACAGCAGCAGCACACCGTTGAGCGCGATGCGCACGTACCACGACACGTCCAGGGTGCTCAGGAAGAAACCCTGGCTCAGGTCGTAACCCAGCTTTATCAGCGCCGTCATGCCTATCACGAGACCTGCCGAGCGGAAGAGCTGCGACCTCGACGTCAGCTCCTTCAGCGAGTAGATGGCGGTGAGGCTCGACACTATCTCCAGCATCATGAACTCGTAGGAGCCGTGGATGGACAGCGAGCACAGGCCTATGATGAGCAGCATCATGACAAACGCCGTGCGCGAGTCGAGAAACACCCTTACGAATATCGCCACTATCGCAAACGGCACCACATAGACGTTCTGCTCGTTGGACTGCTGCACGTAGGACGTCGCCACCGAAAACACCACTATCAGCGACAGCAGGAAGAGCATCGGGCGCATCTGGTCGATGTAGTCGCGGCGGTAGAGCATTATATATGTAAGGAACACGCTCATCAGCACGGCCACGCACAGGAACTGTCCCACAAACACCAGCATCTCGTCGGTGCCGCTGTCGTTGCGCTTCTCCGACTCTTTCTCCAGCGACTGGAGCACCTTGACGGCGTTGGGCGTCACTATCTCGCCCTCGCCTATTATCTTCTCGCCTTTCTGCACCATGCCGCGACACGGCGACACGTTGGCGAGCATCTCCTTCCTCACCGACTCGGTGCGCTGCTGGTCATACTCCAGGTTGGGCACCAGGTAGTCCGTCACCTTGCAGTAGTCGAGCAGATCCTTGGGCAGGTGGAGCGAGTCGACCTTGTCGGCTATATACTTGTAGGCCATGCGGGGCGAAAACACGGTGCTCGACTCCACAGAGAGCGCGGCGGAGTTGCTCACCACGCTGATTTTCTGCGACTGCGCCACCGCCATGTCGTAGCCCGCCTGGCTCACCACGCCCCTTTCGTAGACCTCCGCCAGCAGCTTAGCCACATATTTGCCCGCCAGCCTGTAGATGGGCTGCGACGGCCGCTTGGACAGGTCGGTGCTGAAGTTGCGCAACTGCGTGGAGCCCGTCTCCTTCTGCAGGTTGAAGAGGGGCTTCACCTCGCGCAACACGCTGTCGCGCTCTTGCTTGAGCTGGGCGTCCGACTTGTAGATGGGAAAATTGTATTCGGCTATCAGCTGAGAGTATTTCCAAGGCTTGCCCTCCGAGTAGTCGTAGGAGAAATGGTGCTCGCGCGGCATGAAGTAGACTATCACCACACTTGCCAGCAAGTGCAGCGCCACGCACAGAAATATTTTGTATCTTGTCCACATATCAGGCTGTCTTTGGTTGCCGGCTCGGCGGCAACGTTCCGCTTACAAAATTAAGAAAGAATACGAAAGAACGCCACAGAAAACGGCAAAAAACTTACGGCTTAAACCTCCCCTATGGCTAAATGTTACCTTATATATAGGGTGTTTCAGCAATTTATTTATAATTTTGCAGTCTACACATTTTTTTTCGACTAATCATGGACCAACAAAAGATACGGGTGCGATTTGCGCCCAGTCCCACAGGACCACTGCATATAGGCGGCGTACGCACGGCGCTCTACAACTACCTCTTCGCCCGCAAAAACCACGGCGAGCTCATCTTCCGCATCGAAGACACCGACTCCAGCCGCTTCGTTCCCGGAGCCGAAGACTATATCATTGAGAGCTTCAAGTGGCTCGGCATCAAGTTTGACGAAGGCGTGGGCATCGGCGGCGAACACGGGCCATACCGCCAGTCAGAGCGCCGCGACATCTACAAGAAGTACGTTGACGTGCTGCTCGACAACGGCAAGGCATACATCGCCTTCGACACGCCGGAGGAACTCAACGCCAAGCGCAGCGAGATACCCAATTTCCAGTACGACGCCTCTACCCGCATGGCCATGCGCAACTCGCTCACCATGGCGCCCGACGAGGTGCAGGCGCTCATCGAGCAGGGCGCGCAATATGTGGTGCGCTTCAAGATTGAGCCGGGCGAAGACGTCCACGTGCTCGACATGATCCGCGGCGACGTGGTCATCAACTCGTCTGTCCTCGACGACAAGGTGCTCTACAAGAGCGCCGACCAGCTGCCCACCTACCACCTCGCCAACATCGTCGACGACCACCTCATGGAGGTCACCCACGTCATTCGCGGCGAGGAGTGGCTCCCCTCCGCACCCCTCCACGTGCTCCTCTACCGCGCCTTCGGCTGGCAAGACACCATGCCCCGCTTCGCCCACCTGCCACTGCTGCTCAAACCCGACGGCAAGGGCAAGCTCTCCAAGCGCGACGGCGACAAACTGGGCTTCCCCGTCTTCCCGCTCGAATGGCACGACCCCGCGTCGGGAGCCGTCTCCAGCGGCTACCGCGAGAGCGGCTACCTGCCTGAGGCTGTCATCAACTTCCTCGCCCTGCTGGGCTGGAACCCCGGCAACGACCAGGAGCTCCTGTCCATGGACCAGCTCATCGAGCAGTTCGACCTCCACAAGTGCTCCAAGAGCGGAGCCAAGTTCGACTATATGAAGGGATGGTGGTTCAACCGCGAATATCTCCTCATGAAGACCGACGCCGAGCTCGCCCCCGCCTTCCTCGGCATTCTGTCGGCCAACGGCATCACCACCACCGCTGAGCGCGCAGCCCAGGTCATCGGCATGATGAAGCAGAAAGTGGTGGAATACGTCGACGGACAGTCGGGACAGACCAAGAAGCGCGCCGTGTCGTTCGTCAAGGACCTCTGGCCGCTCTGCGACTTCTTCTTCATCGCCCCCACCGCCTTCGACCGCGAGGACAAGTTCGTGCGCAAGAACTGGAAGGAAGGCACCGCTGCCGAGATGCAGCAGCTCGCCGACCTGCTGAGCCAGCTCTCCGACTTCAGCGCCGAGAGCCTCGACAAGGCCGTAGCCCCATGGGCGGAGCAGACGGGCGCCAAGCCCTGGAACGCATGGCGCATCTGCCTCGTGGGCAAGGGTCAGGGACCCGACATGTACGAGCTGGCGGCGTTCCTCGGCAAGGACGAGACTCTGAGCCGCATGCGCTTCGCCATCGACACGCTGCAATAACGTCCCCCGGAGCCTACACACACTCTTTCAACTACAAAGTTTCGAACCATGTATTCACTCGCTATATATCTGTATATGTTCTGCGTGAACATAGCAGCCTTGTTCAACAAGAAGGCCCGCCTCCTCAAGGCAGGCCACAGCAAGACGTACAAAATCCTGCGCAGCGGCAGACAGGAGGGCGACAGATACCTGTGGTTTCACGCCGCCTCGCTGGGCGAGTTCGAGCAGGGGCGCCCGCTCATCGAAAAGATACGCGAGCAGCACCCCCAGTTCAAGATTCTGCTCACCTTCTTCTCGCCCTCAGGCTACGAGGTGCGCAAGGACTACAAGGGAGCCGACATCTGCTGCTACCTCCCCTTCGACACCATGCTCAACGCCAAGAAGTTCATACGCATAGCCAAGCCCGAGATGGCCTTCTTCATCAAGTATGAATTCTGGCTCAACTACCTCTCCGAGCTCCACCGCCGCAACATACCCACCTACAGCGTGGCGAGCATCTTCCGCCCCAACCAAATCTTCTTCCGTTGGTACGGCCACAAGTACTGCGAGGTGCTCAAGTGCTTCACACACCTCTTCGTGCAAAACCAGCAGTCCGTCAGCCTGCTCAAGCGGCTCGACATCAACTGCGCCACCGTGGTGGGCGACACGCGCATGGACCGCGTGCTGCAGATAAGCCAGGCAGCCAAGAGCCTGCCGCTGTGCCAAGCCTTCTGCCGCGACCTGCCAGCCAACAGCCATGTCGTAGTGGCAGGCAGCAGCTGGCAGCCCGACGAGGACATACTCATTGACTACTTCAACAACCACTCCGAGCAGCGACTCATCCTCGCGCCCCACGTGGTGAGCGAGGCCCATCTGGCTGAGATAGAGAGCAAGCTCAGGCGCCCCGCCCTGCGCTACTCCAAGACCACAGCCGAGAGCGCCGCACAGGCCCACTGCCTCATCATCGACTGCTACGGCCTCCTCTCCTCCATCTACCGCTACGCCACCATAGCCTACGTGGGCGGCGGATTTGGCGCAGGCATCCACAACGTGCCCGAGGCGGCTGTCTACGGACTCCCCGTCATCATCGGCCCCAACAACCACAAGTTCCGCGAGGCCACCGAACTCATCAAACTGGGCGGCTGCTTCGAGGTGCGCGGCCAGCAAGACTACATCTCCGTCATCACACACCTCACCACCGACAGCGCCTTCCTCCAGCGCGCCTGCCAGGTCTCCCGCGACTACATCTGCGCCAACGCCGGAGCCGTCGACAAAGTCTACAACAGCGTCTTCGGCAACGGGCAGACCAACGACGAACAACCCAAATAACACACCCTCCCCCCTCATACAAAGAAAATGCCCGAAGCCGTTTTTCTACAGCTCCGGGCATTTTTTATGTTTGCCGAGCATGCCTCACAACCGCGCAACCGCAACATTGCCAACGTGTTCTATAAAGCAGGATTCATCGAGAACTGGGGACGTGGCATCAACAAAATGCGCGAAGGCCTCAACAAAGCAGGACTTAAAGACCCCGTCATCGAGAATTCATGCGGCGGCACTCTCTTGACCATTTATCGCAACGTCAATGATGCGGCAGAAACAAATGACACTGCAAATGACACTGTAAATGACACTGTAAACAACTGTCTGACAGAGCGCCAACTCGTTATCATTAAGTCGATGCCGAAGAAAAAAATCACTTGTTCATAATGCTCTTGGCGAGCAAATACACCCTTGTGCCTATTCCTTGCGGCCAGCGGTCTTTGGGGTTCGTGTCCAGCAACTCTGCCCGCTCAATGGCTATGGAGACATTAGGGAGAAGCTGGTAGGGATTGTAGTCTGCCTCTTGATACTGGCCCATCAACTGACGAAGTCTGTATTTTGTCCAGGTGCCGTGGGTGGAAAGGCGAGAATTCTCTAACAAAGACTGCTTGTCGTCATCACTATACGCCGCCACATCTTCGAGATGGAGTATCAGCCAAAGCTCAAAACAGGGATTGCTCATGCAGAAACGAAGATTGTCATTCTGTTGGCAAAGCTGAGCGACCTCTGCAAGCATCTTTTCTTTCCAGTCATCGCGGTCTACTACAACCCAAAGTTGGTCATCATCCTGAATGTTGTATTCATCAATGAAAGACCTCAGCTGCCGGTGCACATTAGCCGGACTGGAGTTGTCGTCCTCCCTGTTCAGCACTACGAGCTGCACATTGGAGGCGCAGAGTTCCTGCCGCATGGCCTCGAAATAGATGTTCTCAGTGGCACGGCCTTCTGCAGCGATTACTATGAGACGTGAGGACTTGACACCTTCTATCCGTTTGAAATCTTTCCTATTCCTCATAGCGTCACCACTTTAACGCCTGAATCGGAGCAAAAAACGGTATCGCGCCATATCTGCCCTGAAGATAACCCTTGCGTACATCTTCGCGCGGCTTGTACTCAGCCAACGACGTGAGATGTGACGCCCCGTCCTTACCCTTCTCCACAAACCAAACCTCATCAGCGCGAATCAAGTCAAGGTTCAGGAGGTTGCACTCGTGGGTAGAGAAAATGAGCTGCGTCTCGCGGGTGGCGTCCAGACCGGAGAAATAGCATTCCAGTATCTTCCGCGAGAGCATGGGGTGCATACTGCGGTCAATCTCGTCCACGAGATAATCCACCTCGTTCTGCTTCAAGTCTATAAGCATAGGGATGAAGTCGAGCAAGCGGATGCTGCCATCCGACTCTTCTCCAAGCTCAAATATCACCTCCTCACCCGTAGCGAGATTGCGATGCACAGCCTTCTGCTTGAAGATTTCGTAACTGCCGCCCGCGCTAACCTCAAAGAGAAACATCTCACTACCTATGGCGGCTGCCATGCTGTACGGCCTTCCCGCCTTTGCCCTTGACAGGATACCGTCTAGAACCTCTGGCCTGATGTTTATTTCGTCCTTCCTCATCTTATAGAGACGCACATCGGCAATACCCGTGTTGAAATATTCGAGCAACGAACGGGTGGCACTGCGCAACTCATCGTTATTCTCTGTCAGGAAAGAAATGCCCTGCAATCGAGTGCTTGGAAATATAATCTTCAGCCCGTCGGCAAACCAAGCCTTAGCTACTTTGACGGCATCCAAACCCGTGCCATTGCGACGGACATACTCCGACAGGAAGCTGGTGTCGCCAGGAGTGCCGTGAGCCAAGAACTTCAGCAGCATCTTCGTCTCCTCATCGCCATCTACCTTGCCAAACGCAAATTCATTACCCTCTGCCGACACTTTGCGAGAGAAAACCTCCTTGTCAGAGCGGCTGTTGATTTCAAAGAGCCACTCTTCCTTGATACCTCCGACGGTGAACTCCACGCCATAGGCAAAGCACCTGCCCCTGGTCTTGAACTCCACCTCAATCTTTGAATTGCGGCCCTCAGTATCGGCCAACTTGAACGGCTCCACCTTGTTCTGAGGAAAGCATCCGCCTGCAATCTGCTGTAGCAGGGCCATGGCCTTGATGATGTTGCTCTTGCCGGAAGCGTTGGCACCATAGACAACACCAGCCTTCAGCACGGAGATATCATCACGCTTCTCTGCACGCGAAACATGCTCACCGTGGGCATTGCTCTTGCCCGCAACAAAGCTAATCTGCGTCTCATCCTTGATAGAGTAGATATTGGCGAATGTGGCTCTTAAAATCATATTCTTGTCGTATTGCAGTTGTTTTGCGCACAAAAATACATAATAAGCGTCACACTACAAAGGATTTCTGTCAAATACTCGCAAGGAAAACCGTATTATTAACAATCAATAGGC
>CAVGQS010000008.1:0-25788 GCA_963631415.1 Lactococcus garvieae | reverse complement strand
AGCGTTTCGCGGCGAGATTTTTTCGCCAAGTGGCTTTAAAAATTTTTTAAGTCCTACTTTTCAATCGCTCAAGTGGCTTTAAAAAAATCTTTAGTGCGCGCCAAATGTAATGCGCTGAAAATGAGGCGAACGCGAATATTGCAGATTTTACGAATAAGAGCTGCGCAACGCATGGCGCCGCCTCGTGGTTCTCATGGCGCTGCTTCACGACTCTTTTGGCGCGCTTCATAGTCCTTTTGGCGCGCTTCATAGTCCTTTTGGCGCGCTTCATAGTTTCTTTTGGCGCGCTTCATGGTTCATTTGGCGGGTTGCGCTTTTCCGGGTCGGTAGGTACGGATACAAAAAAAGCGGCAACAAGGGGATTGATCCTTGTTGCCGCTTTGGGGCAGGTTGGGGCGCGCTTGGCGGAGGGGCCGCCCGGCGCGCTGTTAGAGTCCGTAGCTGAACTGGTCGATGTAGGTGTAGAACCAGCTGATGATGCCAACGAGCAGGACGCCTGCGGTGCACACGAAGAGCCCGACCTTGGTGTAGCCGTCGCTCTTGAAGGTGGCGATGGGGTTGTCGTTGGGCTTGATGTACATGGCCTTGACGATGAGCAGATAGTAGTAGAGCGATATCACCGTGTTGACCAGGGCGATGAAGACCAGTACTGCAAAGCCTGCCTTGAAGGCTGCCATGAACATGAAGAACTTGCTGAAGAAGCCTGCGAAGGGCGGAATGCCGGCGAGGCTGAAGAGCGAGAGTGTCATGAGGAAGGCGAGCTTGGGGTTGGTCTTGTAGTAGCCGTCGTAGTCGGATATGTTGATCTTGCCGCTGCGCTGCTCGGTGATGCTGATGATGAGGAAGACGCCGAGGTTGGCGACCATGTATGCCACCAGGTAGTAGACGATGGCGGTCATGCCCTGCGGGGTGGCTCCCATCACGCCGAGCACGAGGTAGCCTGCCTGGCTGATGGCGGAGAAGGCCATGAAGCGCTTGAGGTTGTTCTGGCGCACGGCAAAGATGTTGGCTATGGTGATGGAGAGGATGATGATCCAGAAGAAGATGAGGTTGGCGCTCTCAATCACGTTGGCGAACACCTTGTAGAGCACGGTGAAGAGCACGAATGCCGCTGCGCCCTTGGAGATGACGCTGAGGTAGGAGGTCACCGGAGTTGGGGCTCCCTGGTAGGCATCGGCTGTCCAGAGGTGGAAGGGCACGAGCGAAATCTTGAAGCCTATGCCGCCGATGAAGAGCACGAGGGCTGCTGTCTGGACGGGGTCGCCGGCTGTCATGGCCTCACCCACGGCGCCGAAGTAGAGGGTGCCGGTGGTGCCGTAGATGAGCGAGATGCCGTAGAGCATCAGGCCCGACGAGAAGAGGGCGGTGAGTATGTATTTGGCGGAGGCTTCAGCGCTCTCCTGCGACTTCTTGGAGTAGGCTATCAGGGCGGTCATGGGCACCGACGCCAGTTCGAGCCCGATGAAGAACATCAGGAAGTGGCCCGCGCTGACCATGAAGTACATGCCCAGCAGTGTTGATAGGGTGAGCAGGTAGAATTCGCCTTGCTTGTTGGCCATGTCGGGCAGCTTGAGCCATTCGTGGGCGGTGAGGAACACGATGAGTGTGCCTACGCTGAGGATGGTCTTGACCATGGTGGTCATGGCGTTGGTGACATACATGCCGCCGAAGGCTTCCGCCTCGCCGCAGCTGCCGGCGCATGGGCAGACGAGCGGCAGGATGCCCACTACGGTCTGCACTATCAGCAGGACAACGGGCAGCGGCGTGTTGAGCACACCCTTGCCGTCCTTGCGGTCGGTACACATGAAGAGGTCAGCCACAAACAAGATTATTATCACTGCGAGCAGCGACAGTTCCTGGCCCATATTCAGAAATTGTGAGTAGTCCATCTTTTTGGAATGATTTTGGCGTGTTAATGTATTACATGAAAGGGTTGCATGACGATACGAGCGGTCCGGCGCTCTTGACCGCCTCGATGATCGGGGCTACGCTGCCGTCGATGAGGTTGCTTATCCACGAGGGGGCGAGGCCGATGCCTGCTATGGCTATGATGAGGCAGATGACGGCGAAGCGCTCCTCCCAGGTGGCGTCGGTGAGCTTCTTGTGGTGCTCGTCGGTGCAGACGCCGTAGAGCATCTTGCCCACCATGCGCAGGATGTAGACTGCCGCTACCACAATGGAGCAGGTGGCGGTGATGGTGAGCACGCGGTGGAAGACGTCGGCGTTCTGGAACGAGCCTACGAAGATGGTCATCTCAGCCACGAAGCCGCTCAGGCCCGGCAGGCCGAGGTTGGCGAGACCCGCAATGACGAAGCAGACGCTGAGGAAGGGCATGATTTGCATCAGGCCGGTCATCTTGTTGACGTCGCGCGTGTGGGTGCGTCCGTAGATCATGCCGATGAGGGCGAAGAAGAGTGCCGTCATGAGGCCGTGGGAGAGCATCTGCAGTATGGCGCCCACCGTAGAGGTGGTGGTGAGCATCAGTATGCCGAACAGCACGAGGCCGCAGTGGCTAACCGACGAGTAGGCGTTGATATACTTGAGGTCGGTCTGCACGCACGCGCTCATGGCGCCGTAGACAACCGAGATGCCGGTGAGAATGAGGAAAATCCAGTTGAGCTCGTTGGCAGCCTCAGGCATGAGGAAGATGGCGATGCGGAAGCAGCCGTAGCCTCCGAGCTTCATCAGCACGCCTGCGTGGAGCATGGACACGGCCGTGGGCGCCGAAGCGTGGCCGTCAGGGCTCCATGTGTGGAAGGGGAAGAGGGCGCCCAAGACGCCGAAGCCGATGAACGTGAGCGGGAACCAGATGCACTGCTGCGCGAACTCGATGGGGTGGGCGCCGTTGGTGTGGTTGGCTATGTCGAGTATGTTCATCGTCTCGCCGCCCGCACCGTAGAAGATGCCGAAGATGCCGATCATCAGGAAGGCGGAACCGCCCATGAGCATCAGCGTGAGCTTCATGGCGGCATATTCCTTCTGGCCGCTGCCCCACACTCCGATGAGCAGGTACATGGGGATGAGGGCTATCTCGTAGAACATGAACATCATGAACATGTCGATGCTAATGAAGAAGCCGAACACGCCCATCGACAGCAGGGTGAACCACAAGAAGTAGTCCTTGAGGTTGGGGGAGAGGCGCCAGCTGGCGAAGGTGCCGGTAAACACTATGATGGCGCTCAGCAGCAGCATGGCCACCGAGATGCCGTCAACGCCGGTGCGGTAGGAGATGTGGAGTGGCTCAAACCATGTGAACGCCGCCTGATAGAGCATCTCGGCGTCGTTGCCGGCGGCACGCTGGCCGATGAAGTCGAGCGTGAGCCACACAGCCAGAGCCAGCAGGGCGGAGCTACCAACGACCATCACGCCGCGCACGGCCTTCACGCCTTTTGCCAGCCAGAGGCCAAGCAGCATGACTGCGGGAATCAGTACAAATAATGACAGAATATTCATATCGTTGATAGTGTTTTAGAAGATTAGTAATAATGCGATGAGCACCACCGTGCCGATGAGGTAGACCATGGCGTACTGCTGAACGCGGCCGCTCTGCAGTCCCTTGATGCCGTTGGAGGCGGCGTTGGTTCCCCAAGCCAGGAAGTTGAAGAAGCCGTCGATGACGTGGCGGTCAAACCAGGCTATGGGCTTGCTGATGCAAGCGAAGATGATGCGGTGGGTGACAAACTGGTAGACCTCGTCCATGTAGAAGCGCTTGTAGGCCCAGCGGTGCAGGCGGGGCAGCGCAGCCTTCATCTTCTCTGCCACAGGCTGCTTCTCGCCCTTGAAGATGTAGGTGGCGAGGCCTATGGAGATGATGGCGATGATGGTGGAGCAGCTCGCCACGGTGAGGTCGAAGTGTATGCGGTAGTCCTGGCCGTCGGCGCTGATGAGCGAGCCGAAGCTGTAGCCCTCAAACAAGCCGAAGCCTGCCAGCGTGGTGTAGATGCCCACACCCACGGTGATGACGCTCAGCACTACGAGCGGCAAGGTCATGATGCCGGTCTCGTGGGGACGGTGGGCGGCGTGGAGCTCCTTGTTTTCGGTGCCCCAGAAGATGCCGTAGTAGAGTCGGAACATGTAGAAGGCGGTCATGGCGGCAATGCCGGTCATGATCCAGCCCACCAGCGGACTGTAGGCCATGCAGGCAGAGATGATCTCGTCCTTGCTGCTGAAGCCGGAGAAGAAGGGGATGCCGCTGATGGCGAGACACGACACGAGGAACGTGATGTGGGTCAGGGGCAGGTACTTGCGCAGGCCGCCCATGGCGCTCATCTCGTTGCTGTGGACCGCGTGGATGATGCAGCCCGCCCCGAGGAACAGGCACGCCTTAAACATGGCGTGGGTGAAGAGGTGGAACATCGAGGCCATGTAGCCCACACTGCCCGGATGCTCGTGGCCCGTCTGCAGTTCGGTGCACACGCCCAGCGCCACCATCATGAAGGCTATCTGCGAAATGGTGGAGAACGCCAGCACGCGCTTAATGTCGCTCTGGGCGCAAGCCACCGCAGCGGCATAGAACGCCGTGAAGACGCCTACCCATATAATCACCGGCATCCAGTCCTGAGCATAGGTGACCCAGAGCGGGAACAGGCGCGCCACCTGGAACACGCCAGCCACGACCATCGTGGCGGCATGGATGAGGGCGCTGACCGGAGTGGGGCCCTCCATGGCGTCGGGCAGCCAAATGTGGAGCGGGAACATGGCACTCTTGCCCGCACCGCCGACAAACATCAGCGTCAGTGCGAGCGGCAGGATGAAGCCTGCCTGGGCGTAGCTCTGCAAGCCCGACTCGGTGTCGAAGGCAAAGCTGAAGGAGCCCGTGTAGAATCCATATATAAGGATGCCGATCAGGAAGAACAGGTCGGCAAAGCGGGTCACGATGAACGCTTTCTTGCTGGCGGCGATGGCCTCCGGCTTAGTGTAGTAGAAGCCAATCAGCAGGTAGGAGCTCACGCCCACCAGCTCCCAGAAGAGGTACATCTGGAAGATGTTGGTGGCGACCACAAGTCCCAGCATCGACATGGTGAAGAGCGACAGGAAGGCGTAGTAGCGCTGGAATCCCTTCTCGCCCTTCATGTAGCCGAACGAGTAGATGTGGACCATGAAGCTGACGGTGGATATCACGATGAGCATCATCACGGAGATGGGGTCGAGCATGATGCCCATGTCGAAGTGGAGCCCCTCGTCGAAGAACGGCAGCCACGTGAAGTTGAACGGCACCTGGCGCTCAAAGGCCTGCGTGAAGGCGTCGCGCCCTATCACAAAGAAATAATCGTAGGCCGTGCAGTACGACAGTACCGTCACCGCCGCCAGCGACAGGGTGCCTATCCATCCCGCCGTCTTGTGGCTGAGCTTTTTGCCCGCGATGCCGAGCACTAGGAAGCTCAGCAGCGGAAGCAGTATAATCAGAAGTGTGTACGAAAACATTGTGTGTCTGGTTTATGAGTGGGTATTACCATTTCAGGTTGTCGAGCTCATCTACGAGGTTGCTCTTGAGCATGCGGTAGATGTTTATCATCACGGCGATGGCGATGGCTGTCTCTGCTGCCGAGATGGCTATGGAGAACAGGGTGAAGATGTAGCCCTCGGTGCCCGCCGGGTCGCACATGCGGTTGAACGCCGCAAAGTTGAGGTCGGCGGCGTTGAGTATAAGCTCAATGGAGATAAGTATGGCCAAAGTGTTGCGGCGGGTGAAGAAACCGTACATACCCGCGCCAAGCATTATGGCGGAAAGTATCAGAAAGTAGTCAATGGTGATATTCATAGTGTGTCTCAGTTTCTTGTGGGTTTAACGTTTGCGGGCTATTATCAGACCGCCGATGATGCACGCAAGGAGCAGCACGCTGACCGCCTCAAAGGGCAGCAGGTAGCCGTCGGGGCCCGACGAGAGCAGTTGGCTGCCAAGCTCCTTGACGGGTGCCGCTGACTCGTTGGTCACTTTGCTGTCGAGCGCGAGGCTGCCGAACTGGCGCGCCGCGAAGGCAAACAACAGCAGGCCGGCGCCCAGGAGCGTGGCTACGAGCGCTGCGCAGCGCTTCTTGAGGCTCAGGGTCTTCTGCGCGTTTGGCACCGTCTTGCCGGTGAGCATGATGGCGAACACGTAGAGCACTATCACGCCGCCTGCGTAGACCATAATCTGCACTGCACCCAGAAAGGTGTAGCCCATGAGGAAATACATGCCAGCCGTGCCGAACAGCACCACAAGCAGGTAGCTGGCTGCGCGAATGATGTGCTTGGTCGTCACGGAGAGAATGGAGAATATTGCGATGATGGCTGCCACTATCGCAAAAACTATAGATTCGGTACTCATACGGTTGCGGGTTTTTCGTTTGTAGTATTGCCGGTGTCCGACTTTGTCTCTTTAGTTGCAGGCGCTGCCTTAGGTGCCGGAGCGGCGTCCTGAGGAGCAGGGGTAGCCTCTTTAGCGGCAGGAGTAGTCTCCTTAGGAGCTGCTGCCGTTTCCTTTGTTGCCGGAGCTGCTTCCTTAGTAGCGGTCTCTTTTGCTGCGGGAGCTGCCTTTGCAGCAGGTTCAGCTGCCTTGGGAGCCGGTTTTGCGGCGGGTTTCTTCTCCACCGCCTTGCTGCCGGGGTGGTTGAGTTGTGTCACGAGTTTGGAGCGGTCAAACACGGCGTTTTCAAACTCCGTGCTGAAGGTGATGGCCTTGCTGGGACACGCCGTGATGCACAGTTCGCAGAACATGCAGCAGCCCAGGTCGTACTCATACTTCACGAGGCGGCGCTTCTTCTTGCCGTCTTCTGCCTCGTAGGTCTCGCTGGTCACCTTGATGCTCCCGTTGGGGCAAGCCATCTGACACAGGCCGCAGCCCACGCAGTTGTGCTCGTTGTTTTCGTTGTGGGGCATGATGAGACGGCCGCGAAAGCGGTCAAACATCTTCAGTTCCTTGCGGTTTTCGGGATACTGCTCCGTAATCTTGGGGGTGAAAAACTCCTTGATGGTCACACCCATGCCGACAGCCAGCGATTTGATGCCGGACACCAAGCCTGAGAAATAGTTATTTGTTGACATTGTCTTGTTGTTACAGGGTTAAACCGAATGATACGCACAGCGCCATCACCATGAGGATTACGAGGCTGATGGGCATCAGGTACTTCCACTCCAGCGAGAGCAGCTGGTCTATCCTCAGGCGAGGGAAGGTCCAGCGTATCCACATCAGCAGGAAGACCACGAAGAACGTCTTGCCTATCATCCACACAAAGCCGGGGATGTAGTCCATCACCTGGTTGAAGCCGTCGAGGCCGCAGATGTGGAGCGGAGCCCAGCCGCCCAGGAAGATGGTGCTCGCCATGCCGGCGCAGATAAACAGGTTGAGGTACTCGGCCAGGTAGTAGAAGCCGAAGTCCATGCCCGAATACTCCACGTGGTAGCCGGCGGTCAGCTCGCTCTCTGCCTCGGGCATGTCAAACGGGCCGCGGTTGCACTCGGCGTTGCCGGCTATGAGATACACTATGAAGGCCAGCACTGCGGGAATGTGGCCGCGGAAGATGTTCCAGCCCAGGTCGGCCTGCTGCTGGCATATCTCGCTGAACGACATGGTGCCGGTCAGCACTATCATGGAGAGCATCACCATGCCGATGGAGACCTCATAGCTGATAATCTGCGCACCGCTGCGCATGGCTCCTATCAGGGCGTACTTGTTGTTGCTGCTCCAGCCTGCCAGCAATATGCCTATCACTCCTATGCTGCTCGAGGCGAGGAAGAAGACAACGCCGACGTTGAAGTCGATGATGCCCGCGCCCTTGTTCCACGGCAGGCAGGAGAAGGTGAGCATAGATGCCACAATCACCAGAAACGGCGCTGCCCTGTGGAGCAGGCGGTCTACGTTGCGCAGCTCTATAATCTCCTTGGTGAGCATCTTGAGCACGTCAGACACTACCTGGATGCTTCCCCACTTGCCCACGCGCATGGGGCCCAGACGGCACTGGAAGAAGGCGCATATCTTGCGCTCCATATATATAAGGATAATGGCAAATACCGCATACAGCGTGATGACGGCCAGAGCCACCAGCACACATTCTATCAGGGTCGCGGCCCAGCCCGGCATCACGGAGACGAGCAGGTTGTCAATCCATTGTGTTACGGTGTTGAAATCAAACATTTCTTTTGTGGTGTTTTAATTTTCTTTTGGAATAAAGTATGTCTCCCTGTGGGGCCTAACGGTCAATGTCGGGCACGATGTAGTCGAGCGTGCCGCCAATGGTCACCAGGTCGGCTATCTTGAAGTCGCGGCACGCCGTGTCCATGGCTGCCACGAGGGGCAAGCCCGTAGAGCGGTAGTGCAGCCTGTAGGGACTCTTGTCGCCATGGCTCTCGAGGAACACGCCAAACTCGCCACGGCTCGACTCAACGGCCTGGTAGTAGGTTCCCTCGGGCACCTTGATGATGGGCTTGGTCTTCTCCTTGTAGTTGCCCTCTGGTATGTTGTCCACGAGCTGCTCAATGATGTTGAGGCTCTCAAGGATTTCGTCGAGCCTTATCATGTAGCGCGCGAAGCTGTCGCCCTCGGTGCGGAGCACCTGGTTGAACTCCACCTTGTCGTAGGCGGCGTAGGGATGGTTCTTGCGCACGTCGTTGGCCCAGCCCGAGGCACGGCCAGTGCCGCCGGTGCAGCCGTAGCTGATGCACTGCTCCTTGGTCAGCACGCCCACGCCCTTCGAACGGTTCTGGAATATCACGTTGCCGGTGAAGATCTGGTGATACTCCTTCAGGTTCTTGCGCATGTAGGGAATGAACTCCTTCACCCTCTTCTGGAAATTGGGGTGTATGTCGGCCATCAGTCCGCCAATGGTGTTGTAGTTGATGATGAGGCGTCCGCCGCAGGTCTCCTCAAAGATGTCGAGAATCTTCTCGCGGTCGCGGAAGCCGTAGAGGAACGCCGTGGTGGCGCCCATGTCCTGGCACAGGCAGCTGAAGAAGAGCAGGTGGGAGTCAATACGCTGCAGCTCGTCCAGAATGGTGCGCACCACCTGCACGCGGTCGCTCACCTCTATGCCCATGGCCTTCTCTATGCACATGCACAGCGCGTGGCGGCTCTGCATGGCGCCCAGATAGTCCAGGCGGTCGGTCAGCGCCAGAGTCTGCGGATAGGTATACTGCTCGTTGAGCTTCTCCACGCCGCGGTGTATGTAGCCCAGCACGGGGTCTATCTTCTTGATAATCTCGCCGTCGAGCGCCACGCGGAAGTGGAGCACGCCGTGGGTGCTCGGGTGCTGCGGACCGATGTTGACCACATAGTCGTCGTCGCTGAAGATGGTGTTCTGCTTGGTGGTCAGCGTGCCGTCGGGCTGCAGGTCATACTGCGTGGTGGTGTCGGCCAGCGGTTCGTTGGTCAGCGTGAAGGGGTTTTCCTCCTCCGGCTTGTCGTCCTTGCGCATGGGGTAGCCCACCCAGTCCTCGCGCAGGAAGATGCGCCTCATGTCGGGGTGGCCCGCAAACTTGATGCCGTAGAAGTCGTAGACTTCGCGCTCATATATGTTGGCTATGTCCCACAGGTCGCTCACGGTGGGCAGCACGGGGTTTTCCCGGTCCGTCGTGGCGGTCTTGAGCCATGTGGTGGCGTGGGTGGCGGTGTTCTCCAGTTCATACACCGTGCCGAGGCCGCCCTCTTCGCCCCAGTCCATGCCCACGAGGTTCACCAGGAAGTCGTAGCCTGCCTCTCTGAGGGATTTCATCTCTGAGCGCAGCGCTGCCGGCTCCAGAGTCTTGATGTTGTCTAAGGTCATAATATAAGGTGGTTATGGACTTAATCTTCAGGTTTCTTTTGCTTCTTGTTGGTGGTGCCGAAGAAGTGCTCCACCTTCACCTTGCGCTGCAGCTGCATCATGCCGTAGAGGAACGATTCGGGGCGCGGCGGACAGCCCGGCACGTAGACGTCGACCGGAATAATCTTGTCCACGCCCTTGAGCACGTGATACGACTTGGTGAACGGACCGCCGCTGATGGAGCAGCCGCCTATGGCCACCACATACTTGGGGTCGGCCATCTGGTCGTAGAGCCTCTTGAGCACCGGCGCCATCTTGGTGGTGATGGTGCCGCACACCAGTATCACGTCGGCCTGGCGCGGACTGTTGCGCGTCACCTCAAAGCCGAAGCGCGCAATGTCGTAGCGGGCGGCGCACACTGCCATAAACTCAATGCCGCAGCAGCTGGTGGCAAAAGTCAGGGGCCAAAGCGAATTGCTGCGTCCCCAGTCTATCAAGTTGTCCAGGGTGGTGACAATCACGTTGGTCCCATTGGCGTTGAGCTCGTCCACGAGCTTCTCGTAGGTCTCGTTGTCCTTGAATTCCTCGTAAGGAATAGACTTGATCTTGGCTCTCTTCTTTTTCATTTCCATGCCAGCGCTCCTTTCCTCCAGGCGTAGGCAAGGCCCAGAACCAATATCACCAGAAAAAACAACACAGCCAGCAGGCCGCCAGTGCCCAGAGTGCCTGCCACTGTGGCCCACGGGAAGAGAAACATCGTCTCCACGTCAAACATCAGAAACAGGATGGCAAACAGGTAGTAGCCCACATGGAACTGTGCCCATGAACTTCCGCGGGTCGGTATGCCGCATTCGTAAGTCTCCATCTTCTGCCCGTTGAACGAGCGCGGGGCCAAGAGCTTAGCCAGCACCACCACGATCGCGACAAACAGGATGCCTGTCAGCAAGACGGTTGCAAATAGGGTAAAGTTCATAACTCGGTAGTTAGTTATATTATATAATGTACATTAAGGTTGCCATAAAGACGGCCGCAAAAGGCGCAGAAAGGCTCCTTTTCGTTATGCCCGCAAAATTACGGAAAATTTCTGTAACAATTGCGAAACAAGGTGGTAATATAGTGTTTGTTTTTGACCTCGCCGACACCCTCCGTTTTCATACTCTCCACTGCCGGCGCGGACTGCGCTGAAGTTGCCGGCGCCGGCGGGGAGCAAATTAAAAGTGAATATTCTTTGCGTAATGAATAAAAGTTCTTAAATTCGCATTCCGTTTGCCTGCTGCGGACTCACCGCGCCGCCAGACGCCACGAAAACAACAAGACACAAACCTTTTTTTACATGGCACTCGAAAAAACTCTTGTCCTGCTCAAGCCCTGCACGGTGCAGCGCGCCCTCATCGGCGAGATTATATCAATTTTTGAGAAGAAAGGACTGCGCATCGCCGGCATGAAGATGATGCAGCTCGACGACGAAATCCTATCCGAACACTACGCCCACCTGGCCGACAAACCCTTCTTCCAGCGAGTGAAGGACAGCATGATGGCAGGCCCCGTCGTGGCCATGGTGCTCGAGGGCGTCGACGCCATCTATGTGGTGCGCAACCTCACTGGAGCCACCAACGGACGCAACGCCCAGCCCGGCACCATACGCGGACGCTACTCCATGAGCTTTCAGGAAAACATCGTCCACGCCAGCGACGGACCGCGCACCGCTGCAGCCGAAATACGCCGCTTCTTTAAGGACGAAGAGGTGCTCGACTGGAAGCAGCTCAACTTTGGCATGCTCTACGCCAACGACGAGTTCTAGCAGCCGCATTCAATCGCTGAAAAATCATTCAGAAACACTTCATTTCATTCCGGAAGCACTTCAGTTCATCTGAAAGCCACTACGCGTCATTTCTGCGCCTCTGGAAATTTCCGCACTGTGGAAAACAGTTAGCCGTTTCCGTGAAAACGGGAAACCGTTTATGGAGGAATGGCTATCCGTTTCCGCAGGAATTGAATCGTCCGGTGGCTTTCTGATGAAGAGAAGTGCTTCTCTGATGAACTGAAGTATCCCTTTTCTTAGGCGAGCACGCCCGAGGCTTGGTTTTCAGGGCTTTAGCGTGCGCCTTATGTCGTCCTGCGCCCGGCGGTAGAGGTCGCAGCGCTTGTAGTCGGTGTGCTTGCGTAGCATCTCCGACGGCGACGACGTGGAGTTGCGGTAGCCCGTCAGTTCATTCATGAGCTGCACGGAGTGGAGGGCGAGGGCGTTGATTTCCTTCTCCCTGCGCTTGCGCAGTATGGTGCACACGTGCTCCACCAGAGGCTCCACCACCTTCTCCATCAGGTCGTGGCCGCGCATGTAGAGGTAGCACGTCTCGGGCGTCACGCCCAGCTGCTTCAGTGTCTCCACAAAGGGCTTGTAGGTATGGCGCCCTTCGGGGAACCGGGCGTGGAGCTTGGCTATGGCGCTGTTGACCTTGGCCCTGAGCAGGTTGAGCACGGGGCGCGGGTTGGCGAGGTTTACGTCGCGCAGCGACACTATTTCGGCAAAGTCGGCCATCGAGAACTCGCGGAACCGCCCGTAGCGGTATGCCCACACGTTCCAGGCAAACAGGGGCCACACCGTCAGCGAGAATTCCGACAGGTAGGCCTCGAAGTCAAACACCGAGTGGTCGTCGTTTTGCGTAGACATGACGCACACGCCGTGGAGCGAGGGGGCGTAGCACTGGAAGTTCTCTATGGCGTAGGCGTAGGTGTGGAAGACGTAGGGGCTGCTCTTCATCACTGCCGAGGTGGTGCCGTGTCCGTCGAGCAGATAGTCGTAGTCGGCGTCTACGCAGGCTATGAGGTTGGGTCCCAGTCCCTGCTGCAGGGCATTGAGCAGTGCGCTCTTCTTGCCCTTCGAGAGCGAGGTCTGCGAGGGCAGCATCACCTCAAAGTAGGTGTCGGCGGTCTCCAGGTCGGAGAGCAGCGCGCGCCAGAAGAACACGTCGGCGTAGCTCTCCACGTAGACCACCACCTTGCGCCGGTGGCTCGCTCCGCGCAGCTTCTGGGCGGCCTGTAGGTATCCGCTCGTTACGTATTTGTTGAGTTTCCTGCTCATGGTTCTTGGCGGGTTGTGCTCAGTTGCTTCGTTGCCCCTTTGTTCCTTATACTTGTTCTTGTTCTGTATTCTTTATTCCGTATTTCTTATTCTTGTTCGGTCTCCGGGTCTTGCCCTTCTATGTCGCTTATCTCCGTCACCGAGTCGAGCCAGCCGTCCATTATCATGGCTGGCGAGTGGGTGGTCAGTATTATCTGCACGTTGGGGTTCAGTCCCCTGATGATGCGCACCAGCCGCTGCTGCCACTCCACGTGGAGGCTCACTTCGGGCTCGTCCATCAGCAGCACGCAGTGGCGCTCGTTTTGCAGCAACACGGTGAGCAGTATTATCAGCACCTGCTTCTCGCCCGCCGACAGGCAGTAGGGCGACAGCTCCTCGCCGTACTGAATGAAGCGCAGCTCGTTGCTCTGGCGGTCGATGGTCTTGAAGGTCTCGCCAAACAGGTCGTCGATGATGTCCTGGAACGCCGTCTTGGGCTTGCTCACCTTCATGGCTTCCTGCTGGGCGTCGGGTCCGCCGTCAGAGAGGATGCGTATCATGCGGTTGCCTATGTCTACCTGATAGTCGAGGTAGCGGCGCTGCAGCTCGTAGAGGCGCCAGTCGAGCTCGGAGCGAATGAGCCCGTCGGTCAGCTTGGCGGCGATGGAGGCGGGTATCATGGTGTTGTCGAAGCTGCGCACCACGTCAAAGGCTATCTCGGTGGCGCCCTCAGGCGATAAGGTCAGCCTCACTGACTCGTCGTCGTCGTCGGTGTAGGGTTTCTGCAGTTTGCGCAGCGCGTCTACTACCTTATTTATAATAGTAGACTTGCCCATGCCGTTGACCCCGCTCAGAATGTTCACCTCGGGGTTGAGCTTCCAGCTGATGGGCTTGCGCCCCTTCCACAACTGGTCGATGTCAATCTGCTTGATAAAATCCGCTGTCATACTGTTGTCGCAATTGTTTTGTTGTGGCAAAAATAATAAAACTATCTCTTAACTGCGCAGAAATGGGGGCTTAAAAAGTGCAACGGGACCGCTGCGGCAGCGATGCGCAGGCGCAATGGGCGGCAACGGTGCGAAAAGGCGCACGAAAAGTCTCGCGATAGGGCTTGTGAAAAATCTTGCAAAAAGGACGTGCGATAGGTCTTGCAAAAAAAGGCACAAAAAACGGCAACAGGGAATTGCTTTCTTGTTGCCGTTTTTTTTGCCTGCTGGTCAGGCTGCGGTGTGCCGCCTTGCGGGGCGGCTTGTGTTATGGCGTTGTTATTTCATCACCTTGAACGACTGGCTCTGCCCGTCCTTGAGCGACACGCGCACGATAATCGCCTGGCCGCCGACCGTGGGAATGGTGGCCTCATAGGCTCCGCAGAGATTCTGGCTGTAGATGCCCTGGCCGTTGAGGGCGTAGGCGTCTATGCGCGCCATGGCTATGGCTGACTGTGCGGTGAGCATGTTGCCCTCGTTGCGCAGGATTACGCTGTTGGCGGCGTCGCTGCTGGCAGTGGCTGCCTTGATGGCGGTGATGATGGGCTGCGCCTCAGTGCCGGCGGTCTCCGAAATCTCGTAGAAGGCTGGGGTGCTGGCGCTCTTGGGCCACGTCATCTTGAGCTGGGTGGCTGCGCTCTGCTCCTCGTTGAGGGTGATGGTGAGCACGCCGTTGCCGGTGGTGGGCTCCACTTCCTGCCACGTGGTGCCGTCGGTGGTGATGGCATAGGTCACGTTGGCGGGCATGTTGTTGGGGTCGCAGTAGAATTTCACGCTCTCGGTGTTGTTGAGCGCCGAGAGGTTGAAGACGAAGTTGTTGGCGGCGGTGCTGCTCAGTTCGTAGGCGGCGGTAGAGGTGGTGCCGTCGTGGTCCACTCCGTTGGGCACTGCCAGGCCGCCCTCGTTGGCGAGGCCGGGCAGCGAGGTCACGTTGGTGCCGTTCACTTCTATCTCGCACAGGCGAAGCCACTTGTCAGACGAGAGGGTGAGCTTCATGCGCACGTACTTGGCCTTGGTGGGGGTCAGCTCGCCCTTGGTGGTGTTAAACGGGGCGAAGTCGGTGGCTATTACGTCGTTGCCGTCCGACTGCGCTACCACGATGCCCTGCGGCAGGTCAAGTGTGTATTTTTGGTTCTTGGTGCCCAGCACTCGCAGGGTGGTCCACTTCTTGCCGTCGGCAGATATCTGCACGTTGGCGGCAGAGGGGTAGTCGCTGTTGGTGGTGCCCATGCAGATGCGCACGTTCCTCACCTCAGTGGTGTCGGTCAGCGTCACCTGATAGATGTCGCCGCTGGCTTGTGTCTGCTTGAGGCATACGTAGGTGGAGTAGTCGCCGTCGCACATGAGGTTGGCGGTGTGGCCGTTCCAGATGGTGCCGTCGGGTATTGAGGTGGCGGACACGGTGGCAGCTTTCGCAAAGTTCACGATGTTTTTGGACATCGACAGCGTGAGCCTCTGGTCTTCCTCAGAGATATTCTTGATGACCACGTAGCGCACGTAGTCGAGGGGGCAGGTGCTGTTGGTGATTTGCTCCCAGGTGCTGCCGTCGGCGCTGACGAGGGTCACGAAGGGTTCGCCGTTGGTGTAGGCGTCGTCGAAGGTCACCGAGCTGACGAGTCGGGCAGCGGGGAGCTGGTAGCCGAGGTAGCCGTTGGGGGTGAGCGTAGTGACGCCGATGCCGGGCATCATCAGCACGCGGGTGTCAGAGTAGGTCACGGTCGGGGTGGCGCCGAGGTTCTCCACATTGGTCACGAAGGTGGCGGTGGTGCTCTTCTCGCCAAAGATGCTCGAGCCGGCGTTGTCCTTAAGGTAGTCGGTCACGAAGGGCGTGAGGTAGCGCCACGAAGCGTGGGTGAGGCGCTCGGAGGTGCTGATGTAGTCGCTGCCGAAGCCCGACATGTGGTGAGCCATGAAGTCGCTGTTGGTGCTCAGGGCCGGTATGCTGGTGCTTACGGCGTTGATGTACTTGCTCCATGCGTCGTCGCTGTTCTCAGTGCTGGCGATGTTGAGCAGGTCCTCGGTGGTCGATGCCAGTGCGCGGAGTCGGAGCACCCAGGGCTTGATGTCGGTGTAGAGCAGGCGCTCGCCGTCGGTCTCAGAGTTTTCGAGCGAGGTCATCACGTCGCAGTTGGTGATGATTTCGTTCATCAGGCTCAAGAGGCTTTCGGTCTTGCCGTTGCTCTTGTATGTATTGATGAGGGTGTTGAGCGAAGAGGGGTCGTTCTTGCTGAGGTAGGGGGCGAGGAAGCGGTAGGCCTTCTGAGCCTTTTCGTTGCCGCGCAGCACTCCCTTGAACGAGGCTTCCCACGACTGGGCGTTGTCGTAGGCGGCGTTGTTCCAGCCGAAGTCGCCGGCTGAGAACAAGGCGGTCTTGGAGGCTTCGCCCTGCTCCATGGGGTTGCAGATGATGCCCTGTCGGCTTACGGTGATCTTCTCGGGCAGTCGGCTGTTGCTGTTCACGTTGGGCATGTCGTAGAAGTTGCTGTACATGTCCATCGGGTAGATTTCGTTAGGGCCTGTGCCGTTGTCGTTGCACGGGTAGTTCCACCACCAGATCACCTCGCGGCCAAACTGGTTCTGCACGGTGGTCAGGTCGTTGTTGTTGGGCACCGACCACACTGCGCCGCCCGTGTAGTATACGGTCACGTTGGCGGGCATGGCGCTCAGCGCCTGGAAGAAGTTGTTGTATTGCGTCTCGCTTCCGGCAAACGAGCGGCAGTAGATCTGCGGAGTGAAGCGGATGGGCTTGACGGTGTCGGCAGGGGCGGCTCCCTCAATGTTCCACTTGGCCTCGATGGCCTTCTGCAGGTCGCCGATGCGCTCGGCAGTGAGGTTCATGCCGTCTATGGTGCTCGGTGTGCCCACGTCGTCGCAGAACACGGCAAACTGGCGGAAGCCGAGGTTGTACATGCTGGTGAACTTGGTCATGATGTCGTCCACCACGGTCGAGCTGTTCAGCAGGTTGTTGCCCGGGTGGATGGCCCAGGCCACGTTGACCTTGGTGTCGTGGGCCACGCTGGCAAACTCCTGCATGTCCTCGCTGCTCACGAAGCCAGACGACTTCTGCTTGTCGGTGAGCTGGTCAGAGGTGGGGTAGGGTGTGCTCCAGCTGCCCGAGTGGTAGGGGTCGCTCTTGGCGCCGTAGACGTAGGTGTTCATCTTGTAGCGCATCATGAAGCGGAGCAGGTCCAGGCGCACGTCCTTGGCGTAGGGCTTGCCGTAGAATCCCTCTATGATGCCGCGCTCCTTGAGGTCGGCGTAGTCAGAGATGGTCACGGTGGTGAGGTCCGTGGTGCCGTTGTCCAGTATCTGCTCGAGCGAGGCGAGGCCCATAAAGGTGGCGTCGGTGTTCTCGCCGAGCACCAGGAGCTGCGCCACGCCATTGCCGCCGTCGCTCAGGGCGAGCACGTGGCGGTCAAACACGCTGTCCTTCGACACCACGTCGGTGTTCAGCCCCATGGCCTGGGCTTTGGCCTCGGTAGCGCCGTTGGCGCCCTTCACTCCAAGGTAGATGTTTGACTGTGTGGTCGACGCGGTGCTGGAGAAACTCGTGGTCACTCCTCTCTCGGCAAACACACTGGTCACGCGCTTCTGCGTGGCCTCGTCAATGCCGTTGTCGCAAATCACGTTGACGGTCTGCGTAAAGCTTACTTTGTCCGTGCCGGCTGTCTGGCTGTGCGGAATGGGGTAGATGGTGTACTGAGCCGACACTGCCAGCGGCAGGAGGAGTGCGGCCACACCAAGCAGCAAAAATTTTTTCTTCATGGATTTCAAGAAACGAAAAGGTTAGTGTCTGGTGAATAAATGTTTGCCAATGCGGCAACATGACCGCATTTACCCACAAAAATAGTGATTTCTCCACAAAACCCGCCGCTATTTGTCGCCCAAATGCCGCCCGCCGCCCACTTTTTGTGCGCTTGCCGCCCGCCGCGCCGCAAACAGGCTCCGTATTGCAATCTGGCGGTGCTTATAATGCCGCCCTGCCGCCCCGCAAAGTTTTGCTGAGAAATTTTGTACGAACCAATTGCTTCGAGTATCTTTGCATTGAAGAACAAATACACTGGCAAGCATGAAATACCCCATTGGTATACAGACTTTTGAAAAAATCATCGAAGACGGATATCTCTATTTCGACAAGACTGCGATGGTTTACGACCTTGTCCAAAACGGCAAGGTCTACTTCTTGAGCCGCCCCAGGCGGTTCGGCAAGTCGCTGCTGGTGTCTACTCTCGAGGCTTACTTCAGGGGCAGAAAGGATTTGTTCAAAGGGCTGGCCATAGATTCTCTCGAAACGCAGTGGAAAGAATATCCAGTGCTGCACATCGACTTCAATTCCAACAAGTTTGAAGACCCGGGCGCTCTGGAGTGTGTCCTTGAGGAGTTTGTGGCCAATGCAGAGAAGGAATATGGCAGGGGCGAGTTTGCCGAGACGCTGGGCAGCCGCTTCCGTGCCGTCATTGCCAATGCCCACAAGAAGACTGGCATGCGCGTAGTCGTGCTTGTAGACGAATACGACAAGCCGTTGCTTGACGTGATGGGAGAGCAGGGATACACCACGAGTCCTACGGGCGAGCGGATAACGATGGAAGACCGCAACCGCAGCGTGCTCAAGAGCTTCTACAGCACCTTCAAGTCTGCCGATGCCGACTTGCAGTTCGTGATGCTTACGGGCGTGACGAAATTCTCGCAGGTCACTGTGTCCGGCGGCTTCAACCAGCCTGACGATATCAGCATGTCAGACAAGTACGACGCAATTTGCGGTATCACCAAGGAGGAACTGTTCAGCAAGCTGAGCTGCCAGATAGTGGAGATGGCAGACAAGTACAAGGTGTCTGCCGACGAAATGAAGCAGATGTTGGTGAAGCAATACGACGGCTATCACTTCAGTCCGCGTATGACCGACATGTTCAATCCCCTCAGCATACTCAACGCCTTCAACCACATGCGGTTGGACGACTACTGGTTCCGCACCGGCTCGCCGACTTACCTGGTGCGCCTGCTGGCAGACTCCCACGAGCAGCTGGACCAATACACCAACAAGTTCTTGCCCACGTCGGTGTTCATTGACTACAGGGCCAACAAGGAGATGCCCCTGCCGATGATTTACCAAAGCGGCTATCTCACGGTGAAGGACTACGACCTGATGTCCAACACCTACAAGCTTGACTTTCCCAACGATGAGGTGCGCCGCGGCTTCGTTACGCTCGTCGCCGGCAACTACCTGAAGCCCGAAGACATGCCCGAGGCATGGGTGGTGGAAGTGGCGCACGCGCTCCGTGACGGCGAAGTGGACAAATTGGAGGAACTGTTCACCTCCTTCTTTGCCGGCATCCCCTATTCCCTGCGCAACAAGGGCACGGAGCGAGAGAAGGAGAAACATTTCCAATACACCTTCTTCCTTGTCACGCGCATGATAAGCGCCTACACTGTCTATGCCGAGAAACAGCAGAGCCAGGGCCGCCTCGACTGCGCCGTCGAGACTCCCGGCCACGTCTATATCTTCGAGTTCAAGCGCGACGGCTCCGCAGAGGAGGCGCTAAGGCAGATTGAAGACAAAGGCTACGCCCGCTCGTATGCTGCAGACAAGCGCACTGTTCATAAGATAGGGGTGAATTTCTCCAGTGAGACTGGCACGATAGACGGCTGGCTGGCGGAGTAGAGCCCTGCCGCCCCGCAAAGTTTTCCCTTTAGATTTTTCGGGCAGGTTAGTCCTTCTTGTCGTCGGCAACCGCATCGTTGTTGCCGTCTGCTGCCGCCTTGTCGTCCATCACCACGCTGGAGTATTCGTTTTCGAAGTTTGGGGTGAAGATGCCCTTGCCGATGTTGGCCTTGATTTCTTCTGCCGACCAGAAGCGGCCGTCGGCGAGCTCCTCCTTGTCGGGGGTGATGGGGAGGTCGTAGACGGTGCGGTACACAAAGACCAGCTCGCGCTCCTTGGCGGACTCAAAGACGTAGTGCCTGAGGCGTTCGGGGGTGTAGTCGGTGATGCCTATCTCCTCCTTTACCTCGCGGCGCAGGGCTTGCTCCACGCTCTCGCCCAGGTCCACGTGGCCGCCAACGGCGGTGTCCCACTTGCCGGGCTGTATGTCTTTCCAGTCGGGCCTCTTCTGCAGGTATAGCTCGCCCTTGCTGTTAAACACGTGGAGGTGCACCACGGGGTGCAGGCGCTTGGTGCCGCTGTGGGCTTCGCGGCGCGTGATGGCTCCGGTTATGTTGCCCTGTTCGTCTACCTCGGGCACGAGGCTGTCAAGGGAGTCTTTCATTTTGTGGTGTGGGGAATGAGTATTGAACTGTCGCCGTAGCTCAGGAAGCGGAAGCCGTTGTCGAGGGCGTAGGCGTAGACCTTCTTCCAGTCGTCGCCTATAAACGCCGAGATGAGCAGCAGCAGGGTGCTCTGGGGCATGTGAAAATTGGTGATGATGCGGTTCGCCACGTGGTAGGTGTAGCCCGGGGCTATGATTATCTGCGTGGTGGTGTGTATGTCGTTGTGGCCGTGGGCGTCCATCCACCTCAGTATTGCTCGCAGCGAGTCTTCGCTGGGCGTGGCGTTGTCTTCAGCTTCTATGTCATAGGGCATCCACTGGTCTATGTGGAGGCCGCTCTCCTCAATGTCGGGGTTTTCCATCATCTTGAGGCCTATGTAGTAGAGGCTCTCAAGGGTGCGCACGCTGGTGGTGCCCACCGCGGTGCAGTGTCCGCCGTGCGCCAGCAGCCGCTCTATGTTGCGGCGAGTGACGTAGATAAACTCGGAGTGCATCTCGTGGCCCGCTATCTCTTCGCTCTTGACGGGCTTGAAGGTGCCCGCCCCCACGTGGAGCGTCACCTCGTCGCGCTCTATGTGGCGCGCGTCGATGGTCTCAAACACGCGGTCGGTGAAGTGCAGGCCTGCCGTTGGGGCTGCCACCGAGCCGTCTATGCGCGAGTAGACGGTTTGGTAGGTCTCCTTGTCGCTCTCCTCTGTGTCGCGGTTGAGGTAGGGAGGTATGGGCAGTTCGCCGGCAGCCTCAAGCACTTCTGCAAACGAGAGTCCGCCGTCCCACGAAAACTTTATGATGGCGCCCGTAGCTGTGTCCGCTGTCTTGTCGGCGCGCAGGGTGACCGGCGCGCCGCCCGCCGTGAGCTGCAGGCTGAGGGTGCCCTCCTTCCACTTCTTCTTGTTGCCGATGAGGCACTGCCACTCACACTCGCCCCGCTGGTCAAAGTTCTGCTGATAGTCGTTGGGGCGGTGGGGCTCCAGGCAGAATATCTCTATCGCGGCGCCGGTAGCCTTGTGGAAGCGTAGCCGGGCCTGTATCACCTTGGTGTTGTTGTATACCAGCAGCGAACCCTCGGGCAGGAATTGCGCTATGTCGCAGAAGGTGTGCTGGCTGATGTTGCCGCGGTCGTAGACCAGCAGCTTCGACTGGTCGCGCGGCACCATGGGGTAGCGCGCTATGCGTTCGGGCGGCAGGGGGTAGTTGTAGTCGCTGATGTGTATGTGTCGCGGATTGGCCATATATATAATAAGGTAATATATATAATAAGGTAGGCGGCTTTGGGATAGTGCCGCCTGCTCTGTGTGTGCGGTCGAGGGGGGGGTGTCAGGCTTGCGCCGCTGTCGTCGGTTTGCCGCCGCCGTCCCTCTTGCGCTCTGGATGTTAGAGGTATTTCTTGAGCACCTGTATGTTGGCCTTCTCGTTGATGTGCTTGAGGGCCTGCTCCTTGATTTGGCGTACGCGCTCGCGGCTGAGTCCCATCAGCTGCGCCACCTCTTCGGCGGTGTGCTCGCGCTGGCCTATGCCGTAGAGCATCTCGAGCACCTTCTGCTCTTTTAAGGTCAGGCACTTCAGCGCCACGCCGAGGTCGGTAGACAGCGACTCGTGCTCCATGTTGGCGTCGGTCGGGCGGTCGTTCTCGTAGGTCATGTTGTCGGCCATCGAACTCGTCTCGTCGTTCTGGTAGGGCGTGTCTACCGATATCTTCTTGCCCGTGCTGCCTATGGCGAGTGCCACCTTGTCCACGTCGGCGTCTACCAGTTCGGCCAGCTCCTCCGCCGACGGCTCGCGCTGGTGCTTCTGCTCAAACTCCACCTTGGCCTTGTTGAGCTTGCTCTGGAAACCTACCTGGTTCAGTGGCATGCGCACAATGCGGCTGTTCTCCGAAATGGCCTGCAGGATGCTCTGGCGAATCCACCACACGGCGTAGGAGATAAACTTGAAGCCCCTCGTCTCGTCAAACTTCTCGGCAGCGCGGATCAGACCGATGTTGCCCTCGTCGATAAGGTCGTTGAGCGACAGGCCCTGGTTGCTGTACTGCTTGGCCACGCTGACCACAAAGCGCAGGTTGGCGCACACCAGCTTCTCCATCGCCTTGATGTCGCCCTTGTGAATCTTCTGGGCGAGAACTACCTCTTCTTCAGTAGTGATCATGGGGATGCGGCTTACTTCGCTGAGATAGCTGCCGATGCCGGCCTCCTGTCGGTTCGTGATACCTTGTACAATCTTGAGTTGACGCATGTTGTGATGTTTGAGTAGGTGTGTCCGCCGTTGGACAGCTCGGCGTTTTGAGTTCAGTCCGGGACTCCAAAATCCCAGCCAAAACGGCACCCTCTGTCCAATGCGGGCGCAAAGATACTAAATTTTCATCACAATCCCAAATTAGTGGCACGCTTTGTTGCGTCCTGTAAAGCCCCAGTAGTTAAAAAACTTTAAAAACCGCGCCCCACCGCGCTCTGGCTCCCCAAATTCACGCCGCCAGAACCGCCGCCGAAACCATTTTCTCTGGCAGTTTTCAGCCATCCTTTTGCCATCCCTCAGCCGCGCCCTCTGCATCACGCCAAAGTCTGCCGCGCCCATACGCAAACAGGCTGCCCGGCCCTCACGCAAACAAATTGTCGAGCACCACCTCGCTCTGCACCAGTTGGTCGGAGTACATGTTGCGCTTCAGTCCGTAGGTCGTGACGAAAGTGAGGTGTATGGAGTTGCGCTTCTTCGTTTCTTCGGCAAACGCCGAAATCTTGTTGCGCAACGTGCCCTCGTAGTCCTTGCTTATCTCAAACTCGTTTTCCGAAAACTTCATCTCGCAGAGGTTCACCGTGTTGTCGCCGCGCTCTATTACCATGTCTATCTGCGCGCCGCGCTGCGCTTCGGGACTGTGGCTGCGCCATGAGTAGACGCTTGTGGCAACGCCCGAAATGCCCAGTCTCTGCTTGATCTGGGGAATGTGGCACTGAGCCAACAGCTCAAACGAGATGCCCGCCCACGCGTAGAACTTGGGCGTGTGCTGCAGCTGGCTCCAGTATTGCAGGTTGCGCAGCGAACTGCCCCTGACGAAGCGCAGGTAGAAGAGGGTGAAGAAGTCCACCAGCTGATAGAGCGACCTGCGCTCGCTGCACCCGTAGTTGGTGTATTTGCGAACGAAGCCGCACGACTCCAGGTTGTTGAGCACCGTCGTGAGCTGGCTCCCCGACGGTATCTTCGCCGCTTCGGCAATCTCCTTGCGCATCATTCCGTAGCCGCGCTCGTTGAGGCACTCCACCACTCTTACGTATGCTGCCGAACCGCTGAAGAGCGAGCGGTACAGCAGCTCAAACTCATTGTGCAGTTCGCCGTTGGGATTGAAGAGCAGGCGGTCGATGTTCTGCGCCAGGCTCAGCCGCGGGTCGAGCAGGTTGAGGTAATACGGAATGCCGCCCATCGCCATGTAGACCTCTGCCGTCTCGTAGCGCGACAGGCGCATGCCACGGGTCTGCAGAAAGGCCTCTGCCTCGCCCAGGGTGAACGGCTGGAGAAACAATCGGTGCGTCAGCCTGCCGTATAGCCCGCCGTGGTTGTTGATGAGCTTGTCCATCATCCACGACGTGGCAGAACCGCACACTATCAGCACTATGTCCCTGCGCGCCGATGCCCATCCGTTCCAGAAGTGCTCCAGCGCGGAGATGAAGTTAGCGCCCGCAGTGTCCATCCACGGCAGCTCGTCAAGAAAAACCACCTTGCGGCTCATGGCCGACAGCGACTGAAGATAGCTGATGAGCATCTCAAACGCGTCGAGCCAGTCGCCCGCCACCGACGTTGCGGAGGGGTCATAGCGGCGCAACGTCTGGCAGAAGTTCTTCAGCTGCTCGCCAGTGTTGCCGTTGGCGAGACCCGACACCTGAAACGCCATCTGCACCTCAAAATACTCGCGCACCAAGAACGTCTTGCCCACGCGCCGTCTGCCGCACACGGCCACAAACTCCGACTGGCTTGAGGCGTATATACGCCCCAGCAAGTCCTGCTCAGCCCTTCTTCCCACAATGTTCTCTATCATAAACCTGTGTCCTTCTTAGTCCTGCCGCAAAATTAAGGAGAAAAATCAATTAGTGGGCAGAAAATCCCGAAAAAATGCCCACTAGCGGGTCTAAAAGCCGTGTTTTGGGCATTTTTCCGCCAATTCATGCCCACTAACCGAAAAATACAGCTGTTCGCAACCCCCCGGCTTGACGCTAAATGAGCCGCTGAAGCCCCACAAAGGCCGATTCGCTTCCCCTATATATATAAGGTATAGCGCAATTTAATGTTTTACGTTATACGTGTTACGTTTTGCGTTAGCCGCGGAGAGCAATAAAAAACCACGGATAGCGGATTTCACGGATGTCGATTAGAGCAAAAAACGAACACGAATTACGCGAATTGCACGAATGCGGGGTGGGCGAAAACGAACACAGAAAGCACGGAACTCACTGAAACTCAGCGCAAAAATTCGTGCTATTCGTGTTCGAAAAAAAAGTCCACCGTCGCATTTGCTATTCGTGTTCGAAAAATTTCTGTGTTTTCAGTGCGTTCTGTGTTCGTTATTGCTCTCCGCGTCTAACGCAAAACGTAACACGCAACACGCTCAACGTTTACGCCCCTCCCCGCGTTTCCGTCCCAGGAAACAATATTCGTGTAAATTTGTGCTATTCGTGGTTCGTTTTTTGCTCTCATCGCCATTCGCTTAATTCGCCTTATTCGCGGTTCCTAAATTTCTGTGTTTTCTGTGCGTTCTGTGTTCGTTATTGCTCTCCGCGTCTAACGCAAAACGTAACACGCAACACGCTCAACGTTTACGCCCCTCCCCGCGTTTCCGTCCCAGGAAACAATATTCGTGTAAATTTGTGCTATTCGTGGTTCGTTTTTTGCTCTCATCGCCATTCGCTTAATTCGCCTTATTCGCGGTTCTTTTTGTCCACCCCAAAATCCGCTTATCTGTGCTATCCGTGGTTCATTTAATGTTTTACGTTATACGTGTTACGTTTTACGTTAGGCCTATCGCTGTTCATTCGCCACCATTCGCCTTATTTGCGGTTCCTAAATTTCTGTGTTCGAAAAATTCTCACATTCGGGACAAATACCAATGCCGCGATATATAGCCCTTCCTCTTTAGGGAAGGGTTGGGTTAGGCTCTATCTCAGGGAAGGGTTGGGTTAGGCTCTTCTGTGGAAGGGCCGGGTTAGGCTCCCAATTTCGGCCTCTTTGAAGTCATTTCTTGCCTTTGTCGCCCGCACCTAGCCAAAATATCCCCCAAATGCGATTTTTTTAGGCAGAAAGTTGAGACTTTCGTCTTTTGTTGGAATATAATTTCTTATTTTTGAAAGGTAAAGACAACGAAAAGCTAACAGGCAAACATTCCCGGTTTAAAAATGTAGTGCGACAAATTAAACTCAAGTAGATATGGCACGAAGGCTATGGACTCATGATGAACTGGTGCTTACTTTGGCATTATATTTCCAGCTTCCTTTCGGCAGGCTTAATCACGGCACACCTGAGGTTAAGGAATTGGGACGTATCTTGGGCAGAGGTGAGAATTCTGCCGCTTTACGATTGGTAAACTTTGCGGCATGCGATCCTTACATACTTGCCACAGGACGTCATGGAATGGCGAGTGGCGCACAAGTTTGTATGCCTGTTTGGGAAGAATATTCAAACGATAAGGAAAGGCTGTTCAAAGAGGCGGCAGAAATAAAAGCTCGTCTGTTGCAAGAGTCTGTAGAACAGTCGCTTGGTATTACAGAAAACGAACTGGTAGG
>CAVGQS010000007.1:0-26209 GCA_963631415.1 Lactococcus garvieae | reverse complement strand
CGTTTCCGCGGAAATTTTTTCGTTAAGTCCGCACGAAATTTTTTTAAGTCCGCACGAAAAATTTTTAAGTCCGCACAAAAAACTCGGAAGTCGCGGATTGGCAAGAGTCTTGTCGTTTCGGAGCTGTTTAGGGGTTTATCGGACCGCAATGAAAAATTTTCGCTTTTTTGCTGCAAGTTTGCCACCTTATTAAATATTAAACCGCTATATTTGCCGCGTAAAAAACCTCTTTGCACCATGGACTGCGCCAAACAGACTCTTAAAGTTATCGAAAACGGAATTGCGGCCGTATGCCGCCACTTCTCACAATCCACCGACGACGACACGCTGATGACCGACATCATACTGCAGGCCAACAGCGAGACGGGAGCCCTGCGCATCACCGACGACGATGACAACGAGATATTCCAAGACACCGTGGACGAGTGGATTGGCAACGAGTCTGACGATTTCTACGATGGCGTGGAGGCGCTGCTGCGCCACCAGATAAGGCAACACGCCGACCAGCTGGACAACCTGTCGGTCATCAAGCCCTACAGCTTCATACTGGTTGACGGCGAGAAGGAGACCGTCAGCGAACTCTATGTTGCTGACGACGACACCATAGTGTTTGACTCCTCGGTGCTGATGCAGAACCTGGACAAAGACCTCGACGACTTCTTCGATGCGCTGATGGACGACAACGACTAGTGCCGCCCCCAGCCAAGTCGCAGACCGTGCCGTCAGCCCCAAAGCCCTGAACTTCACAACAATCCGCTTGGCCCGCCCGCAGCCCCCTGGCAGCCGCCCGACGGGGCGATTGGCCGTGCCCCGCAATTCGGTTTGCGGCGGCACATTTAGTATGCCAAAGAAGCCGTAAATCAGTAGATTTTATTAACTTTGCGCCCAATACATTTACAGAAAGAGCACTGCCATGAGCAAGAACAAGTTTGACTTACACTCAAAACTGAATTTGTCTGACATCAACAAGGAGATACTGGCGCTGTGGACCAAGGAAGACCTCTTCCGCAAGAGTCTGGAGGCGCGCAGCGGAGCCAAGAGCTACGTTTTCTTTGAGGGACCTCCCTCGGCCAACGGCCACCCCGGCATACACCACGTGCTGGCGCGCACCATCAAGGACACGGTGTGCCGCTACAAGAGCATGAGGGGCTACCGCGTGGACCGCAAGGCAGGGTGGGACACCCACGGCCTGCCCGTGGAGCTGAGTGTGGAGAAGACTCTTGGCATCTCGAAGGAAGACATCGGCCGCAAGATAAGCGTGGACGACTACAACAACCAGTGCCGCGCCGACGTGATGAAATACACCGCCGAGTGGCGCAAGCTGAGCGAGGAGATGGGCTACTGGGTAGACCTCGACCACCCCTATGTCACCTACGAGAACTCCTATATAGAGAGCCTGTGGTGGCTGCTCGGCCAGCTCTACAAGAAGGGGCTGCTCTACAAGGGCTACACCATACAGCCCTACAGTCCCGCTGCCGGCACCGGCCTGTCGAGCCACGAGCTCAACCAGCCCGGATGCTACCGCGACGTGAAGGACACCACCGCCACCGGACTCTTCAAGATTGTAGACGCCCCGAAGGAACTGACGGAGTGGGGCACCGCCGTGTTTGCCGCATGGACGACCACGCCGTGGACCCTGCCGTCTAACACCGCGCTGTGCGTGGGCCCCAGCATTGACTATGTGGCAGCGCAGACCTTCAATCCCTACAACGGCGACAAGATAACGGTGGTGCTGGCAGAGCCGCGCCTGGCCGCCTACCTGCAGGGCGACGAACTGCACAGCCTGGCAGAAATGGAGGCGCTCAACCTCGACGAGGTGGACGGCAAGAAACTGCCCTACCGCATAGTGGGCCGCTACAAAGGCAAAGACCTGGTCGGCATGAAGTACGAGCAGCTCATGCCCTGGGTGAAGCCATGCGAGAAGGTCAACGACCTGTCGCCCGACTTCGTGAAGAAATATGCCGCCGCCAACCCCGACAAGGTGTTTGAGCACGGCAGGGACAAGTTTGTGGAAATCTCGGCAGAAGCCTTCAGGGTTATTTCCGGAGACTATGTGACTACAGAAGACGGTACGGGCATCGTGCACATTGCGCCCACGTTTGGCGCTGACGACGCCAAGGTGGCCAAGGCTGCCGGCATTCCCGGACTGTATATGGTAAACAAGGCCGGCGAGACACGCCCCATGGTGGACCTGCAGGGCAAGTATTGCCTGACCGCCGACCTGGCAGAGCCGTTTGTGGACGCCTGTGTGGACAAGGCCGCCTACGCCTGCCACGAGGGCGCATACGTCAAGAACGCCTACAGCCCTAAATATAATGTAGGCGGCAAGTACGACGCCAAGGCTGCGGAGAAGGACAAAGACCTCAACGTGGAAATCGCCATGGAGATGAAGGCCGCCGGACAGGCTCTGCGCATAGAGAAGCACGTGCACAACTACCCCCACTGCTGGCGCACCGACAAGCCCGTGCTCTACTATCCCCTCGACAGCTGGTTCATCCGTTCCACTGCCGTCAAGGAGCGCATGATAGAGCTCAACAAGACCATCCAGTGGAAGCCCGAGTCGACGGGCAGCGGCCGCTTCGGCAAGTGGCTGGAGAACCTGAACGACTGGAACCTCTCGCGCTCGCGCTACTGGGGCACGCCGCTGCCTATATGGCGCAACGCCGACACCCGCGAGGAGATCTGCATAGAGAGCATCGCGCAGCTCTACGACGAGATAGAGAAGAGCGTGGCTGCCGGCTTCATGGAGAGCAATCCGCTCAAGGACAAGGGCTTCGTGCCGGGCGACTACAGCGAGGAGAACTACCACAAGATAGACATACACCGTCCCTACGTGGACTATATCATATTGGTGAGCCCGAGCGGCAAGCCCATGAAGAGAGAGACCGACCTCATCGACGTGTGGTTTGACTCAGGCGCCATGCCCTACGCACAAATCCACTATCCGTTTGAGAACAAGGACAAGCTGGACGAGCGCGTGTGCTACCCCGCCGACTTCATCGCGGAGGGCGTAGACCAGACGCGCGGCTGGTTCTTCACGCTCCACGCCATCGCCACCATGGTGTTTGACTCGGTGGCCTACAAGGCGGTCATCTCCAACGGCCTGGTGCTCGACAAGAACGGCAACAAGATGTCGAAGCGACTCGGCAACGCCGTAGACCCCTTTGACGCAATAGAGAAATACGGCTCCGACCCCCTGCGCTGGTACATGATAACCAACTCGCAGCCTTGGGACAACCTCCGCTTTGACGAGAAGGGCGTGCAGGAAGTGGCCCGCTCGCTGTTCAGCAAACTGTTTCAGACCTACAGCTTCTTCGCCATGTATGCCAACGTGGACGGCTTTGACGGCACCGAAGCCCAGGTGGAGATGCCGAGCCGCCAGAAGATAGACCAATGGATTGTTTCGGCGCTCAACACGCTCGTCAAGAACGTCACCGCCTGCTACGAGGACTACGACCTCACCACGGCGGGCCGACTGATAGAAGACTTTGTGATCAACGACCTCTCCAACTGGTATGTGAGACTCAACCGCAAACGCTTCTGGCAGAACGGCCTCGACGCCGACAAGCTGAGCGCATACCAGAGCCTCTACGGCTGCCTGGAGACAGTGGCCCGCCTGATGGCGCCGCTCGCCCCGTTCTATTCCGACAAGCTCTACCGCGACCTGAAGGGCGAGGACCGGAGCGTGCACATGCAGGACTACCCCGTGGCTGACGAGACGCTGATAGACGCCGAGCTGGAGGCGCAGATGCGCAAAGCCCAGAAGATAACCTCGATGGGACTGTCGCTGCGCAAGAAGGAGAACATCATCGTGCGCCAGCCCCTGGAGTGCATCATGATTCCTGTGAGCAACGAGGCGGAGCAGCAGTCGATAGAAGAAATGAGCCCCATCATCACCAGCGAGCTCAACATCAAGGGCATCAAGTTCGTGCCTGGCATTGACCTGGTGAAGACGGTGAAGTGCAACTTCCGCGTGCTGGGCAAGAAGCTGGGCAAGCTGATGGGTCCCGTGTCCAAGCTCGTGGGCGAGATGACCCAAGAGCAGATTTGCAGCCTGGAGAAGCAAGGATCCTACACCTTCGACGTTGACGGACAGCAGGTGAGCATCGAAAGCAGCGACGTGGAAATCTTCAACCAGGACATTCCCGGCTGGAGCGTGGCCAACGACGGCGCGCTGACGGTGGCTCTTGACCTCACCATCACCGACGACCTGCGCCGCGAGGGAACCGCCCGCGAGATTGTGAAGCGCATACAGGCCTACCGCAAGGAGAACGGCTTCGAGATAACCGACCACATAAGGATTGCCTTCAAAAACGACTCGGTGGTCAAGGACGCCGTGGTGCAGTTCAAGGACTACATCTGCACACAGGTGCTCTGCGACAGCCTGGAGTGGGCAGACGAACTGGACGCCGAGAAACTCGACTTCGACGACTTCAGCGTTGACGTGAAGATCGAAAAGATATAAAACATAACCAATACAATCAGCATAACCATGGCAGAAAAGAAACGTTACACTGATGAAGAATTGATGGAGTTCAAGGAACTGATACTCCAGAAACTGGAAGTGGCGCGCTCGGACTATAACCAAATCATCGCCGCCCTTACCCACCGCGACAACAACTCCGTAGACGACACATCGCCCACCTACAAGGTGATGGAAGAAGGATATGCCACGCAGAGCAAGGAGGAGCTCAACACCCTCGCTGCGCGCCAGAAGAAATTCATCGACAGCCTGCAGTGCGCCCTCGTGCGCATAGAGAACAAGACATACGGAGTGTGTCGCGTCACAGGCAAACTTATTCCCAAAGAACGTCTGCGCGCAGTGCCCCACGCCACCCTGAGCATCGAGGCCAAGCAGATGAAGAACCGCAAGGACTAGCAATACGCTCGCCAACCCCCCTGGCGGTTGGCGGCAATGCTCTTGCTGCACATTAAACTCACAGAACCGTAGAATGACAGACCTCGCCACTACCAATGGAAGGCGCATCAGGCTGATGCGCATCGTGTCGGCAGTCATAGTGCTGGCGATACTGACCATTGACCAATGGATAAAGGTGTGGGTGAAGACCAGCATGTGCCTTGGCGAGAAGATAAAGCTTGCCGACTGGGCATATATCGCCTTCACCGAAAACCGCGGCATGGCCTTCGGCCTGGAGTTTGTGGGCACACTGCTGCTGTGCTGCTTCAGGATTGCTGCGGTGGGCCTGCTGGTATGGCTGCTGCTGAAGGTGACTAAGAACGCCCTTGCCAAATGGGGCTTTGTGGTGCTGCTGGCGATGGTGCTGGCAGGCGCCATGGGCAATATCTTCGACAACATATTCTACGGCCTTATCTTCGACAGCTCAAACATCTTTGAGCCCGCGCGCCTCGTCGCTTTGGGCCAAGGCTCGGGCAGCCTGTTTGAGGGGCGCGTGGTCGACATGTTCTATTTCCCCATGATCGACACGACCTGGCCCGACTGGATGCCGTTGGTCGGCGGCAACCGTTTTGTATTCTTCAGCCCCATCTTCAACTTTGCCGACGCCAGCATCACCACTGGCGGCGTGCTGCTGGTGGCGTGCTACCATAAGACGCTCAACCGACTGTTTTCGCGTACTCCCAAGTCGCATAACGATGCCGAATGATGAGGCTGCTGCTTGTTTTTCTTGTCGTAGTGCTGGCGGCTGGCTGCAAGGTCAGCAAGCCCAAGGGCGTAATCAGCGAGGGCAAGATGGAGAAAATCCTCTACGAATACCACTTGGCTCAGGCCATGGCGGTGTCGGGCGACAGCGCTAATATAAAAGGCAGGGCCTACGTGCTGGCATGCCTCAGGAAATACGGCGTTACCGAAGCCGAGTTCGACAGCTCGATGGTGTGGTACTGCCAGCACATGGAGTATCTGCAGAAAATCTACCAGCGCGTCGACGAGCGCTACCGCTCCGAACTGGCCTCGCTGGGCGTGGCGACCAACGACGTCAACCGCTATTCGGCACTCTCTGCCACGGGCGACACCGCCAATGTGTGGAACTCAAATACCTTTTTCGGACTCAGCGGCAACGGGTTCAACAACCGCATAGCGTTTGAGGTCGTGGCCGACACCTCCTACAAGGCGGGCGACAGCTTTATGCTCAACTTCAACGCCGAGTTCCTGCAGCGCGAAGGGCAGCGCCACGGCATTGCCACCCTGGCGGTGCAGTACGACAACGACTCGGTGGCTTCTGTGACCCGCCACTTCTACGGCAGCGGCGACAACTCGCTGGCTCTGCCTGCCGTCCAGCGCGTGCCCAAGCGCGTGTACGGCTTCATCTATATGCTCAGCGAGTGGAGCGACTCCCCGCGCTACCTCTTTGTCTCGCGACCCTCGCTGGTGCGCATGCACAAAGAGAAGACCCCGCCGCCAGAGCCAGCCAAGGATTCTTCCGGGTCTGACAGCACCAAGCGCGACTCGCTCCGTGCCGACACGGCGCGCGGCAAAAAGCCCAACGCCCAGCCCACAGCCGGCGAGGCCAAATCCCTCACCCCAGAAGACATCCACTCGCGCCCCATGCCGAAAAAGAAAAGCAACTGACAACCCCTTTCTGCCTCGCGCACACACATCCCATCCCCCCCACACAAAACAGGGCTGGACTCCTCTCCAGAAGTCCAGCCCTGTTTTTTTGCGGGTTCCAGAGCAGCCGCGCATGCCAGCCTCACTCCATTGCCGGCTCAGCTATATGTGAACCGCAAGACAGAATAATCGGCGCAGCTGGCGGCCGGTTATTCCTGACTGCGAGCGAGGGAGAAAACCTGAAAATGTTTCCGTACTGCAATGGTGTGGAAGCATTAAACGATAAGACAAAGTTATTGAATTTGGAATCTAACTGGCACAGCAAACCAAACCCGAACGGGCTCTCCGTTTTGTTTGCCGGGAGTAAAGCGCTCCAACTTTTTAATTGCGTCTACGGCAGCTTGGTCGCATTCGGGAGACAGAGATCTTGTAACTACCGTTTCTCCAATTGAGCCGTCTTTCTCAACTACGAATTTAACGAGGACTGTTCCCTGGATTCCCTCTTTAAGCGCTTTGGCGGGATATACAAGGTTTTGTGACAAAGAGCGGAAAAACCCCATGTCGCCATCGGGATATTTTGGCATTTCTTCTACGTAGACATACGCATTGTCGGATTCTTCAGTAGAGACATCTCCCGAAGAATTTTCTTCCTGATTAGAAGTGTCGGAAATCTCTTCGGACGACTTCTGCGAGAACTTATATTCATAAAGAATCTTTCCGTCCGTTGCAGAGGCGAGGTAGATTCTTTGCGGTATCAGTTTGATGTAATGACCTTCATACAACTGGTCTCCAAGTTTTACAATCAAAAAGGTCTTTACTTTGTTAGTCTCAATCTGATAAGCCAAATCCTCAGACATCTTTGTTGTCGTAAAAGTCCTGTCAATGCTGCATTGAGAATCGTCGGACCATATACGAAGGTGCCGCCAATTAGGAATGTAAAGACGAAAAGAGAATGTTTGGCTGTCCAAGTCAAATTGTGAATTGAAATCGGACTTGATGAAATACTCATGGTCAAGAATACAAGTGCGCTCCGCGAGTAAGAACTCGTAAGCAGTCTTGTATTCTTCGCTCTCCATGTAGTGTTTCTTTTTTAGAGGCGTGTTCAGTTCTTCTTCAAGCGAGTTAGCTGCGATAACATCCTTGGTGATAATATCCTTTACATAGGAGAATTGAGTTTCGTCAACGGGGGTTGTTCCATCGTTCTCGTATTCAGTTGCACAATTAGGAGTCAGCATGTAGTGTTCTGTGATTTCCGCATAGTCAATCCGCTTCAATTCATTCACTATGGGACTCTTCATTGGAGGGTGATTAGTGTTCGTCTGCACCTTTGCCGTAGTTTGCTTTACAGGGCTTTGGCGTCTAGCGAGTTTCCTTTGTGCAAAGCCCAAACTGCATAATGACAGGCAAAGCCCCAATAAAAGAAATCTGTGATTCATAAGCGAAATGTTTGCTTCAATGCGCAAACGTAAGCATATTTTTGCAAATTATTGTTGCTCACTAAAACTTTTTTTGACGACTTCTAAAACACATCGCTACCTCGTTTCATCAGAGAAGCACTTCTGTTCATCAGACAAGGACTTCTCTTCATCAGAGAGCCACCGGGCGTTTCCGCTTCCATGGAAACGGTTAGTCTTTCCAACATAAACGGCTTCCCGTTTCCATGGAAACGGCTAGCCGTTTATGATGGTCCGGGAAAATTAAGTCCGCACGAAATGAGCACAAGTGGCTCTCAGATGAACTGAAGTCCTACTTTTTTCAACTAATGTATTTTTCCCACTCTGCGGCGTGCCCAAAACCAGCTCTAGAAACAAAAAAATCCCGACACGCTACGGTGATGAAGCGTTTCGGGATTTTTGTTTGTTGGATTACGTTGTAGTTCTTCAGATTACGCCATTGTCTTTTAGCAGGAATTCGGGGCCGTGGCCGGGGAAGACCAGGGTCTGAGGTGGGAGGGTCATGAGGCGCTGCTGGATGACCTCTTGCACTTGCTCGAGGGTGAAGCCGGGTTCTTTGGGCAAGCCTATGTATCCCTTGAAGAGGGTGTCGCCGCAGAAGAGGATGCCGTCTTCAGCACTGTAGAAGGAGAGGCTGCCAGCGGTGTGGCCGGGCGTGGGGATGATGGAGAGCGGGCCATAGGTGCGTGCAGGGTCTATCGTGGCGGGGCAGGGCGGCAGGGGCAGGGGCAGGTGGCGGTGGAGAACTTGGTGGAGGTTTTCTTGGGCGGTGTCGTAGTTGTGCCGCTCGGCAGGGGGAATGGTGGGCGCCAGGCCATAGGTGTCGTAAATCCATTGCGCGCCCCAGATGTGGTCGAAGTGGCAGTGGGTGACGAGGCTGTGGGTCAGCGTGATGCCGTTGTCGGCTATGTAGTCGGCGATGCGCTCTTCCTTCGTTTCGCGCCGCACTCCGCAGTCAATGATGATGCCCATGCCGTCGGCGTTGTGGAGAACGTAGGTGTTTTCCCTAAGTCCGTTGACCACAAAACGGGCGGTGGTGTAGCGGGCGAGATGGAAGATGTTGTCTGAAGTGCGTAGCATAGGGGAAGGTCTATTTCTTTTTGTATGGTTTCGGGTTTTTGCCGCGGGCTGCCGGGTGCTTCTTGGTGCGGTTGTTCCATTCGTCCTTTGAGGTGACGAAGTACTCGCGTTGCTGCAGCTTCTGCGCCGGGCTCTTGGCTGAGAACACGGGCTGGAGGGTGTAGGGGTGGAAGCCTGAGTACCACGTCTCGGTGCTGACGGTCATGGGGGTGGGGGTGAAGTCTTGCACCTGGTCGGTGAGGAGCCTCATCTTGCGTGTCTTGGCTGCCAGCTGCTCCATGTCGTGGGTGGTGCAGCCCGGGTGGGAGGATATAAAATAAGGTATTATCTGCTGGTGCAGGTTGTGCTGGGCGTTGATTTTGTCAAAGATGGTCTTGAAGTCGTGGAAGAGTTTGAACGGCGGCTTGCGCATGAGCTGCAGCACGTGGTCTTCGGTGTGTTCGGGCGCCACCTTGAGGCGGCCCGAGACGTGGCGGGTGATGAGTTCCTCGGTGTAGTCGCGGGCGGCCTTGTTGCACGCCTCGTCGTCGCAGTGGTTGAGCAGGAGGTCGTAGCGCACACCGCTGCCGATGAAGCTCTTCTTGACGCCCGGGATGGCGTCGACCGCGCGGTAGAGGTCCGTCAGCGGCTTGTGGTTGGCGTTGAGGTTGCGGCACACGGTGGGGAAGATGCACGAGGGCTTGCGGCACACGGCGCATATCTTCTTGTTGCGCCCGCCCATCATATACATGTTGGCAGAGGGACCGCCGAGGTCGGAGATGTAGCCCTTGAAGTCGGGCATGGCAATGACCTGCCTGACCTCGCGGAGTATGCTCTCCTTGGAGCGGCTCATGATGAACTTGCCCTGGTGGGCGGAGATGGTGCAGAAGGCGCAGCCGCCGAAGCAGCCGCGGTGGATGTTGACGGAGAAGCGTATCATGTCGAAGGCGGGGATGCGCTTGCCCTTGTACTTGGGGTGGGGCAGCCGCGTATAGGGCAGGTCGAACGAGTGGTCTATCTGCTGCGTGGTCATGGGCGGGAACGGGGGATTGACCACTATGTAGCGCGAGCCGGTCTGTTGGATGATGCGCTGCGGCTGCAGGCGGTTGCTCTCTTCCTCCACATGGCGGAAGTTGGCGGCGTAGAGCTTGCGGTCCTTGAGGCACGCCTCGTGTGAGTGGAGCACAATGTCGTCGGGGGTGATGCCGTGGGGAATGTCGCCGAGGTTTTCGAGTGTGACGGTCTGCGGGATGGGGTCTTTGCGCAGCACCTGCTTGAAGTCGGAGACGGTGGCAAGGGCGTGCTCGTCGTGGTGCAGCAGCTTGTCTTCGATGAGGTTGCAAAGCTGCGTGGTGGGCAGCTCGCCCATGCCGTAGGTGATGAGGTCGGCGCCGGAGTCTGCCAGAATGGACGGCCGCAACTTGTCTTGCCAATAGTCGTAGTGGGTCACGCGGCGCAGCGAGGCCTCAATGCCCCCGAGCACCACGGGCGCGTCGGGATAGAGCTGCTTGAGAATCTTGGTGTAGACAACGGTGGGATACTCAGGCCTCATGTCGTGGCGGCCGTCGGGGCTGTAGGCGTCTTCGGAGCGCAGCCGGCGCGCGGCGGTGTACTTGTTGACCATTGAGTCCATAGCTCCCGGCGCCACTCCGAAGAAGAGGCGCGGGCGGCCGAACTTCTTGAAGTCGCGGTAGTCGCCGTGCCAGTCGGGCTGGGGCACTATGGCCACGCGCAGCCCCATGTCCTCAATGATGCGGCCTATGACGGCAGCCCCGAAGGAGGGGTGGTCCACATAGGCGTCGGCACTGAAGAGAATGACGTCGAGCTGGGTCCAACCGCGCAGCTCGGCCTCCTTCTTTGTAGTGGGTAACCAGTCAGTGAGCAACATTGTCCTTATTTATAAGCGTATACTACGGTTCGAGCACAAACAACAAAAGCCCTGCGGGGAACGAGTCCCCGCGGGGCTTTTGGTGTCGGTGTGCGTGCTAGATGCCTCTGCCGTGGCAGTTCTTGAACTTCTTGCCGCTGCCGCAAGGACATGGGTCGTTGCGTCCCGGCAGTTTCTCGCGCACGATGGGCTGCTGGGGCTGCTGCGCGCGGGTGTCCTGGTGAGCGGCTGCCTGCTGGTGAGGATCTACCATGTCGCTGCGGCTTTCCGTGTACTGCGGACGGCGGCGGGGCGCCTCGGGTGCTGCTTCGTGCACCTCTTCGGGCGACGGCATAGGTATCTGGCTCCTCATCAGGATGCTTACCACGCGGTTGTATATCTTGTTGATCATCGAGTCGAAGAGGTTGGCGCTCTCCAGCTTGAAGATGACGAGCGGGTCTTTCTGCTCGTAGCTGGCGTTCTGCACTGACTGCTTGAGGTCGTCGAGGTTGCGGAGGTTCTCTTTCCACTCGTCGTCGATGATCTGCAGCAGGATGGATTTCTCAAACTGCTTGACGAGCGACTTGGCGCCTGTCTCTACCGCCTCCTTGAGCGGCACGGCAATGTTGTATACCTTCTTGCCGTCGGTGATGGGCACGGCGATGCGGGTGTAGCGGTCGCCCTCGGTTTCATAGACTTGCTTTATTACCGGCAGCGCCACTTCTATCATTCTGTCGGTGTGGATGCGCAGGTTTGCCATGGCAGCCTGGAAAGTCTTCTCGTAGAGGTCGTCGCGGCTGATTTCGCCGTTGAACTCGCCCTCGGTGAACGGAGTCTCCATGGCCATGAGCTCAATGAAGCGCTGCTCGCACTGCTGGTAGTCGTTGTTGTCGATGATGTCCAGGCAGCGGTCCCAAATCATGTTGCTGATGTCCATGCCGATGCGCTCGCCCATGAGTGCGTGGCGGCGCTTCTCGTAGATGACGGTGCGCTGCTTGTTCATCACGTCGTCGTACTCGAGCAGGTGCTTGCGGACGCCGAAGTGGTTGCCCTCCACCTTCTTCTGCGCGCGTTCGATGGACTTGTTGATGAGGGGCGACTCAATCACCTCGCCGTCCTTGAGGCCGAGGCGGTCCATAACCTTGGAGATTCTCTCGGCGGCGAAGAGTCGCATCAGCTGGTCCTCAAGCGAAACGAAGAACACTGACGAGCCCGGGTCTCCCTGGCGGCCAGCACGACCGCGCAACTGGCGGTCCACACGGCGGCTCTCGTGGCGCTCGGTGCCGATGATGGCGAGACCGCCTGCCGCCTTCACTTCGTCAGACAGCTTGATGTCGGTACCACGGCCCGCCATGTTGGTGGCGATGGTCACCGTGGAGCTCTGGCCTGCCTGCGCCACGATGTCGGCCTCCTTTTGGTGCAGCTTGGCGTTGAGCACCTGGCAGGGAATCTTGCGCAGCTCGAGCATGCGGTGGAGCAATTCTGAAATCTCCACAGAGGTGGTGCCGACCAGCACGGGGCGGCCTGCGTCGCGCATCTTGACTATCTCGTCGATGACGGCGTTGTATTTTTCTCTCTTGGTCTTGTAAATTCTGTCGTTGAGATCCTTGCGCGCCACGGGGCGGTTGGTGGGAATCTCCACCACGTCGAGCTTGTAGATGTTCCAGAACTCGCCCGCCTCGGTGATGGCGGTACCCGTCATGCCCGCCAGCTTGTGGTACATGCGGAAGTAGTTCTGCAGGGTGATGGTGGCGAAGGTCTGTGTGGCTGCCTCGACCTTGACGTGCTCCTTGGCCTCCACGGCTTGGTGCAGTCCGTCGCTCCAGCGGCGGCCCTCCATGATACGTCCTGTCTGCTCGTCGACAATCTTGACCTTGCCGTCGATGAGCACGTAGTCTTCGTTGATGTTAAACATGGTGTAGGCCTTGAGCAGCTGCAGGATGGTGTGTACGCGCTCGCTCTTGACGGAGTAGTCGGTCATGATGTCGCTCTTCGTGGCCATCTTCTCCTCCTTGCTGAGCGTCTCGTCGCCTTCGAGCTGCGACAGCAGGCTGGCGATGTCGGGCAACACAAAGAGCGAGGAGTTCTTGACGGCGTTGGCCAGCCAGTCGTTGCCCTTGTCGGTGAGTTCCACGCTCTTCTGCTTCTCGTCGACTACGAAGTAGAGCGGCTCTACAGCCTCGGGCATGCGGCGGTTGTTGTTCTCCATATATATCTCTTCGGTCTTGAGCATGCCGGTCTTGATGCCCGGTTCGGAGAGGTATTTTATCAGCGCCTTGCTCTTGGGCAGCGCCTTGTGTGCGCGGAAGAGCTGCAGGAAACCCTCTTCCTTCTTCTTCTTGTCGTCTGACTCTATCAGGGTCTTGGCTTCGCTGAGCAGCTGGGTGGCGTACTTGCGCTGCACCTCATAGAGGCTTTGGATGAGCGGCTGGTATTCCTCAAACATCTGGTCGTCGCCCTGGGGCACGGGACCAGAGATGATGAGCGGCGTGCGGGCGTCGTCGATGAGCACGGAGTCTACCTCGTCGACGATGGCATAGTTGTGCTTGCGCTGCACGAGGTCTTCGGGCGACACCGCCATGTTGTCGCGCAAGTAGTCGAAGCCGAATTCGTTGTTGGTGCCGAAGGTGATGTCGGCCTGATAGGCCCTGCGGCGCTCCTCAGAATTGGGACGATGCTTGTCGATGCAGTCCACGCTGAGTCCGTTGAACATATAGAGCGGCCCCATCCACTCGGAGTCACGCTTGGCCAGATAGTCGTTGACGGTGACCACGTGTACGCCGTTGCCCGTGAGGGCGTTGAGGAACACAGGCAGGGTGGCCACGAGGGTCTTTCCCTCACCAGTGGCCATCTCGGCTATCTTGCCCTGGTGGAGAACCACGCCGCCGAAGAGCTGCACGTCGTAGTGCACCATGTTCCATTCGGTGTCGTTGCCTCCCGCCGTCCAGTGATTGTGGTAGAGGGCTTTGTCGCCGTCGATGTCCACAAAGTCGTGGGTGGCGGCAAGTTCGCGGTCAAAGTCGGTGGCGGTCACCACCACGTCCTTGCCCTCGGCAAAGCGGCGCGCGGTGCTCTTCATGATGGCCAGAGCCTCAGGCAGCACCTTGTTGAGTTCCTCCTCCATGCGGTCGAGTATGTCTTTCTCCAGACTGTCGACTTTGTTGAAGAGGGTTTCGCGGTCTTCGATGGGCGTGTCTTCTATCTTTGCTTTGATAGCCGCTATCTCTTCCTTCTTGTCGTCGGCGCAGTGCTGCACCTGGTGTTGTATTTCTTTGGTCTTGGCCCTCAGGCTGTCGTTGTCGAGCTTGTCGATGTCTTCGTAGGCAGTCTTGATGAGCTCCACATACGGTTGTATTTCGCGCATGTCGCGAGTCGCCTTGTTGCCGAAGATTTTTGAAAGGATGTTTATTACGTTCATTGTTTGGTTGTTGTTTCTGTTGTTTTGGGTTGTGTGCCGCGCCTTGCGGCGGCTGTGCGTTAGTCAGTCTCTCTCTTGCCTCAACGTATGCTGAGGGCTGCTGAGTGGCAGGCGTTGGGCGAGCGTATCCTCATCACCGACGCCAGCGTGGCGGCGATGCAGTCGGTGGTGACCGGCGTCTCTATCTTCTCGCTCTTGACATCGGCTCCGAAGAAGAAGACGGGAAAATTGAGGTAGGACTCGCGCACCAGGCGGTTCTGATGCTGCGTCTCGTTGACGAGCCGCCAGCCCGGAGCCACCTGCACCAAAATGTCGCCCGACAAGCGCGGGTTGTAGCTGTTGCGCAACTTGTTGATGCCGGGAGTCCACGCCCCGAGCAGCAGGCGCTGCGACGAGTAGACGTCCTTCACCCCCTGCGACTGCAGCAGCAGTTCCTGGCAGCGGTCGAGCACCTCTGTCATGTTGAGCTGCTTGTCGGTTATCAGTTTGTGGTCGAGGTAAATCTGGTTGTCGTAGGTAGCCTCCACATAGTTGCCCTCGCCGTAGATGGCCATGAGCATCATGTTGAGCAGGTTGGCGGTGCGGTTTATGTAGAAGTTGCCCGAGGGGATGCGGTATTTCGACAGGTCGCTGTTCTCCTCGTCGGTAGTGCCGGTAGAGGTGACCACGAAGAGGGTGTTGCCAGCCCCAATCTTGTCGTCGGTCTCAGCGATGAGGTCGGCTATCACGCGGTCGAGGCGCACGTATGTGTCCTGCACCTCCATGGCGCACTCGGTGAGGGGCTTGTTGTCGAAGCCGCCCGCATAGAAGGTGAGGGCGAGGTAGTCGGGTATCTCGTCGAGCCCCACCGTGGTGTACTTGATGCACTGCTTGGCCAGCGAACTGACGTGTTCGTTGACCAGCGCGCTGGTGGCGAAGGACTGGCACGCGCCCTCGCCCTTGAACTTGTGGCTGAAGGGCTCCTTCATGCCGCCTGACAGGAAGTAGCAGAAGTTGCCGCTCAGTTCGGAACAGGGCGTCCAGACCGTGGTCGGCAGCGTTGAGCTCAGCGGCGTGCGGTTGGCCATGGAGACCCATGCCGGCAGCTGCGAGGAGTAGTAGGTGGTGCTTGCCCACTTGCCGCTTTGGGCGTCAATCCAAAAGGCGCCGTCGGCAGCATGGCCAGCGCTGAGAATGGCGGCGTCGCTGAACGGCGCAAACGAGTAGACGGCGGCCTTGCCCTCGGTCGCCACTTTCAGCTCGTCGCCGATGGTCGACACCCCGAGGTTGCGCGGCGACAGTTTCTCGCTCGTCTCCAGTCCGCCCACGGTGTCGTCGGCCACGCAGTATTCGGGGCGCAGCGTGTTGCGGTTGAACCACTGGCGGTCTATTATTCCGTTGTCGTAGGGCACGGCGCCGGTCGCCAGCGTGGCTATGGAGGAGGCCCTGTTGATATTGTCGTTGGGATATTGGGCGTGGCTGTACACTCTGCCCTCGCTCAGCAGCCGCTTGAAGCCGTTGTCGCCATAGAGGGGCATGAATGCGTCGAGCAGGTCGCTGCGCAGCCCGTCGACAGTGATGTTGACGACCATGCGCGGAATCTGCCTGTCGGCCTGCGCCTCGATGCTGGCAAGCAGGGTGACGGCAAGCAGCGGAGCCAGTCTCAGCAGTTCCTGAAACTTCTCTGCGGCAGATATGCGTTTGTCTTTATTGGGCTGGTGCATTCTCAGAATTTCTGTTTTGTTTTAGCCGCGCGGCGCAGTTTTGCCCACACGACGAGGCTCGTCGCACTCCTTACAAGCATAAGCGATGCCAAAAGGATTGTTGCCGCCCCGAAATATTGCGGCATGCCTCGCGAGCAGAGCAGGAACAGCGCCAGCACGGGGGCGGCGATGATGTGATACTGCTTGTAGTCGCCTCTGCGCGCTCCCTTGATTTGCCAGTAGAGCCCCACCAGCGGCAGCGGATTGAGAATCCAGATGAGCCAGTTGGAGTCCACCGTGGGGTGGATGGAGAAGAAGTACACAAACGTGACAATCGCTCCGGCTATGCCCTGCACGAGCATCAGCACGCTGTCGACAGCCCAGACTATTCGCCTGCGGCGTATCTCCCACGCTCCGAGCGCCACGGCTGCCACTAGCAACACTGTGGCGAGCGCTGCAGGCGTAAGGGGGAAGCCGGGGTGGAATTCTGCTGGCTCGGGGTCGACCAAGCGGTGCTTCTCCAATACGAAATTGTGAACGGAGAATCCTCCGCCGAGTATTATGGTGTGGTCAAGGTCTTGGGCGAGGATGAGCGGCGCAAACTGCAGCTCGCGTCCCGTGGCGGGCAGGTCGGCCTTGCTGCCGAGCAGCAGGTCTTGTCCGAACACCGACCACTTGGCGTTGTGGCAGAAGAAGTGGATGGCGTCTCTGAAACTGCGCTCAGTCGGCCGGGCGGGGTATTGCAGCCTCCCGTCGATGTTGCGCTCTATGATGTCCCTGATGCGCGTGGCGCAGTTGTCGTAGAGGAAGTTGTAGAGGTATGTGCGCTTTTCGGGCTTGGCGTTGTCAAGCAGGGCCAAGTATATCCGCTGGCACTCGGCCTGCGTGAGGTTGAGCACCTGCTCGTCCACATACCTGCCGCTGCGCTGGTAGGACGCCAGGAAGTCTTCGGTGGGCTGCCCTACACACATATAGTAGGTCTTGCCCATGGCGAATTTCAGCGCGAAGTTGCTTGTGTTGAAGTCAAAGACGCCGTAGTTGAACGTCACGTCAAGCCCCATGCTGTCGGCTTGCATTACCCTTATGGCGGAGTGGCCGTAGTATTCGTAGACCTCGTTGCCCGGTCCGCACGTCAGCAGACTTACCCGCAGCCGCGGACTGCCAGTCTGACCCGTTGAGTCGTTGCCGGCGATGAGCGGCTCGCGCGGACTCCCCGCCCGGCTCATGAACTCGGCGCTCATCTTCTGGTCCAAATTGTCCATCAGCTGCCGTTGCTTGGCGTTGAGCTTCTTGCTGGCGTCGGCATATTTTTCGGCATACAGGCGCGCGCTGTCGCCGCTGACGGCAGGGGCTTGGGCGTTGGCGGTGCTTGCCGCCATCGCGAGCGACAGTAGTGCCGCAAGCGCCACCGACTTTGTTATGGATATGAGCCTTCGCACGGGTACTATATTATATATACCTATTTATATATGCCTAATGGTGTGCAAAAATAACAAAAATAATTCGATTCGCTGCCGTCTTGCCCAACTAAAAAGCCCCACTAAAAAGAATGGGGACTGGAGTTGTTGAAACTCCAATCCCCAATCCGTATGTTGCAATTAAGTCAGTGCTCGATTATTCGCCGCCAATGATGATGTTGTAGATGGCTACAATGTCAGTGCTGTTTACCTCACCGCTTTCGTCAACGTCTGCGTTGATTTCCAAGATGCCGGACTCGGCGCCGCTGATGATGTAGTTGTAAGCTGCCACTACGTCGGTACTGTTTACCTGGCCGTCCAGATCAACGTCGCCCTTTACAGCCTTCTTCTCGAAGGTTGCGGAGATAGACATGTTCTTGGAGAGAGAGGTGATGGTGTAAGTGCCGTCAGAAGCTACGTTAGCGGTAACGTCAACTCCGTCAACAAAGAGAGCCTTGAGCTGATAGCCATCCTCCGGAGTGATCACGAGCACCACGTTCTCGCCAGTGTTGATGGTGGCGCTTGCGGTGGAGTTCTTGGAGGTTGTGCCAGTGCCCTGAATTTCGATCTGGCCGCTTTCGCCAGTGCTTACCTGCACGGTGAAGCGCTTGTTGCCCATGAGGTCGTCATTGGTGCTGGTTTGCTGAGAAGCGGTAGCGATGGTGCCGGCCGCATAGGTCTGCCCGATTGAGGCTGCTGCAAAAAGGCAGATAGAGAGTAAAATCTTCTTCATATTAAAAGTGTTTAGTTTGTATTTCATGAGTACTTTCGGTTGCAAATGTATGTGTTTTTTTTTGATTACGAAAAAAAATAGTGAAAAAAATTAACGGAGCGCAAAAATTGCCGTCCGCTAAAACCTTTTTGGCGGCTCATAAAGCTTTGCGCCACCTCGTTTCACCAGAGAAGCACTTCTCTTCATCAGAGAGCCACCGGGCGTTCCAATTTCCGCGGAAACGGATAGTCTTTACAACATAAACGGCTAACCGTTTTCAATGGAAATGGATAACCGTATCTGACGGTTTGGGAACGTCCGGTGGCTCTCCGATGAGCGCAAGTGCTTCTCTGATGAACTGAAGTCCTGCTTTTTTCAATTGAAAAGCCGAAAATTTTGTCCGATAGCAACTTTTTGCGGCTATAAATTTGGTTAGTAGGAATATAGATATTACCTTTGCCGCTGAGTAAAAGGCTTTGGATAGAAGACTTTGTTGCAGCCATGGTCTCTCGCCTTGCCGCACGGGGCGGTTGACTGGGGTGGTTGCATGTCGGCTTATCCCGCCGGCTCTTTTCTCACAACATTATATATTGAACATAAATTATTATGGCAGTAAAATTTTACAAACCGGAGAATCAGGTGCCTCTTGAAATGCACAAGGTACGCATGATTCAGAAACTTACATTGCTTCCTGTAGAAGACCGCATGAAGGCCATCCAGGAAGCGGGCAACAACACGTTCCTCCTGCAGAACCGCGACATCTACATGGACATGATCACCGACTCGGGTGTCAACGGCATGTCTGACAAGCAGGTGTCGGCTATGCTCGTCGCCGACGACTCCTATGCCGGCTCCGAGACATGGAACAGAGCCAAGGCAGCGCTCAAAGAGGTCTTCGGCGTAGAAAACGCACTCCCCGTACACCAGGGACGCGCAGCCGAGAACATCCTTGCCGAGGGCTTGGTAAAGCCGGGCCAGAAGGCGCTGATGAACTTCCACTTCACCACCACCAAGGCTCACATTACCCGCGTGGGCGGCGAGGTAATCGAACTCCTCGACCCCAAGGGACTCAAGCCGCAGAGCGACGATCTCTTCAAGGGCGACTTCAGCCTCGAATCCCTGCGCAACTGCATCAAGGAAAACACTCCCGAAAACATTGCCTTCATTCGCGTTGAGGCAGGCACCAACCTCATCGGCGGCCAGCCCGTTTCGCTCCGCAACATGCTCGACGTGGCTGCCGTGGCCAAGGAGAGCGGCATCATCAGCGTGCTCGACGCATCGCTGCTGCAGGACAACGTCTACTTCATGAAGACGCGCGAACCGCAGTGCAAGGACATGACGACCAAGGAGATATACCACACCCTGGCCGACCACTTCGACATCATATATTTCTCCGCACGCAAGCTGGGCTTCAGCCGCGGAGGCTTCATCATCTCCAAAGACCCCAAGTGGACCAACATGCTTATGGAGTTCATTCCTCTCTACGAGGGCTTCCTTACCTATGGTGGTATGGAGGTGCGCTCCATCGAGGCTGCCGCCCAGGGTCTGCTCGAGTCGCTCGACATGGAGTATATCAACCAGGGTCCTGAGTTCATCGCCTATCTGGCCAAGGAACTCGACGACTACGGCGTGCCCGTCATCCTGCCTGCCGGCGGTCTGGGCTGCCACCTCAACTGCTCGGAGTTCGTGCCGCAGATGCCTCACAACCAGTACCCCGCCGCCGCTGTAGGCGCCGCCGTCTTCATTGCCGGTGGAGTGAGGGGCATGGAGCGCGGAACCGTGTCCGAACAGCGCGAGGAAGACGGCTCCGAGCGCTACGCTGAGCTCGAGCTGCTGCGCCTGGCCGTGCCTCGCCGCGTCTTCACGCTCAGCCAGATCAAGTACTGCGCCGACCGCGTGAAGTGGGTGTGGGACAACCGCAACCTCATCGGCGGTCTGGAGTGGACCATGGAGCCCAAGGTGCTCCGCTTCTTCTTCGGTCGCATGAAGGAGATTGGCCACTGGCAGGAAGACCTCGCCGCCAAGTTCCGTCAGGACTTTGGCGACAGCCTGTAGTCCCCGAGCGTGCGCGTGAGAGCTGCCCGGCTCTCCGCCAGTCCGTACACCGCGGACTTCAGCATATTGAAAAATTCAAGGGGCGGTCGCGCTTTCGCAGCGTGGCCGCCCCTTTCTTCGTTTCGTGGCGTCGTGCGCCAAGCCAATCACACTTTCGTGAAGTGCTGCCCAACCCGCTCGTTTGCCGGCAAAAGGAGCGCGGAGAGGGTTCTCCAGACCCCCCGCTTTTCATTTAGTCGCTGCAATATTGGGGTAATTCCAAGTTTTTTCACGATATTTGCACGTTAGACAAATTTCACAAAACTAACAAAACTTACCAACACACATGAAACAACAGTTAAGGAAAGTGCTCGTGCTCGGTTCGGGCGCGCTGAAGATAGGCCAGGCAGGCGAGTTTGACTATTCGGGCTCGCAGGCTCTCAAGGCTCTCCGCGAGGAGGGCATCAGGTCGGTGCTCATCAACCCCAATGTGGCAACCATCCAGACCAGCGAGGGCATTGCCGACAGGGTCTATTTCCTCCCCGTCAACCCCTATTTCGTCACTGAGATAATCAAGAAGGAGCGCCCCGACGGCATCTTGCTGGCGTGGGGCGGCCAGACTGCCCTTAACTGCGGCACGGAGCTCTACACCACTGGCGTGTTTGAGAAGTATGGCGTCAGCGTGCTGGGCACCAGCGTCGAGGCCATTATGGACACCGAAGACCGTGACCGCTTCGTGCACCGCCTCAACGAGGCAGACCTCAAGGTGCCGGTCAGCCAGGCGTGCGAAACGATGGAGAGCGCCCTCGCCGCCGCCCGCAAGATTGGCTACCCCGTCATGATACGCTCGGCCTACGCCCTGGGCGGCCTCGGTTCGGGCGTGTGCCCCAACGAGGAGGTCTTCAAGGAGATTGCCGAGAGCGCCTTCACCTTCGCTCCGCAGGTGCTGGTAGAGGAGTGCCTCAAGGGCTGGAAGGAGATAGAGTTTGAGGTGATCCGCGACGCCAACGACCACTGCTTCACCGTGGCGTCGATGGAGAACTTCGACCCACTGGGCATCCACACGGGCGAGTCCATCGTGGTGGCGCCTACCTGTTCGCTCACCGACGAGCAGGTCAAGATGCTGCAGGACCTCGCCGTGAAGTGTGTGCGTCACCTCAACATCGTGGGCGAGTGCAACATACAGTACGCCTTCAATTCGTTTACCAACGACTACCGCATCATAGAAATCAACGCGCGCCTGAGCCGCTCGTCGGCGCTGGCGTCCAAGGCCACGGGCTACCCTCTGGCCTTCGTGGCTGCCAAGATAGCGCTGGGCTACTCGCTCGACCAGATAGGCGAGATGGGCACCACCAACTCGGCTTATGTCGCCCCGTCGCTCGACTACCTCATCTGCAAGATTCCGCGCTGGGACCTCACCAAGTTCAGCGGGGTGAGCCGCAAGATTGGCTCCTCGATGAAGTCGGTGGGCGAGATAATGTCGATAGGCCGCACCTTCGAGGAACTGCTGCAGAAGGGCCTGCGCATGATAGGCCAGGGCATGCACGGCTTTGTGGGAAACACGCATATCCACTTTGACGACCTCGACGAGGAACTCGCCAACCCCACCGACCTCCGCATCTTCGCCATGGCGCAGGCGCTGGAGCAGGGCTACACCACCGAGCGCCTCTACGACCTGACCAAGATAGACCCGTGGTTCATCGAGAAGATGCGCAACATCGTGGACTGGAAGCACAAGCTGGAGGCGTGCAACTCGCTCGAGGAACTCTCGGCTGAAGACCTCCGCCAGGCCAAGGCCTACGGCTTCAGCGACTTCCAGATTGCGCGCTTCGTGCTCAAGACCGCCGACGGCAACATGGAGAAGGAGAACCTGGCGGTGCGCGACTACAGGAAGAAGCTGGGCATTCTGCCTGCCGTGAAGCGCATACCCACTGTGGCGAGCGAACACCCCGACCTCACCAACTACCTCTATATGACCTACGGCACCGAGGGCTACGACGTCAATTACTACAAGAACGAGAAGTCGGTCATCGTGCTCGGCTCGGGAGCCTACCGCATCGGCTCGTCGGTAGAGTTCGACTGGTGCTCGGTCAACGCCATACAGACGGCGCGCAAGCTGGGCTACAAGTCCATCATGATAAACTACAACCCCGAGACCGTCTCTACCGACTACGACATGTGCGACCGCCTCTACTTCGACGAACTCTCGTTTGAGCGCGTGCTCGACGTGATCGACCTCGAGCAGCCCCGCGGCGTCATCGTCAGCGTGGGCGGACAGATACCAAACAATCTGGCGATGAAGCTCTACCGCCAGAGCGTGCCGGTGCTGGGCACTTCGCCGGTCAGCATCGACCGCGCAGAAAACCGCAACAAGTTCTCCGCCATGCTCGACCAGCTGGGCATCGACCAGCCCAAGTGGCGAGCCCTCACCTCGCTCGAAGACATCCACTCGTTTGTGGAGGAGGTGGGCTATCCGGTGCTCGTGCGCCCGTCCTACGTGCTCTCCGGTGCCGCGATGAACGTGTGCCACAACGACGACCAGCTCAAGCGCTTCCTGGCCATGGCCAGCGAGGTCAGCAAGGAGTATCCCGTGGTCGTTTCGCAGTTCATGCAGGAGACCAAGGAGATAGAGTTTGACGCCGTTGCCGACCACGGCGAGATAGTGGAATACGCCATCTCCGAACACGTGGAGTATGCCGGCGTTCACTCCGGCGACGCCACCATGGTGTTCCCCGCCCAGCAGATTTACTTCTCCACAGCGCGCCAAATCAAGAAGATAAGCCGCGCCATCGCCAAGGAACTCAACATATCGGGCCCCTTCAACATACAGTATCTGGCCAAGGACCGCGAGGTGAAGGTCATAGAGTGCAACCTGCGCGCCAGCCGCTCCTTCCCCTTCGTGAGCAAGGTGCTCAAGCGCAACTTCATTGAGACCGCCACGCGCATCATGCTCGACGCTCCCTACAAGAGCCCCGACAAGTCGGCGTTCGACATCGACCGCATCGGAGTCAAGGCGAGCCAGTTCTCCTTCGCCCGCCTGCAGAACGCCGACCCCATCTTGGGCGTCGACATGAGCAGCACCGGCGAGGTGGGCTGCCTGGGCGAGGACTACAACGAGGCGCTGCTCAACGCGCTCATCTCCACCGGCTACAAGATTCCGGCAAAGGACAAGGGCATCATGATTTCGAGCGGCGAGGTCAAGTCTAAGGTCAGCCTGCTCGAGCCCGCACGCTTGCTCGACAAGAAGGGCTACACGCTCTACGCCACCGAGGGTACCGCCAAGTTCCTCAACGACAACGGGGTGAAGGCCACCGCCGTGCTCTGGCCCGACGAGCAGCCCGGCAGCGAACTCAACGTGATGAGCCTCATCGCCGACCACAAGTTCGACCTCATCGTCAACGTGCCCAAGAACCACTCCGACCGCGAGCAGACCAACGGCTACAAGATTCGCCGCGCAGCCATAGACCACAACACGCCGCTGGTTACCAACGCACGCCTGGCGCGCGCCTTCATCGAGGCGTTCTGCAACGTCAGCCTCGAAGACATCAGCATCAAGGCTTGGCAGGACTACGACTGAAGCGCAGGCTCCGCAAACTGAGCATACCTCATGAAATCTCTGTGCGCACTGGTGCCGGTCCTCCTCCTTGCAGGCTGCATAGGCAGGGGGAGCGGCATCAGTTTGCATAGCGCCGCTCCGCTCGACTGGGCTGATGGGACCTTGTGGTACGGGGGCAGCGAGCGCATGGCGAGGACCGACACCTCGCTCCCCGACGTCTTCTACTTCCTGCCGACGTGTGTGGCCGACTGGACCGACGCCCGGGGGCTGGTGCGCCACAACGCCGACCCGACAAAGCCGGAGCACCGCAAGGCCTGGTTGCTGTCGGCAGAGTTGGCTGACACTGTCTTTGCCGCGCGAGCCAATCTCTTTATACCTTATTATAGGCAGGCCACGTTCGGCGGCCTCCGGGGTGATGCCGCCAAGGAGGCTGGCGCCATTGCCGCCGGCGACGCCCTCGACGCTTTCGACTACTACCTGAAGCACTGCAACCGGGGCCGCCCGTTCGTCCTTGCCGGCTACAGCCAGGGCGGACAGATGGTCAAGGAGGTGCTCAAGCATATCGACGACGACACCTACAGCCGGCTCATCGCCGCCTATGTGGTGGGCTGCGGAGTGACGGCTCAAGACACCGCGGCGCAGGCTGGCCACCGCCAGTCACACATCAGGCTCGCCACCGACTCCGCCTCTGTTGGCGTAACGGTCAATTTCAACAGCGTGACCTCGCCCGGCGCCGTGTGCCCGCTGCTCTGCGACGGCAATATCGGGTGCATCAACCCCGTTTCGTGGACCACCGCCCCGACCCCGGCAGCGCTGGTGGCTAGAGGCGCAGCGCCCAAGACCGACGACGCGCGCTTCCCCTACGCCACGGCAGCGGCTCCCTGCGACTCCGCCACGGCGGTCACGGTCAGCGTCGACACCCTCCGCCACGTGCTCGTGGTGGGCGGCATCGCCCCTCACCGCTACGCCTTCCCCGGACTGGCGGATTTCTTCCCAGTGGGCAACCTCCACTTGCAGGAACTGTTTTTCTTCAGCGACCACCTGCGGCGCAACGTGTTGCTGCGCAGCAGGATGATGGGCGCAGCGCCCTCGTCGCGACAACACTAAAAAACGAACAATCTAAACAACGTATTTCGCAATGAGAGTTTTGGAAAAAATCTCCGATTTCGTAAGCAGCCACATGGCTGCCATAGTACTGGTCATGGCTCTGCTGGCCCTGCTGGCGCCCGGGGCGGTGAGCTTCATTAAGACCGACTACGTCAACACGCTGCTCGGCATCGTGATGTTCGGCATGGGCCTTACGCTCAAGCCCGTGGACTTCCGCGTGGTGTTTGCCCGCCCCAAGGACGTGGTCATAGGCTTCTTTACGCAGTTCACCATCATGCCGCTGCTGGCGTATGTGCTGGCCTGCTGCTTCCGCCTCTCGCCTGAGCTCACGGTGGGAGTGATACTGGTAGGCACGTGTCCTGGCGGCACCTCGTCAAACGTGATGACCTACCTCGCCAAGGGCGACGTGGCGCTGTCGGTGGCGATGACCGCCGTGTCCACCATCCTGGCGCCGGTCGCCACGCCGCTGCTCACCTGGCTCTACGCCGGCCAGACGGTCGACGTCAACATCCTGTCCATGTTCCTCTCAATAGTGCAAGTGGTGCTGCTCCCCATAGCCATCGGCTTCGTCATCAACCGCTACTTCTCGGGCTTCGCCCGCCGTGCCGTCAGCGTGCTGCCGCTCGTGTCCACGCTGGCTATAGTGGCGATAGTAGGGGCGGTGGTCAGCGCCAACGCTGCCAAGCTGATGACGTGCGGACTGACGGTGCTGTGCGTGGTGATGCTCCACAATGTCTTGGGCTACGCCCTCGGCTACGGCGCAGGCAAACTGATGCGCATGAACGAAAACCAGTGCCGCACGGTGGCCATCGAGGTGGGCATGCAAAACTCCGGCCTGGCCACCTCTCTCGCCACCGTCCATTTCGCGCAATACCCCCTGGCCACCATCCCCGGAGCCGTCTTCAGCGTGTGGCACAACGTGTCGGGCGCCATGCTCGCCAACCTGTTCCGGCGCCACTCCAAGCGCGAGGACAAGTCCCCCAACTGACGGACCCCACTCCTCACGACCATTTCTCTTCGCTTGCTGTCCGCCAGAACCCGAACGGTAACCAAATAAACCACAAGACTCTTGCCAAATCCGCAACCCCAACCAACAGGGCTGCGGATTTTTTTTTGTCCGTCAATCCTCCACCAGCCAAACAACCCAAAACAACGAAAAAATGGGCAACAAAGCAATAATGAAATGGTTCGCAAAACACTTCAAAGTTATAAAGTAGGACTTAAAAAAATTTCGTGCGGACTTAAAAAATTTTCGTGCGGACTTAACGAAAAAATTTCCGCGGAAACGCTGCAACGTTTCGCCGCGAAACGTTGCTTTGTTTCGCCCGAAACGTTGC
>CAVGQS010000006.1:0-27181 GCA_963631415.1 Lactococcus garvieae | reverse complement strand
GGACAGCAATCGTTTATAATAGGTTGTTCGCTTGAGTTTTAGCGGACAGCAATAAATGAATAACCGTTTATGACTGTCCGGAAAAATTAAGTCCGCGCAAAATGACGCCAAGTGCTTGTCTGATGAAATAAAGTTCTTGTCTGATGAACTGAGGTGCGGCTTGGGTCTACTTTTGTAGGAGTGGAGTGAACGGCATGGTGTCGGCAGCAGTTTTAACTATAAGTTGTGTAACAAATTATGCATGAGTGATAATTTTTTCTTAATTTTGCCTATTAACAAGTTAAGTTTTCGCAAAATTGGAAAAATATACGTTCTGTCCATGAAACATATAAGAACAATCGCTTTGGCAGCCGCATTGGTGTGCATCGTTTGCGCACATGCCGACCGTTTTTCGTTCAGTCCCTCCATCAAGTTCAGGATTGCGCCCACAATGACCCCCAACGGAGCTTTGGCCATCGGCAGCAACCACAACATCAACTCTCCCGCGTGTCTGTCGACGAGCAGCACCTATGACGACGACTGCTACTGGTATATCCTGGAGTACAAGACCGGCAAATATGCCATACGCAACGCCAAGACCAACCAGTATCTGGTGTGGGACGAGGTGAGGAGCGAGAGCCCCATCCGCCGCTACATGCACCTGGACACCTCGGTGAAGAGCGACTCCGCCCTGTGGACCATCGGGCAGACGACAGACGGCTCTTACTACTTCCGCAACGTGGCGGGCGAGTCATACTGCTTCGACGTGAGGACCGGCAGCTACGTGCTGGGAACGTACAGCAACAGCGACACCCCGACGGGCAGCAACGAATTGTTCTATATATATAAGGAAGACGGCACCGAATATACGGAGGCAACCGACAGCAACACCGTCTGCGGCGTCGACGCCAGCGGCTACTATTGGTCGACTGCGGAACTGACGCAGCCAGTGGTCTACACCACCGACGACTCCGACCCCGTGCTCTACGCCATCACCAACGTTAGGTCGGGCTTGTATGTCATCGACGGAACGGCACTGACGCAGACCAGCGAGGAGCCCGACAGGCTCTTCTACTTCAAGGAGGCTGAGGGCGGCGTGCAAATCATGATACAGGGCGGAGGCTATGTGTCTGGAAAACTGCCGACTACATACACCACCAGCGCTACCGACGTGACGGTGTCGAGCGGCACGCCCAGCACCGACGACCACGTGTGGAGCATAGCCTACAGCGCCGACGAGGACTATCCCGGCTATTCCGTGGGCGTGGCGACGTGCAGCGAGAACACCTCGTACAACTGGCATTCGAGGAATTCGTATATCTACTGGAACGACTTCCAGGAGGTGGGAATATGCTACTACTCCGTTGACGGCGGCTCGACCTTTGCCTTCAAGTCTAAGGACGTGCGCCACCGCAACTACCTGCTGGAGCAGGGCATCGTGATACCCAGCGACACAGAGCTCCCCGTAGACCCGACCGATCCAGACCCCACAGACCCGACTGATCCGACAGACCCCGACAGCACGTACGAGCTGGCTGACTACACGGGTCCCGTGACCCATGTCTTCAGGGCTGACGGCAAGATTGACGCCATACCAAACGAATACATAGAGAGCAACGTGCAGACGGCTGACAACATCACCATCACCACCAAGGACAGCGGCCCTACCTACACCTACGCCGCCTACGAGGTGGACTCAGTCTCGACGTCGCTGCCCGCCAGCCTGCCTAAGTTCAATTCGTTTAAGTTCAACAACAAGTTCAACCCCCACTTGATAGAGGATGCAGCGGGCGTTTTCTACGGCGACTCGCTCATCACGTTGAGCCCCTTGTGCATCGGCAAGAGGCTGAGACCTTCGTTCAAGATTGACGACGACGCGCAGGTCTACATCGGCACCACGCTGCAGAAGAGCAAGGTGACCCGCACCCGCTATGACAAAGACGTGGTCTACACCATAGCGCGCAGGGGGCATACCATCTTGAGGCGCACCACCGAGGGCAAATACGTAACCTGTCCCTACGGCAGGCAGACCACGGTGAGGGTGACCTTCGCCACCGACCAGGCCACGGGAACATACAAGGTGCCCACCATCTATCTGACCACCGACGACGGCACCTCCATCACCTCGAAGACCACCTACAAGACCGGCACGATAACCATTGACGGCGGCGGTGCGTTCCCCGACATGGCACAGACCGCCATGCAGATAAAGGGACGCGGCAACACGTCGTGGAACATCTCCAACAAGAAACCGTATCACATAAAGTTTGACACCAGCGTCAAGCCGCTCGGACTAACCAAGGGCAAGCACTGGAACCTCATCGCCAATGCGCAGAGCAAATCTATGACGACCAACGCTGTCGCCATGAAGATAGCGCAGCTGGTGGAGACGGCAGCATACAACCACGAAATACCAGTGGAGCTGTATATCAACGGAGAGTACCGCGGCTCGTATAACCTGACGGAGAAAGTTGGTTTCTCCAACAACAGCATTGACCTGGCAGACGAGACCTCGGCAGTGTTGCTGGAGCTCGACACATACGAAGACAATGAAGTCTACAACTTCTACACCAAAAAGTTTAGTCTGCCGGTCAAAGTAAAGGAGCCGGACCTCACCGCCCTCAACGACGGCACGTCGGCACTGACAAGCAGCCAGATAGAGCAGCACTTCAACGAAGCCATCACAGCACAGTATAACGACGAAGAGATGGCTAACCACTTCGACCTTGACTATCTGGCGCGCTACCTCTTTGTGTATGACCTCGCGATGAACACCGAGTTCATGCATCCCAAGAGCACGTTCTGCTACAACGAAGATATCACCAACAGCGACTCGAAGTACATCTTCGGCCCTGTGTGGGACTTCGACTGGGGTTACGGTTACGAATTCACCAGCAACTATTTCACCTACTCTGCCTCCACCGACTACTGGAACAGCGTCAGCATGGAAGCCGACGACTGGGTCAGAGACCTGAGGTACAGCGGCGAGAGCGTCAACAAGGCCTACTACAACCTGTGGCACAACTTCATGAGCGACGGCAGGCTTGACGAATTGGTGGAGTTCTGCCAAGACTACTACGACTTCGCCTCAGCATCGTTCACCCACGACAACACCAAGTGGAGCAGCGGCAACGCCTCGACCTACGCCACCGTGACCGAGCGCGCCAAGACCTGGCTCAAGGAGCGCGCCAACTACATCTATAACTATCTGGGCACCACGCTCGGCTACAGCAGCAAGGGCTATCTGGACACGGCCACCGACACCACGGTGAAGGGCGACGTCAACGGCGACGGAGCTGTCACTATAGCCGACGTAGTGTGCACGCTCAACTACATGCTTAACCTGCCCAACGAGGACTTCGACTTTGTGCAGGCTGACCAGGACGCCAACGACATAGTGACCATCAAGGACGTGCTGACCATACGCGACCTGACCACCGGCAGCACCGCGAGCGGACGGTTCTATGGGCTGCCACAGGCAGAGGCCAGCCTCATACCGGGCAAGGCTACCAGCAGGGCAGGCGGCGTGGACATTGCGCTTGACGTATACGCCGACAACGGCTCGGCATACAGCGGTCTGCAGTTTGACCTCGCCGTTCCGCAGGGCATGACGGTGGCTGACCTCGACATCAGCTCCAGCATTCCGGAGTTTGAACTCTACATGACGCAGATAGGCTCTACCGCCAGCGAGCGCGACCTCTACAGAGTATCTATTTACTCATCGGGCAACCACACTCTGCCGGCAGGACACACGGCACTGACCTTGTCGCTCGACTGGGGAGAATGTCAGAGCGCTGCTGAGCAGCTGACCGTGTCAGTGTCTAACGTGCTGTTCGCCAACTCAGTGGGCGAAGACGAGCGCGCCGCATCGAGGTCTACCAAGTTCAGCAACACCGCCATGACCGGCATCAGCAACACGGCGTGGGTGGTGAGCCAAAACGGCAACAAGCTGACACTTGGCGCCACGGAAGACACCGACATGCCTATCTACAGCACCGACGGCAAACTGTTTGGCACATACAAGGCACGCAAGGGCGGCTGCACCATCACGCTGCCGCAGGGCGTGTATATCGTCAACAAGAAGAAGATTGCAGTGAAATAAATAAGGAAAAATAATTGTATCACACATACACCTACACACAAAGATGAAGAAAATACTGACTATGGTTCTCGCGCTTCTGAGCATTTCAGCCATTTCAAAAGCGGAAGACAACATTGAGCTCAGCATTAGCCGCGATTCCCTGACGCAGTGGACCCTGACGGTAGCGCTCAACAACGAATCGACGAAGTACGCAGGATTCCAGATGGACATCGTACTGCCCCAACAATTCAGCGTTGACGCCACGGCCGTGAAGAAGGGCGCCCGCATGATAAACATCACCATGGAGGCCAACATACTGGAGAGCGGCAACCTGAGGGTTGTGGGCTACGGCGCCACCGCCAAAAAATATATCCTTAACTCCAGCGGAACCATACTGACCATACCGCTGACATGCACCACTCCCCTGCCCCTTGGCGAGAAGACCGTCACGTTCAAGAACATAAGGTTCTCGAGCGGCTCTGACGAGACGGTGTTTCCCGGCACGAGCATAAACTTCACTGTGGAGGCGCTTGCCAAACACACCATCAACTACTGGGACGGCGAGACGCTGCTCAAGACGGTGACCGTGGAGGAGGGAGCCAGCATTCCGGCTGTTGACGCACCGACGGCTGCCGATGGCTACGCCTTTGACGGCTGGAGCGACAGCACCAAGGTGATGCCCGACCACGACCTCGACATCTACGCCAAGTGGAAGAAGCTGTCGTATACCGTGAACTACTGGAACGGCGAGACGCTGTTTAAGACCCTAACCGTGGTGATGGGCGACTCCATTCCCAAGGTCGACATTCCCGAAGCGGCAGACGGCTACACCTTTGACGGCTGGAGCGACAGCACCAAGGTGATGCCGACTCACAACCTCGACATCTACGCCAAGTGGAAGAAACTGTCGTATACGATAAACTATTGGGACGGCGAAAAGCTGCTGGGCACGATAACTCTGAGCGCGGGAGATACCATCCCGAATGTAGTGGCTCCAGAAGGAGCTGAGGGCTACGCCTTCGACGGCTGGAGCGACAGCACCGCTGTGATGCCGACTCACAACCTCGACATCTACGCCAAGTGGAAGAAACAGTCGTACACCATAAGCTACGTGGTCAACGGCACTACGGTCCACACAGAGACGGTGACCTATGGCGACGAAGTGACTCCCTACGACTACACGCCCGATAAGGGCTATCGGTTCATCAAGTGGACTGGCGACAGCTATGACACCATGCCCGCCAAGGACATTACCTACGAGGCACAGGTTGCACTGATAGGCGACGTGAACCTCGACGGCAAAATCACATCAGCCGACGTGGTATCCATATACAACTACATCATTGACAGCGAAGGCAGCGGAGTCATTGAGGCGTGTGCCGACGTGGACGGCAACGACGAAATAAACAGCGCCGACGTGATAGCCGTGTACAACATCATAATCAACGGCACGGCGGGCAGCCAGGCATACAGCGAAGCCACAATAGAAGAATAAGCACTAAGAAGACTCTGACAATGAAACGCATAAAAGCACTTCTCTTGCTGACGCTCGCGGCTGTGGCCACGCAGGCTGGCATACTGAAATTCAGTTCCACCACGGGCTACCGCATAGAGTCGCTGAACAACTACGGCAGCGCCATAGCCCTGGGAGCTAACCACAACATCAACTCACCAGTGTGCGTGGTGACCGACGCTAGCGAAACGAGCGACGCTGACTGCCTCTGGTACTTTGAATACCAGGGCAACGGGAAATATGCCATCCGCAACGGCAGCACCTCGCAGTACATCACCCTCGATGACCAATACAAAAACGACCCGCAGATACTGCGCTACGTGCACTTGTCCACGTCGCTCGAGGACGACGATATGTCGCTGTGGTACATCAAGGCGAGCACATACAACAATGAACAGGTTTACTATTTCCAGAGCGCAGGCAAGCCCACTTTCTTCTTCAACATGCGCACGACGTCGTATGTGCTCGGCGCCTATGAAGGCTCTGAAGACCACGTGCCGTCAGGCTCTAACGAGGTGTACAACCTCTACGACAGCGAAGGCAACGCCTACGTGGCAGAAGAATGGGACGGCGAAGTAGACCCAGAGCCCGAACCAGAGCCCGAACCAGAGGAGGACAGCACAACGGTAGACAGCACCAGTCTGCTGCCCTATAACGGTCCCGTGGTACATGTTTACTTGGCTGACGGCAAACTCGAGGCCTTCCCGCAAGACTACATCGTGGAGAAAAGCATCACGCAGGACTCTGTGAAGATAAAGGCAGTGAACGGGGAGACCTATTCCTACGCCGCCTACGAGGTAGACTCGGTGTCGATGACAGCCCCGACGATGCCCCACTTCAACTCATTCAAGTTCAACAACAAATTCAACCACCACATCATCGACGACAGCCAGGGAGTGTTCTACGGCGACAGCCTCATCACCGCCTACGTCGTCGGCATTGGCAAGACCCTGCGCCCGTCGTTCAAGCTCGACGACAACACGCAGGCTTGGATAGGCAGCAAACCGCAGCTGAGCAAGAAGACCGGCGTGCGCTTTGACAAAGACGTGCGCTACACCATAGCCCACCGCGGCTACACCATACTCAGGCAGCGTCTGGACAGCACCTACGCCATGTGCCCCTACGGCAGCGAGACTACCGTGAGGGTGGACTTCGCCACCGACCACGCTACGGGCACATATACGGTACCTACCATATATATTACGACCAACGACGGCTCTTCAATTACCTCTAAGTCGACCTACAAGCAAGGCAAGGTGAGAATAGACGGCGGCGGCGTGTTCCCCGACATGGCAGAGACCGACATAGAGATAAAAGGACGCGGCAACACCTCGTGGGGCTACTCCAAGAAGCCGTATCACATGAAGTTTGCCTCGGGTGTCAAGCCGCTGGGTCTGACCAAGGGCAAGCACTGGAACCTCATCGCCAACGCACAACGCAACTCCATGACGACCAACGCCGTGGCCATGAAGATGGCGCAGCTGGTAGAGACGGCAGGATGCAATCACGAGATTCCCGTAGAGCTGTATATCAACGGCGGATACTGCGGCTCGTACAACTTCACCGAAAAGATAGGCTTTGCCAACAACAGCATCGACCTGGACTATGAGAACTACGCCACGCTGCTTGAGATTGACACCTACTACGACGAGACCTACAAGTTCCGCACCACACAGTACGACCTGCCTATCAACATCAAGGAGCCTGACTTCGAAAATGACAGCACCACGCTGATAACCCAGAACGACATAGAGCAGAGCGTCAACCTTGTAACCGACGCCCTCTACAACGGCGAAGACATATCCTATATGGTAGACCTCGACTATCTGGCGCGCTTCCTCTTTGTAGACGAGTTTGCCGGCAATTTCGAGTTTATGCACCCCAAGAGCACCTTCTGCTACAACGCCAACGTGCTCAACTCTGACTCCAAGTACATCTTCGGTCCTGTGTGGGACTTCGACTGGGCTTTCGGCTACGTGAGCAACAGCAACTATTTCTCCTCATACGCCAAGGTGGACTACTGGGAGCGCAAGGCCGGCAACGGCTATCCGTGGGTATACGCGCAGCGCTATTGCGGAGAGAAATTCGACAAGAAATACTTCAACCTATGGCACGAATTCGTGACGGAGGGCAAGCTGGACGAACTGGTTGACTTCTGCGACGACTACTACAAATATGCCGCCAAGTCCTTCACCCACGACCACACGGTGTGGAACCACGGCGACGCCGATACCTACGCAACCATCACCAAGAACGCCAAGGAGTGGCTGCGCACCAGAGCCAACTACGTCTTGAGCTACTTGACCGACTCGCTCGGCTACGGCAGCAAGGGCTACCTCACGTCGCACCTTGACCCGATACCAGGCGATGTGAACGGCGACGGACGCGTGACCACAGCCGACATGGTCTGCGTGTTCAACAACATCCTGGGACTGCCCAACGAGGAGTTTAACTTCCCGCAAGCCGACATCGACGCCAACAACATCATCACCATAGCCGACCTCATCGGTGTGCGCAGCTTGCTCGGCACTTACAAGTCGAAGGGTTTCTACGGTCTGCCCGTAGCCGAGGCGACCATTACCACCGCCCCGCTGACCGTGAGCCAGCAGGGCGTGGAGATACCGCTGACCGTCAACGTAGACCAAGGCAACTACTGCGGCATACAGTTTGACCTCAACATTCCGGCTGGCATGACGATAGAAGACCTCGATGTCTCGCAATCCATGCCCGATTTCGACATAAACATCGCCGCCATCGACCCCGAAGAAGGACAGTCAACCAGCATAGACCGCTACCGCGTGTCGATATACTCTTCTGCCAAGCACCTCATACCGCAGGGCACCTCCACCATCACACTGACGCTTGACTGGGGCTCGCACGAGGAGAGCACCGCTACGCTCTTCGCCAACATGTCGGACGTGATGTTCGTCAGCGCACTTGGCGAGGACGAGAGGACCGACTCGCGCACCGCCACCTTCGTACACAACCAGCTCACGGGCATCAACAACGCTGTGGTCAACATAGCACAGAACGGCCGCACCGTCACCGTATCGGCAGGCCAGAACACCTCCGTTCCGGTATACAGCGTAGACGGCCGCATGTTCCGCGTGATAGACCTCAAGGCTGGAACCAACCGCATCAACCTGCCGTCGGGCATCTATATTGTCAACAACAAGAAGCTGCTGATACCGTAATGACCGTAACAGAACTGATAAGCCAGCCCGGCCGTACCAAGTTTTCGTTTGAGGTACTGCCACCGCTCAAGGGAGCCGGGATAAGGAAACTCCAAGAGGACATACGCAGCCTGCTTGAGTATAACCCACAGTACATCAACATAACCACCCACCGCAGCGAGGTGGTGATGAAGGACTTGGGCAACGGACTCATGGAGCGCACCTCGCTGCGCCGCCGCCCCGGTTCTGTGGCCGTGGCAGCCGCCCTGCAGCATGAGTTCAACATTCCCATCGTGCCCCACATCCTGTGCTCGGGCTTCTCGCGTGAGGACACAGAGTATGTGCTGATAGACCTGCAGTATCTAGGCATCAGCAACCTACTGCTCCTGCGAGGCGACAAGGCGCGCGAGGACAGCTCGTTCCGCCCCGTGCCCAACGGCTACAGCCACACCACTGAGCTGCAGGAGCAGGTCAACAACTTCAACAAAGGATTCTTCGTTGACGGGACACCTATGAAGAAAGCGGGACCTGCGTTCAGCTACGGCGTTGCCTGTTATCCCGAGAAGCACGAGGAGGCGCCCAACCTCTCGACCGACGTAGCGTGGTTCAAGAAGAAGACGGAGCTCGGAGCGGAGTATGGCGTGACGCAGATGTTCTTTGACAACAAGAAATACTTCGACTTCGTAGACAGAATGAAAGACGAGGGTATCAGCGTGCCCATCATTCCCGGCATCAAGCCGCTGGCCAAGATGAGCCAGCTGACCATGCTGCCGCGCCTGTTCCACTGCGACCTGCCCGAAGAACTGACCACAGAGGCCTACAAGTGCAAGGACGACGAGCAAATCAAAGCACTGGGCATAGAGTGGTGCACACACCAGTGCCAGGAACTGATTAAAGCCGGAGTACCCAGCATCCACTTCTACATGACGGGCAACGTGGAGAGCCTGCGCGAAGTGGCCAAGAGAATATTCTGACACAGAGCGACGACGGCAACGAACCGCCTTAAAAAACCATAGCAGCAAGAGAGAATGCAGTTTAAAGATGTCATAGGACAAGAAGAGGTAAAGAGAGTGCTCAGGCAGCAGGCCGTAAGCGGCCGCCTGCCCCACGCCCTCCTGCTCGCCGGCGAGACGGGCTATGGCACCATGGCGCTCGCTATGGCGCTGGCCAGTTTTGTGCTCTGCGACAACCACAGCGAGAGCGACAGCTGCGGCAACTGCTCCAAATGCACTAAGGCCGACAAGCTCATTCACCCCGACCTGCACTTCTCCTACCCTATCATCAAGAAGTCAGAGTCCACCACCTCAGACACCTACCAGAAAGAGTGGCGCGAATTCTTTACCCGCGACAAATACTTTGACATCAACGACTGGCTCACCGTGATGAAGGCCGACAAGAAGCAGGCCCTCATACCCGAGGCGGAGAGCCAGAATATCATACAGAAGCTCAGCTTGAGCCCCTACGAGGGCGGCTGGAAGGTCATGATAATTTGGCTGCCCGAGAAGATGGGAGCGACGCCGGCCAACACCATGCTCAAGACCCTAGAGGAGCCCACAGGCAAGACCCTCTTCATTCTCTGCAGCGAGCACCCTGAGCAGATGCTGACGACCGTGCTGAGCCGCTCGCAGCGCATAGACGTGCCACCCGTCAAGACCGAGGACTTGTGCGAGGCGCTGACTACGCGGCGCGGCGTAGACCCTACGGCAGCCGCTAACATCGCGCGCATATCGAAGGGCAACTACCTCACCGCCCTGCGTCTCCTGTGCGACGACGACGAAGCCCCGCAGGCCATGCTCAACAGCTTCACCAGCCTCATGAGGATGGCGTACTCGCGCAACGTGAAGGGGCTCATGGAGTGGAGCGACAACCTCGCGCGCCAAAGCAGAGACGAGCAGAAGCAGCTGCTTGCGTACATGCAGAACATGATACGCGAAAACTTCATGTACAATTTCGGACGTCCGGAACTCAACTTCATGAACCCGAAGGAACTGGCCTTCGCCAAGAACTTCGCGCCCTACATCAACGAGCGCAACATCATCAGGTTTGCCGAAGAGTTCCAGCGCGCCCAAGACGACATAACCAACAACGTAAACTCAAAAACTGTCTTGTTCAACCTGGCCCTGCAGACCACCATTCTCATCAGGAGCAAATAGGCCGGGACACCCAACTCGCCTGACACAACGAGGCGGCAAGACTCTACCATATAAAAACCAAGCGAAATGGACAACCAGATCAACGACAATACCGTATGCTGCGCAGGCCGCGGACTCAGCGCCAAGGGCTGCAGCCGCACCGACAAGCAACTCAACACCTACGACTATCTGGCCGACGTGCCTGGCGCCATACAGATGACCGACCTTGTGGAGGTGCAATTCAAAAATACGCACAAGGACTACTTTCTCAACTCCAACCACATACCCCTCAACAAGGGCGACATCGTGGCGGTAGAGGCATCGCCCGGCCACGACATCGGCACGGTGAGCCTCACCGGTCCGCTCGTGCCGCTGCAGATGTCGAAGCAACGGCTCAAGTCCGACGCCGGCACACGTCGCATATACCGCCTCGCCAAGGAGGTCGACATGGAGAAATTCTATGAGGCCAAGGCCCTCGAGCAAAGCACCATGATACGCTCGCGCGCCATCGCCAAAGAACTGGGTCTCGACATGAAGATAGGCGACGTGGAGTATCAGGGCGACGGCGGCAAGGCCATCTTCTACTACATCGCCGACCAGCGCGTGGACTTCAGACAGCTCATCAAGGTGCTGGCTCAGGAGTTCGGCATACGCATCGAGATGAGGCAAATCGGCGCGCGCCAGGAGGCAGGCCTCATAGGCGGCTTCGGTCCCTGCGGCAGGGAGATGTGCTGCACCACGTGGATGAAGAACTTCAACACCGTGAGCACCGGTGCCGCCCGCTGCCAAGACGTGTCGCTCAACCCGCAGAAGCTGGCGGGCCAATGCGCAAAACTCAAGTGCTGCCTCAACTACGAGACGGCGGTCTACACTGAAGCCCTCCAGAAACTGCCGCAGCGCAACATCAACCTCGAGACGAAGGACACCACCTACTACTACTTCAAGGCCGACATCCTCGCTGGCCTCGTCAGCTACTCCACCGACAAGCACTTTGCCGCCAACGTAGTGACCATCTCTAGCGAGCGCGCAAGCGAGGTGATAAAACTCAACCAGCAGGGCGAAAAGCCCGACAGCCTCCTCGACGAGACGATGGTTGCGGCACAGAAACCCGAGATTGTGGACCTGGCCGAGCAGGACAGCCTCACACGCTTCGACAAGAGCAAGCGCAAGAGAAAAAAGAACAAACGCAAGGACAACAAGCCGCAGAACGCGGAGGCAGGCAATGCCAAGAGAGACAATGCCGCAAAGAAGGAAGGTGCGGGAAAAAGAGACGAAGCCGCCAAGAGAGACGGAGCCAACGCCAGGCCTAATCAAAGAGACAAGGCGCAGGCAACCGAGCGCCCCGACGAGTCGCGCGCCCAATCAGCCGACGGACAGCGACAAGGGGAACCTCGCCAAGGTGAGCGCCAAGGCGAGCAGCGCCCCAACAACCGCCGCCGCAACTCCAGACACAAACGCCCCAACCGCAACGAGAATGGACAGGAGTAAGGCGACATATCTCCTTTGCCTCGCGCTGCTGTGCGCCATCTGCAGCTGCGACAACCAGCAGACCATAGCCGACCGCTACCAGACGCTGCCCGCCGACGGGTGGGACACCGAGGACACACTCTCCTTCCCCATTGACAGCATAGCGAGCCCTGGCGACTACCGGCTGAAACTCTGCATGCGCACCACGCGCGAGATACCGTTTCAAAGCGTCTTTGTAGTGGTGGAGCAGCAGTTTGAGAAGCCCCGACTGCAGTTGCGAGACACCATAGAGATGAGACTTGCCGACGACCAGGGCAACCTCGAGGGCCGCGGACTCTATCTCTACACCACTGAGGCCGCTGCACCGCACCGCCTGCGGCTGCACCAAGGCCAACGCGGAACCATACGGGTGGCGCACATCATGAGGCGACACCTGCTGCCGGGCATAAGAGATGTCGGCATCACAATCACGAGATAACAGACAAGCATAATACCAACCATGAAAACTCAACATTTACGAATATGTATATAGCAGCCATCGACATTGGGTCGAATGCAGTTCGACTGTTAATCAAAAACACTGACCATCCAAATCTATTGGACAACCTCGACGTCATCCATGAAGACGAGTACTACCAGAGGGTACCGCTCAAGAGCGGCAACGACACATTCACCTACGGAGCGATACAGCCCAAGACGCTGGCCCTGCTCACCTATGCCATGTGCCAGTTTGCCGTCAAGATGAAGAAGTATGGCGTGAGCCGCTACCGCGCCTGCGCCACCGCCGCCTACCGCGACGCGAGCAACGCCACTGAGGTATGCCGCCGCGTGAAGCACATCAGCGGACTGACCATCGACGTCATCACGGGACAAGAAGAGGCGCGGCTCACACGCCGCAGCTTCCGCACTCCGCAAGAGCAACGCAACGACACCTTCCTCTTTGTAGACGTAGGCGGCGGCAGCACCGAAGTGAGCCTTGTGGAAAAAGGCCGGCAGACCTACGCCCACTCCTTCCACGTAGGGTCAATGCGCTATGTGTGCAACACCCAGTCGCCAGAAGAAGAGGCAGCGCTCGACCAGGCCGCCGAGAGCATCAGCCAGAAGTGCCCCAATCTACACTACGTAGGCGTGGGAGGGTGCGTCAAGATGGCCAAGAGCATTCTCAACAAGGACAACAACTCCGACATAATCAGAGTGGCAGAAATGGACAAACTCTACGAGGAGCTCCGCCAGCTGACGCCCAAGCAGATTTCCCTGAAATACTCCATTCCGCTTGAGCGCGCAGACATCATGACTCCCGCCTCGTCCATCTTTCTACGCATTGCCCACAAGGTCAACGCCACGACGATACGCGTGCCAAGCATAGGAGTGCGCAACGGCATCATAACCGATTTGTACAGCGAGTGGGAACGGCAGAATCCCGCCACCGCCACCGATTAAGTCGCAGCACTATTTTTGCAGCAACAAAGAAAACGGCAGAAACAAAACGTTTCTGCCGTTTTTTTGTTACTGAGTTGTCAGCTTTGGCGACTCTCAGCCTCCGATTATCTCGTCGGGCACTTCTTCCGCCTCGTAGCGCTTCATGCTCACGGCACCGCTGCGGTTTACTACAATCGTCACGTAGCACTGCTCCTCGCTGTGTGGCACGGATATCTCGGCCTCGAGCTTCACCTCGTCTTTCGTGAAACCGCGGCAAGTGAGGCGGTTGAAGATGGCGTGGGATGCTGTGGCTTGGTCTATGTAGTCCAAGAAGGTGGTCTTAGTGAGCTGTTCGTGGGCAATGGTGTCTCCCGACATGGTGACGCAGAGGTTCGCCTTGTTGTCGCAATAGACGCGGCCAAAGCCTTCGTCGTTGACTGCAGGCTGGCTGAAATCGGGGGACATGGTTATGCTGACGTGAAAGGCGCCGTCGTCGGAATCAATTGACAGGGGTTCGCGGAAGATGCAGTAGCGTCCGTTCTTTTCATATTCGCTGCCGTCGCTCAGGGCTTCCTGCTGGTCTTGCAGCGCTGCGGCGCTCTCCGCTTCGGGCTTGGCGTTGCGGCAGGCGCACAGGCTCGCCACCACGCAGAGTAATACTAATAACCTCTTCATTTTCGCTGTTAAGATTCGTTGTGGTACAAAGTTATGCTTTTTTCAGACAACAAGCCGCATTTCGCACCATACAATTTCATTTCAACCGGCTTGGTGGGCATGGCAGTAGTAGTGCTTTATCTCCGAGGAGCCGAACTGCTCGGTGCTCATGGGCTTGAGGTCTAGCTCAGGAGCGTGGACGGCACGGCCTTTCGGCATGTTGCCGGACAACTGCGCATAAGTCTGCGACGAGCACTCCACGTGGGCCTCGTCCCACAGTCCGCGCTCAATGAAATGCTGCAGCACCTTTGCCCCACCCTCCACAAGCACCGACTGCACCTTGCGCTCGTAGAGGGCGGCAAGCAGCTGGTTCAAGAGGTCGCCGGACTTGTCGATTCTGAGGAACTCCACGTTGGGCCGCTCCACCACGCAGGGCTTCCTGCGATAACCCACCACCAGTGTGGGCACCGTGCCGTCAAAGAGCGCCAGCTCTGGCTGCAGTTTGCCGTAGGGGTCTATCACAATGCGGAGGGGCGAGGGGCCGTCGACGAGGCGCGTGGTGAGCGAGGGGTTGTCGCAGAGAGCGGTGGTGCGGCCCACAAGGATGGCGCTGTGGCAAGCCCTGAGGTGATGGGCTCTGCGCTGTGTAGGGAGCGACGATATCATCAGGCGCTCGTTGGTGCCGTTGGCGTCGGGCTTGATGCCCATCACGCCGTCGGAGGTCTGCGCCCACTTGAGCGTGATGTAGGGGCGGCGGCAAGTGTTGAAGAGGATGAAGCGTCGATTAAGGAACTGGCACTCATTGTTGAGCACCCCTATGCGCAGCTCGATGCCTGCGCTGCGCAGTATCCTGATGCCCCGTCCCTGCACTTTGGAGAAGGGGTCCATGCAGCCTATCACCACCCGGCGCACGCCCTTCTTGACAATCAAGTCGGCGCAGGGCGGCGTGTGACCGAAGTGGGCGCATGGCTCCAGACTGACATACATGGTGCTCTCCGGCAGTAGCGAATCGTCCTTGACGGAACGGAAGGCGTTGACCTCCGCGTGGGGGCCGCCGCAGCGTATGTGGTAGCCCTCGCCTATGATTTTGCCGTCGTGTACTATGACGGCGCCGACCATGGGGTTGGGCGCGGCGCCGAGCTCTCCGTTTTTGGCCAGCTGGAGGCAGCGGGCCATGTAGAATTCATCCGTATTCATCAGTCAAACAATTCAAGCTGTATTGGGGGCAGTAGGTTGAACGTCTTGCGGTGGTATGGCGTCGCGCCTAATCTTCTGATTGCCTCACGATGTTCCTTGGTGGGATACCCCTTGTTGCGGTCCCAGCCGTAGTCGGGGTACTCCTGACCTATCATATCCATATAGTCGTCGCGGTACGTCTTGGCAAGGATGGATGCCGCGGCAATGGACAGGTATTTGCCGTCGCCTTTGACCACCGTCTGCCACGGCACGTTGCGGTAGGGTTTGAATCTGTTGCCGTCTACGATAATGGACTGCGGCTCTATCTTGAGCTTGTCGAGGGCCCTGTGCATGGCGAGGATGGAGGCGTTGAGAATGTTTATCTGGTCAATCTCCTCAGCCGTCACCACACCCACAGCCCATGTCAGTGCATCGCGCTCAATGGTCTCGCGCAGCTTGTGGCGGCGCGCGTCGGTCAGTTGCTTTGAGTCGTTGATGTCGGCATTGCTGTAGTCGGGCGGGAAGACCACCGCGGCGGCATAGACGCTGCCGGCAAGGCAACCGCGTCCGGCTTCGTCACATCCGGCCTCTACCACGCCGGGCACCAAGTAAGGCTTGAGCATCTTTGTTTTGTTTTTGCGGTGTTGGCGTTGCCGTCAAAACATAGTGGCGACTCGCTTTATGCCCTCAACGAGGGCGTCGACTTCCTCAAAGGTATTGTAGAATGAGAAGGAGGCTCTCACGGTGCCCTCTATGCCGTAGTGCGTCATCACGGGCTGGGCGCAGTGGTGGCCGGTGCGCACGGCTATGCCGAGGCGGTCGAGCAGTGTGCCCATGTCCAGATGGTGGATGTCGCCCACGAGGAAGGAGATGACGGCATCGCGGTCAGGCGCCGTGCCGAAGATGCGGAGCCCGTCTATCTGCTCCAGTTTCTCCATGGCGTAGCTGGTCAGCTGGCGCTCGTAGGCCTCTATGTTGTCCATGCCAATGTTGTCCACATAGTCGAGCGCCACCGCCAGGGCGTGGCAGCCTACGTAGTTGGGCGTGCCGGCCTCAAACTTGTACGGCAGTCCCTCGAAGGTTGTCTTTTCGAAACTCACGGTGCTTATCATCTCACCGCCTCCCTGATAGGGCGGCATGGCGTTGAGCCACTTCTCCTTGCCATAGAGCACGCCGATGCCGGTGGGGCCGTAGACTTTGTGGCCGCTGAACGCCAGAAAGTCGCAGTCCAGATCCTGCACGTCGACCTTCATGTGGGGCACGCTCTGCGCAGCGTCTACCAAGACGGGTATGTTTCGCGCGTGGGCTTTGGCGATGAGTTGCTTCACGGGATTGACCGTGCCGAGCACGTTGCTCACCTGAGCCACACACACCAGTCGGGTGCGGCTGTTGAGCAGACCCTCGAAGGCGGCGGTGTCGAGCGTGCCGTCGTCGTTGAAAGGAAGCATGCGCAGCACTGTGCCCTTGCGCTCACACAAGAGCTGCCATGGCACGATGTCGGAGTGGTGCTCCATCTCCGACACTACTATCTCGTCGCCGGGACTGAGCAGTTCTCCAAACGACGACGCCACGAGGTTGATGGACTCGGTGGTGCCGCGTGTAAAGATTATGTTGGCTGTGCCGCCAGCGTTGATGAAGTCCTTCACCTTCTCGCGCGCCTGCTCCATGAGGTCGGTGGCCTGCTGCGACAAGTAGTGTATGCCCCTGTGCACGTTGGCGTTGAGGGTATAGTATTCGGTGCGCTCCGCCTCTACCACGCAGCGCGGCTTCTGCGTAGTGGCGCCGTTGTCGAGATACACCAGCGGGCGGTTGTATACTTTTGTCGAAAGGATTGGAAAATCCTCTCTTATTTTCTTCACATCAATCATTAAGGCTCTCTCTTATTTCTTTGAACACAGCGAGCAGTCGCCACACGCCCCGTCGCGGTAGCGGAAGCGTTCCTCAACCATGCGCGACAGGCGGTTGCGCAAGGGCTCGAAACCAATGCGGTCGATTACCTCCACTGCAAAAGCCTGCTGCAGCAGGCGGCGGCCCTCGGCGGGCTCTATGCCGCGCTGGGCCATATAGAACAGCGCAGCCTCGCTGAGCTGACCCACGGTGGAGCCGTGGTTGCACTTCACGTCATCGGCATAAATCTCAAGCATGGGCTGCGTGTAGACGTGGGCCTTGGGCGACACGCACAGGTTGGCGTTGGTCTCTTGCGAGTCGGACTTCTGCGCGTCCTTGGCCACATAGACCTTGCCGGCAAAGGCGCCCTTGGACTCGCCGTCGAGCACGTACTTGTAGAGTATGTCGCTCTGGCAGTCGCACGCCTCGTGCGACACGAGCAGGTTATTGTCCACATGCTGGGTGCCGTCGGCAATCACTAGTCCGGAGATTTGCGCCGATGCCTTCTCGCCCACAAAGCGGGTGGTGAAGGAGTGGCGTGTCACACCGTTGTGGAGCGTCACGTCGGCATAGTCGAGGTGGCTCTGCTCTGCCTGCGTGATGCTGGTGGTGCGAAACAGACCGTTGGTTTGGTTAGTCTCCTCTATGGCGCACAGGTGCAGCTGGCTGCCAGCGCCAAGATAAACTTCGGCGACCTCGGTGGTGAGGTGCTTGTCGGCAGCAAGGGAGTGGTCGCAGAGCAGCACTGAGGCCTCGGCGCCCTCCTCCATTATTATCATCACGCGACGGTTGGTCATCACGGCAGCGCTGCCGACCGTGAGGTTCACTATCTGCAGATTGCGCTGCACCTTGTGGTTGGCTGCCACATATATTACTGCGCCGTCCTGCGCCAGCATGGTGTTGAGCGCAACGACGCCGTCAGCGGCGAGCTTGTTGTAGTGGGTCTTGAACACCTCGGTATATTTCTCAGCAAAGGCTGTCAGCGAACCTACAAAGAGCCCCTCCTCGGCAGCCGTCTCGCCGCCATAGGCCTCTATGCGGTCGTTGAACACATAGTAGAGCGCGCTGTCGAGGTCGGGCACGCTGCAGCGATACGCCATGCGAGTGTCCGGCACCATCTTCTTGCGCATTATGTTGAGTCCGTAGTCGCTGGCGAACACGTCCTGCACATCGGTGTACTTGAAGCGCTCGTCCTTCCTGGACGGCAGGCCGCTCTTCTGCAGGGCTGCCAGCGCTTCCTCCCGGTGCTCGTTGACCAAGGCGTGGCTGCCCCGGTTGACGGTGTCCTTGTATTGCAGATACAGGTCAATATATTGTTTTTCGCTGTTCACGGCAAACGGTTTTCTTTTCCAAAAATCACTTGGGCAACAGACGGCATCACTGCTCCCCGTTCAATTCTTCTTTTATCCAGTCGAAGCCCTGCTCCTCTATCTTGTAGGCCAGTTCGGCGCCCGCAGTCTTGACAATCCTGCCGTCTATCATCACGTGCACGATGTCGGGCTTGAGGTAGTCCAGCATCCTCTGGTAGTGGGTGATGCAGATGGCGCTGGTCTGCGGCGAGCGCAGCTTGTTGAAGCCGTCGGCCACTATCCTCAGGGCGTCGACGTCGAGGCCTGAGTCGGTCTCGTCAAGGATGGTAAGCTTGGGCTCGAGCATCGCCATCTGGAAGATTTCGTTGCGCTTCTTCTCGCCGCCGCTGAAGCCTTCGTTGACGCTGCGGCGCGTGAGGCTGGCGTCGAGTCCCACCAGGCTGCGCTTCTCCTTCACCATCTTCAGGAAGTCGGCGCCCGAAACGGGAGGCAGGCCCTGATACTTGCGCTTGGCGTTGATGGCGGCGCGCATAAAGTTGTTCATGCTGACACCGGGAATCTCTACCGGAGTCTGAAACGACATGAACAAGCCCTCGTGGCTGCGGGTCTCTGCCGGCATGGCGAGCAGGTCCTTGCCGTTGAAGGTGATGGAGCCGCTGGTCACCGTATAGAGCGGATTGCCCACCAGCACATTGCTCAGCGTGCTCTTGCCGGAGCCGTTGGGGCCCATCAGCACATGAACCTCACCGGCATTGACCGTGAGGCTGACTCCTTTTAGTATTTCCTTCCCCTCTACCGAGGCGTGTAAGTTCTTTACTTCAAGCATTGTCTTCATCTTGTCTTGTTGTCAACCGACCGACCCCTCAAGCGACACCGACAGGAGTTTCTGCGCCTCTACGGCAAACTCCATCGGCAACTTGCTGAGCACCTCCTTGGCATAGCCGTTGACTATCAGGCCCACCGCCTCCTCCATGGGTATGCCCCGCTGGTTGCAGTAAAGCAGCTGGTCCTCTGATATCTTCGAGGTGGTAGCCTCGTGCTCGACTATGCTGGTGTCGTTGTTGACGTCTATATATGGAAAGGTGTGGGCTCCGCACGTGTCGCTCAGGAGCAGCGAGTCGCAGCTGGAGTAGTTGCGGGCGCCATGCGCCTTGCTGCCGGTCTTCACCAGCCCGCGGTAGGAGTTCTGGCTGTGGCCGGCAGAGATGCCCTTGCTCACGATGGTGCTTCGGGTGTTTTTGCCCACATGTATCATCTTGGTGCCGGTGTCGGCCTCCTGATAGTTGTTGGTCACGGCCACCGAGTAGAACTCGGCCACCGAGTTGTCGCCCTGAAGCACGCAGCTGGGATACTTCCAAGTGATGGCAGAGCCGGTCTCCACCTGGGTCCACGACAGCTTGCTGTTCTCGCCCCTGAGCTGGCCGCGCTTGGTGACGAGGTTGTAGACACCGCCCTTGCCTTCCTTGTCGCCAGGGTACCAGTTCTGCACGGTGGAGTACTTCACCTCAGCGTCTTTGTTGACCACTATCTCGACTATCGCAGCGTGGAGCTGGTTCTCGTCGCGCATCGGCGCCGTGCAGCCCTCAAGGTACGACACGTAGCCGCCATCGTCGCAGACTATCAGCGTGCGCTCAAACTGCCCGGTGTTCATGGCGTTGATTCTGAAATATGTAGACAGCTCCATAGGGCACCTCACGCCCTTGGGGATGTACACGAAGGAGCCATCGCTGAACACAGCGCTGTTGAGCGCGGCGAAGAAATTGTCGCGGTAGGGAACCACGCTGCCCAGGTACTGCTTCACCAAGTCGGGGTAGTCCTTCACCGCCTCCGATATGGAGCAGAAAATGATGCCCTTTTCTGCCAGTTTCTCCTTGAAGGTGGTCTTCACCGACACGGAGTCCATCACGGCGTCGACCGCCACGCCGCTGAGGGCGAGGCGCTCCTGGAGGGGTATGCCCAGCTTGTCGAAGGTCTTTTCGAGCTCGGGGTCTATCGTCTCGGATTTCTTCCCGGTCTTGTTGCCGCGGGGGTCAGCGTAGTAGGATATCGCCTGGTAGTCAATCTTCGGGAGGTTGACGTGGCCCCACGACGGCTGCTCAAGCGTAAGCCAGTATCTGAAGGCCTTGAGTCTGAAGTCCAGCAACCACTGCGGCTCGCCCTTCTTCTCCGAGATGAGGCGCACGACGCTCTCGTCAAGGCCTTTCTCTATTATCTCGGTCTTGACGTCGGTGGTGAAACCGTATTCATAATCTTTGTCAGCTACTTCCTTTATAAAACTATTTTCCCCGTTCAGCGCCATTTTTTCCTTCCTTGTGATTTCTGTCAAACTTGATAATCACAGTCTTTTCTTCGTTCTTTCCGCTCTCTTCGGCTATGTTGCCCTTGCCCAGCGCCAAGTTGCCCAGCGCCGTGACGTAGGGATACAGTTTGGAGTCGATTTTCTTCTGCTCCGAAATGATGCCCACATACGACATCGCGCTGAACACGAAGCTAATGAGTATCAGGAATTTCACAGCACCCACCAGCATTCCGAGCAGCGAGTTGAGCGGGCCTAGCAGCACGCCCTTCACAGCCTTGGTCACCATGTTGGCGGCCAGGCCGGCCAGCAGGGGCACCAGCACCCATATCAGCACAAATGCCAAGATGCAGCCTATGTAGGAGGCCATGCTGCCCGACCCCAGCAGGGGCGAGAAATGCTCGCCGAGCGTCTTGTAGAACAACACGGCTACCAGCAGGCCCAGCATGATTCCGCAAGTGGAGATTACCTCTTTTATCAGGCCGTTCTTCCAGCCTCTCCAGGCGCCCCACAGCAAGATGAGCACTATTACTATATCTACCGACAACATGGTCTAGAGTTACAGCTTTTGTTTGATTTCCACTTCCTGGAATGTCTCGATGATGTCGCCTTCGCGCAGGTCGTTGCAGTTGGTCAGCGAGATACCGCACTCAAAGTTAGTGCTCACCTCCTTCACGTCGTCCTTGAAGCGCTTCAGCGCATTTATCTCGCCGGTGAAGACCACAATGCCGTCACGAACAACGCGGGCCTTGTCGGTGCGCGACACCTTGCCGTCCACCACGTAGGCTCCAGCCACAAGGCCGACCTTGCTGATGCGGTATATCTGGCGCACCTCTACCTGGGCGGTCTGCTCCTCCTTCACGATAGGCTTGAGCAGGCCTTCCATAGCTTCCTTGACTTCCTCAATGGCATCGTAAATCACAGAGTACAGGCGGATGTCCACACCCTGCTTGTCGGCCTCGGCGCGAGCGCCCTTGCTCGGCCTTACCTGGAAGCCAATGATGATGGCCTTAGAGGCTGCGGCAAGCACGATATCGTTCTCCGAAATCTGGCCCACAGCCTTGTGTATCACGTTGACTTGAATCTTCTCGGTCGACAGTTTGATGAGCGAGTCTGACAGCGCCTCTACGGAACCGTCCACGTCGCCCTTGACGATGATGTTGAGTTCCTCCACTCCGCCCATGGCGATGCGGGCGCCGATTTCCTCAAGTCCAATGCGGTGCTGGGTGCGTATGCCCTGCTCGCGCTGCAGCTGCAGTCGCTTGTTGGCTATCTCGCGAGCCTCGGGCTCGGAGTCCATCACGTGGAATGTGTCGCCGGCCTGAGGCGCGCCGTTGAGTCCAAGCAGTGTGGCAGCCCTGGCGGGACCCACTGTCTTGATCTTGCGACCGCGCTCGTCGGTCAGGTCTTTCACACGGCCGTAGCACGTGCCGGCAATAACGTTGTCGCCAATGCTCAGCGTACCGTTGCTTACCAGTATGGTGGCCACATATCCCCTGCCCTTGTCGAGCGACGACTCTATGATGGTGCCCGTAGCCTTGCGGTTGGGGTTTGCCTTCAGTTCGAGCATGTCGGCCTCGAGCAATACTTTCTCAAGCAGGTCGTTGACGCCGATGCCTTTCTTGGCAGATATCTCCTGGCACTGGTATTTGCCGCCCCAATCCTCCACCAAGAGGTTCATATTGGCGAGCGATTCCTTCACCTTGTCGGGATTGGCGCCCGGCTTGTCTATCTTGTTGATGGCAAACACCATGGGCACGCCTGCCGCCTGGGCATGGGCTATTGCCTCCTTGGTCTGCGGCATCACGTCGTCGTCGGCAGCTATGATGATGATGGCGATGTCGGTCACCTGGGCTCCGCGGGCACGCATGGCGGTAAACGCCTCGTGGCCCGGCGTGTCGAGGAAGGTGATGCGGCGGCCGTTCTCCAGCTTCACGTTGTAGGCGCCAATGTGCTGGGTGATGCCGCCCGCCTCGCCGGCGATGACGTTACTCTTGCGCACCCAGTCGAGCAGCGAGGTCTTGCCGTGGTCCACATGTCCCATGACGGTCACGATGGGGTCGCGCGGCTCGAGATCTTCTATCTGGTCCTCCTCTTCCTGCACAGCCTCCGACACCGACGCGCTGACGTACTCAGTCTTGAAGCCAAACTCCTCGGCCACCATATTGATGGTCTCGGCGTCCATGCGCTGGTTGATGCTTATCATCATGCCGATGCTCATGCACGTTCCGATAACCTTGGTCACCGGCACGCCCATCATGCTCGCCAACTCGTTGGCGGTCACAAATTCGGTGAGCTTCAGCGTCTTGCTCTCCGAGGCCTCCTCGTTGAGCTGCTGCTCCATCTTGTCGCGTATCTGGTCGCGCTTCTCGCGGCGGTACTTCACGCCGCTGGCAAAGGCCTTCTTGTTCTGCAGGCGAGCCAGAGTCTTCTTTACCTCCTTTGCCACGTCTTCGTCCGACACCGTCGGCTTGACGGTGGCGTGGCCGTTGCCGGAGAACTTCTGGTTTTTGCCCTTCTGCTTCGGGCCCTTGTTGTTATTGTTGCCTTGGCCCTGGGCGCCCTGACGGGGCTGCTGGTTGTTTCCGATGGCGTTGGCCTCGGTGGTTATGTCAACCTTGTTGGGCTGTATGCGGTTGCGTTTCTTCTTGTTGGCCGGCACTGCAAACTGCTGGCGTATCTTTTCGTCGCGCTCTTTCTTGCGCTCCTCCTTGCTCTTCTTCTTGGGGCGTGTCGTTTCGTTAATGGTTGACAGGTCTATCGTGCCGAGCACCTTGGGGCCCTCCAGAGTCTGCGTCTTGCCAGGCCTGAACACCCCGTCTGAAGATGTGCCATCTGCTGCAGTCTGCTCCTCGGGCTGTGCCGGCTGCTCAGCAGGCTGTGCCGGTGCCGACTCAGCGGCAGCGGGTGCGGGAGTGGGCTCAGCTGCCGGAGCTGGCTCTGCGGCAGGTGCAGGAGTGGGCTCAACAGCAGCGGGAGCTGGCTCTGCGACAGGAGCGGCAGGTTGTGCCGGAGCCTCCGTGGCAGCAGTAGCGGCAGGTGCCGGCTGGGCAGGCGCTTCCTCCTTGACTGCAGGCTTGACCTCAGGTGCCGCAGGTTCAGCGGCGGGAGCCTTCGCTTCTGGTTTGGCAGGCGTCGGCTTGGGTTTCAGGTTGTCGAGGTCTACCTTACCCACAGTCTTGAATTGCGGCTGCTTGGGCAGTTCCGTCTTGATCTCCTTGGCGGCGGCAGCCTTAGCCTGGGCCTTCTTTTCAGACGCCCTCTTCGAGCTGATGTCTTCAGCTGCCTGTTTCTGTGTCTTGTCGCTGCCGAACTCCTTCTTCACGATGTCGTACTGCTCCTCCGTGATTTTCGCGTTCATGTCAGCCTCGACGTTATACCCTTTCTTCTCAAGCAAATCCACCACGGTCTGCAGTCCGATGTTGAATTCCTTCAAAACTTTGTTTATTCTCACGCTCATTAATTCTCTATATAGATGTTATGTTTTTTGGTGTTGTACTTAGTTAGGGGAGGCAAGCCGGCCCTCTTTGTCGGGCAGTCGGCGCTACTCCTGTTCAAACTCCGCCTTGAGCACCTTGATCACGTCGTCAACGGTGTCAAGTTCCAGGTCAGCCTGGTCGGCCACCTCTTCGCGCTGCGCAGCCAGTATCTGGCGAGCAGTCTGGTAGCCGGCGTTCTTGAGCGAGTCCACAATCCACGGCTCAATCTCGTCCTTAAACTCGTCGAGGTAGATGTCGTCAATCTGGGGCTGGTCGTCGTCAGACTCTCTGAAGACGTCGATGGTATAGCCCGTTATCATGCTCGCCAGCTTGATGTTCAGACCGTTGCGGCCGATGGCCAGCGACACCTCTTTGGGCTTGAGGTACACCTGTGCCGTCTTGTTCTCCTCGTCAAGCATGATGCTCGACACGGTGGCGGGACTCAGCGCGCGCTGCATGAACAGTGTCGGGTTGGATGTGTAGTTGAGCACGTCGAGGTTCTCGTTGTGGAGCTCGCGCACGATGCCATGCACCCTGCGGCCCTTCACGCCCACACAGGCTCCCACTGGGTCGATGCGGTCGTCGTAGCTCTCCACTGCTATCTTGGCGCGCTCGCCGGGAATGCGGGCCACCTTCTTCACGGTGATGAGGCCGTCGTTGATTTCGGGCACCTCAGCCTCGAGCAGCCTCTGCAGGAACTCGGGCGCCGTGCGGCTCAAGTATATCTTGGGGTTGTTGTTCACGTTCTCTACGCGGTTCACCACAGCCCTGACGATGTCGCCCTTGTGGAAGAAGTCGCCCGGTATCTGCTGGTTCTTTGGCAGCAGCAGCTCGTTGCCCTCGTCGTCGATGAGGAGCATCTCGTTCTTCCATATCTGGTAGACCTCGCCGCTTATCACCTCGCCCACACGGTCCTTATACTTATTGTAGAGGGCGTCGTGCTCCAGCTCCAGTATTTTGCCGGCCAGCGTCTGGCGCAGGTTCAGGATAGCCCTGCGGCCAAACTTGGCGAAGTCGATGCGCTCGCTCACGTCCTCGCCAATCTCGTAGTCGTCGGCTATCTTACGAGCCTCGCTGAGCGATATCTCGCGGTTGGTGTCGGTCACTTCGCCGTCCGCCACCACCACGCGGTTGCGATAGATTTCGCAGTCGCCCTTGGCCGGGTTCACAATCACGTCATAGTTGTCGTCAGAACCAAACATCTTGGCGATCACGCCACGGAAACTCTCCTCGAGCACGCTCACCATAGTGGCGGCGTCGATGCTCTTGGTTTCCTTAAACTCCGCAAAAGTGTCTATCAGACTTGTTGTCTCTGTGTTTTTCTTTGCCATTGTATATTTTGTTTTTCTTTTTTTCCTTCATATATATATAAGGTAAGGAAAGCCGGGCACTGCCCCACTCTCCCTCTTAGAATTTTATCACAGCCTTGGTCTCCTTGATTTGGTCAAAAGGCACCGCGTTGTCCACGTCGACCATCTTGGGCCGCTTGGCGCCCTCGGGCTTCACCTTGGCCTTGACAGTCACCACAACGCCGCTGTCGTCCACCGACTTCAGCACGCCCTTGAGCTTCCTGCCGTCAGCGGTCAAGACCTCGACCTCTTGGCCCACGTTGTTGTCATACTGCTGGCGCACCTTGAAGGGCTGGCCTATGCCCGCGCTGCCTACCTCGAGCTCATAGTCCTCAACCTCGCGGTCGAGGTTAGCCTCTATAAACTTGCTCAGCTCCACGCAGTCGTCAATCCAGACACCCTCCTTGTGGTCTATCTCTACCACAATGCGGTCGTCGTCAGATACACTCAAGTCGGCAAGGAAGTAGTCCTTGCCGTCAAGCCATTGGTCCACAAGGCGTCTAACCTTTTCTTTCTCAATCATTAGTCTGTCGCTAAAATTAACTTCTGCCCAGCCTGGAGCAGCCGGCTCCAAGTTTGGCGGGCTCTTTTTATAACCGAAAGTGAGAAGTCCAGCGCCGTGGACCTCTCACTCACCCAGTGTGCCGCAAAATTACAACATTATTTTCTTACACCCAACAAATACACGGTTTTTGTGCACCCCAGCCGCAAAAAAAATCTCCCTGAACCTCCCCTTTTCGTTTAGCCTCAGACGGATTGGGCTCAAGCAGAAATATTCGGAATCCGTTCTTGCTAGCCTGCCTTTGCGAAAAGGACACAAAAAAGGCGGCAAAACTGCCGCCTCAACGGTGATCCGCTTGGGGTTCGAACCCAAGACCCCATCCTTAAAAGGGATGTGCTCTACCAACTGAGCTAGCGGATCTACCTCGCTAATCGGACTGGCTCTTCCGATTGCGACTGCAAAAGTAGCACATTCCCAACAAACAACCAAAACTTTGATTGTTTTTTTGCCTACGAAAGTTTCTTGCCAAAAACAAGCGCACCCCGCATCTCTTGTGTAATGCCGCAAGAAGTGCCCCTCCAAGCTTTTTGAAAGAGGAAACAAAAGAAACGTACACTAAACGCACCCCCTTCACTGCAAAAACAGTCGCAATTGCGACCATTTTTGCAGTAAGCTAAGGGAAAAGTTAATTGCTAAAGTTTGTCCAATGAGCAAAAAAAATCCGTGGGCGGTTTTTAAATGCGTGCCCACGGATTTCCTTATAT
>CAVGQS010000005.1:0-29575 GCA_963631415.1 Lactococcus garvieae | reverse complement strand
GGCGAAACGTTGCAGCGTTTCGCCCGAAATTTTTTCGTTAAGTCCGCACGAAAATTTTTTAAGTCCGCATAAAATTTTTTTAAGTCCTACTTTATAACTTTTAAGTGCTTGCGGGGCGTCGTCAGCCACAAAAAAACACCGCCAACCGGGTTGTGCCGGCTGGCGGTGTTTTTTGTATGTGTGTGTATGTGTCGGGCGGTTTAGTCCTTGAGGGAGTAGGTCACGGTGGTGACCACGCGCACTTTCTTGATGTAGGGGGTGTTGGTGTCGCGGTCCTCTATGGAGAACTGGCCCTGGTCGGCGTTCATGATTTTGTCGAGCCGGCTGTTGCTGTTCTTGGCGAACTGGTCGGCGGTGCTTTCGGCGTTTTTGATGGCCTCCTGCATCATGGTGGGCTTCATCTTCTTGAACGCCACGAACTCGTATCTGACGGGGTTCTCGTAGCCGCCGTCCACTATGGCCACGCCCTTCTGGAGGAGTTCGCCCTGGCGCGCCAGGATGCTGCGCACGAGTTTCACGTTGGCCGAGGTGACGGTGATGATGGAGGTCACGTTGTAGCGGTAGTTGTGGTTGTTGTCGCTGTAGCGCTCGGCGTTGAGGTCTATGACCACGGGCGCGTTGACGCTTATCTCAGCCGGCTTGATGCCGTTGGCTGTGAGGAACTGCTTGATGGTGCTGGTGGTGGCGTTGATGGTCTTGTAGAGTTCCGGCAGGTCGTTGCCGGTCTCCTTCGACACGATGGGCCAGGTCACCTTGTCGGCCTCCACCTCTTTCTCTGCCAGGCCCTTCACTACCACTCGGCGGTCTTTGCCCGCCAGGCTGTTGAGGCCCGACTTGACGCACAGGCCCAGCGCCACGATGCCCACGGCAATGATGGCGGCTTGCTTCACTCCCGAACTGATTGCTGTTAGTTTCATGATGACTGATGAATTAATGGGTTTTAGATGGTGCAAAAATACGGTTATCGCATATATGGCGGGCGGTGTTTTGTGTTAAATAAGCCTAATGCCCCAAGCGCGCCCCCTGCCCTACAGGCTGCCGAGAATGAGGGCGAGCGCCACGTAGCGCACTGCCTTGCCTACAAACATGGCCAGCAGCGAGGTGGTGAAATTGACGCGCAGAATGCCCAGGGCGAGGGTGATGGCGTCGCCCACGATGGGGATGCTGGAGAAGAGGCCGGTCCAGGCGCCGTATTTGCGCACGCGCTCCTTGGTGGAGTCGAGTTTCTCCGGCTTGATGCGAAACAGGCGGTACACCCACCCCTCGTTGCACAGACGCCCTATGAAGTAGTTGAAGACGCCGCCCAGCACATTGCCGATGGTGCTCGCCACCACCAGGGTCCACAGGTTGAGGCCGCCGGCGTAGAGGGCGGTAAGCACGGCTTCAGAACTGAAGGGCACGACGCTGCCAGCCAAGAATGCCGCCACGCCCATGCCCGTATAGCCGTAGTCTATCAGCAGACCGGATATGTCAAGTAGCAGCATAGCAGTACGAAGAGCCAGAACAGGGCGTTGGCTATCCACCCCTTGGAGAATACGAAATAGTGGGACAGCAAGATGCTGTTGAAGAGGGCCGTGAGGGCAGCGACGAGGGCGTCGTGGCCTGTGGTGAAGAACTGCAGCGCCGCTACGGCGGGCCAGTGCATGATGATGGCGATATAGAAGGTGCGCGTGCTCACCTTGTCGTTATAGCGCGTGTGGATGAAGTGGACCACGCCCAGCAGTCCCATCAGCGTCATGCCCAGCCGGTAGATGTTGGGGGCAGAAAGGCTGGCGGCGGTGGCGCTAAGGCCGTCGACCGGCACGAGGTCGGCCAGGCGCGGCAGACTGAAGCACAGCAGCGAGTCGCCCATCTCCTGCAGCACGGTGAGGGCGGTGCCTTGGCAGGCGTGCCAGCCCACAAACGCCATGTAGGGCAGCAGCAGACCGAACAAGATGGCGAGCAGCGACCTGGGGGTGAGCGAGCGCAGCGGCGTCAGCAGCGAGAGCAGGAATATCGGCAGGAGCCACGCCAGCTGCGGCATGATCATGGAGAGCAGCGAGAGCGCGGCAGAGGCTGCCAGTACTGGCACCTGCGGCGCCTTAGACTGGTGGGACAGCAGCAGCCCGATGGTGTATATCAGCAGCAGCCAGCCGCCTGCCATGGTCTGCGGCGACCACTCGTAGGTGTGAGAGCAGAGGGCTACCAAGAGCACGAAGAACGAGGCCACCGCCCAGCTGCGCACCCTGATGAGCTGTATGGCGTTGCTGAACCACCTCGTCGCTATGGTGGCTGCCAGCAGCATGCCCAGGGCGAGACAAGACTCGAGCGAGTAGTCGGTGTCGCTGAGCCACAGCCCGACCGCCGCTGCCATCGACAGGGGGAACAGTGCCGTAGTCGTAGTGATGCGTGTCTTTAGTGAACGTGGGAGTGCCGCTGCCATGGTTTGGGTAGTGTGTGTGTGGTGGTGGATTGAGTGGTGGTTAGTCTGTTAGCACGGGTTTGCCGGCTCCCGTCACGAAGTAGGGGTTGCCCATGTCGATGTGGTCGCCCCAGTTGGAGCCGTTGGTGTCGAAGACAATCTCGAGCGTCTTGGCGCCGCTGGTGTCGAGGTCTATGTGCACGGCGTCGCGGTCGCCTATGGTGATGGTTCCGCCGGCCGCCTCTTTGCCGTCGAGCAACAGCCGGTAGGTGGCGTTGCCGTGGGTCGCGGTGTCTTTCTTGAGCACCTCGTCGTCAATGCCGAGGTCGGTCACGAAGCGCGTCGCCCCGTTGAGCTGTATCTTGAAGGTAGAGGGGGCGTGGGTGCCCACGCTCGTCTCGTAGGTGTTGTTTTTGAGGCGTGCCTGGAGGCTCTCCACCGCCCGGTTCTTGAGCACAGAGGCGATGTAGGGGTCGTGGGTGGCCTTGCTCAGGTCCATGCTGGCCATGGGGCAGATGCTGTCCTGCGCGGGCAGCGCGAAGTGCTGGTTGTGTCCCGGCTCCGGCTTCTGCGTCACGCTTATCACTCGCGACACGTTCTCCTTGCGCGTGGTGAGAATTATCTTGGCAGTGCGCGGCACAAACAGCGGGTTCTCCGTGGCGGTGATGCGGATGGTGTTGCCCTCCAGCGTGGCGTTGAGCCAGGGGCTGCGGCAGTAGAAGTCCACCGCCGACTTGGTCTGGACAAATACGCTCGCCGACAGCTCGTTGTAGGCCAGCTGCACGTCGTCGTTGCTCACCTGGACCAGTTCGCGCGGCTGGTAGAACTTGTCGTCGGCAGAGGCGGTGGCGGCAGCTGCCGTCATGAGGGCGGCTGTCAGCAGCCCGCGCAGGAGGTTCGTGAAAGGCTTCATGTGTGTCGTCTCGTGTTAGAAATACATTCTCCGCTTGCAAAGATAGTCAACAAAACCCATAAAACCATAAATGCCGCCGCCCTTTTTGGTCAACGCCGCCGGTCCTTTGACCCTTGGCCCGCCTTATTCTTGGTTGCTCAATATTCCATCAACGAGTTGGCGCAACTCCTCTTTGTTGGGCAAATAGAGTTCATATTTCGACACGAACAGGTTGGGGGCCATCCCGTAGGTGGCATATTCTACCATCAGTTCGTCTTTGTTGTGAGCCAGCACGATGCCGATAGGAGTTTGCCAGTTGCAATATGCCCTCTTTGTCCTTGCTTGATGCAAGGCGCAGATAGAGGGCGCTGTCCATCTGCCGGCGCAGCGATCGGACGTTCCAACGCTCGGCTATGCATTCCTTCTCGTAGAAACTGCGCTCCATGTCATCGTCTATAGTGATAAGTTGGCAGATGTGCGACCAACTCAATTTTCTAGACACTGTCTGACAAATTGGATAATACAGATAGAACTTCCTCATATTATTGAGGTTTGAGCTATATGGTTTTTAATGTCTGTCATATTGTAATGTTGTTTTTTTCATTTTCTCTTGTCTCGTCTTTTGTCTGTCGCGCTTTGGGCACAGAGCATGGACACAGACGTGACAGTTCTCGGGGGCGGTATTGAACGGATGTCAGGCAGACTGCTGCCCGCATGTGCAAATTTATGAAATAAGTTTGAGGAACGCCCGGCTTGGCACAAGAATGTTAAGGGACCCTGTGACCCTTCTTGGTTTTCTGATTTCGGCTGGCTGGGGCAAAAAAAATCCGCAACCCTGGTTGGTGGGGTTGCGGATTTTGGTGTGGGGGTTGAGTTTTTGCGGACAACAATTGTTTTTGTGGGGCAATCGTTGCTGTTCTTATTGTATTCCTATCTTGCGGAGTTCGGTTAGGAGGTTGTCGGCGGCTATGTCGCGGGCGCGAACCACTCCGCGCTGGTCTACGAGGATGTTGGCGGGCAGGCGGCCGAGGCCGAAGGTCTTGACGAGGGGAGAGCTGAAGGACTTGCGGTCGCAAACGTTGTAGCCGCCGATGGTGTCGGCGCGGAGCACACGCACGCACGAGGCGGTGTCGGCGTCAAGGCAGATATTGAGCTGCGAGACGCGGTCTGCCAGGCGGCGCAACAGGCGGTGCTGGTTGACGAGGGGCGCCATGAGGCTGTTGTCGACGGTGCTCCAGAAGGTGACGAGCAGGGCCTTGCCGCTGAAGTCGACGTTGCTGACCGGCTTGCCCCCGATGGTGACGGTCTTGAAGGCGGGTAGCTTGGAGCCGACGCGGCACTTGAGCAGTGGTGCCACCTCGCCCTCAATCATGTGGAGGACGCTGCGGTTGGGGCGCGCCTTGAGCATCGGGGTGAGGAGTTTGCTGATCTTGTCGAGGTCGGGGTGCTCCGCCTTGAGGAAGAACCTGTCGAGGAGCGCTATGCTCGCCCACATGTGTGGGTTGGCGCGTATGAATTTCTCTGCCTCCTTGGCTGCCTGCGCGGGGGTCTTGTCGGCGGTCTGGCTGTTGAAGTCGCTGAGCGCCTCGTTTTCGTCATCGCCGCTAAGGCTGATGCGCTTCATGTTGTTGGCGTCGCCGCTCAGCCTGACCGAGGAGCCGGGGATGGCGATGATTTGCGTCTGCATGAAGTTGGGATACTGCAGCACGATGATGGCCGTGTCGGTGAGGTCGCAGGTGTAGGTGAACGCGCCGCCCATGACCTTGACGGTGTCGAGTGAGTTCCACGCCGGCGACTGGCTGAAGCAGAGGAACTCGCCCGTCTCCAGCCCCTTGAAGTCGCCAAAGAGAGTGAAGCTCTGCTTGTTGCCCGAGCAAGAGGCAACAAGCAGAGCTATGGCTGCTATATATAATAAGGAGAGTCTCTTCACAAAGGGCGGGGGTTATTTCTGCTGTGTGAGCTTCGTGAAGGCCTCGTTGTTCCTCAATTTAGCGAACTCGAGGTCCTTGGAGGCGTAGTCAGCCAGCGAGGAGTCGAGCGAGATGGCGGTCTTGAGGTTGTCGATGGCGAGGTCGTTGTTGTTGGTGCGGGCAGCGATGAGGGCCTTGATGTAGCTCGTCATGGCGTCGGGCACAGCCACGCCGTTGAGCGTGGTGGCAGCCTTGAGGTAGTCCTTGTTGAGCATCTGCGCGAGGGCGGCGCTGTTGCTGGCATCGTTGCCAAACGACTTGACCGCCTGCGAGTAGTTGCCCTGGAGCAGATAGAGGTTGCCCATGGCTTCGTTGAGGCCGAGCGCGTTGGAGCCCTTGGCGAGCGCCTGTGTAGCCTCAGCCGTTTTGCCTTCGCCCATGGAGAGGAGGGCGCTGTTTACGTTGGCCTCGGGGGCGTTGGGATTGATGGCGAGCGCCTTGTTGACCAGCTGCTTGGCCTTGGCGTAGTCGCCCTGCTGGTAGGCCAGCGTGGCGAGGTTGTTGTAGCCGCGGTAGTCGTTGGGATAGAGTTCAACCATCTTGTTGAGGATAGCCTCCTGCTGGTCTTCGTCGTAGGCCAGGTTGGCGGCGTAGAGCACCTCTTCGGAGCTGAGCTTGGTGGGGTCTTGGCTGTACTGCGCCATGATTTCGTCGTCGGTGCGTCCGATGAGGTTGTAGCGGAGCATGATGCGCGAGCGGCGCAGCCTGGGCAGTATCTCCTTGGCGAGGTCGCCGTAGGCAGCCGAGATGTTGCGTATCTGCTTTTCGCGCTCCTCAGGGTCGCTGTACATGGACAGGACGCGCACGATGACCTCCTTGTCCTGGATGTTGGACTGCGACACCAGCTGCTGGAAGCCCTCCCAGTCCTCGGCGGTGTACTTGGAGTCGACGTTGCCGGTGACGCCGGCGCCCTTCATCTCGCCCTCCACGTAGCTCTTGGTGGCCTTGCCGCGCTGGTCAGCCAGTTTGGTGTTGAAGTCGAGAGCTCCGTCAGGCGAGGCGTAGGAAGATATCTCGATGCCGTCGAGCGACTTGCGGCTGTCCTCGGTGGGTATGTCCTTGAGCGTGGCGATGAAGTCCTGCACCGACACGCTGTTGATTTCGCCAGTGCGTATCTTGGCCTGGTTGATGAGGAACTGAATGTTGGCCTCCTGCTTCTTCTGGATGGTGCGCTGGAAGTTGTCGGGGGCGTAGGACGTAGAGGCGCTCTTGATGGTGCGCTTGGCCAGTTCGGAAGTGGCGAGGACGCCGTCGGCGACCTTCACTTCGGGAATGGACACCGTCTTCTTGCCCACGGTGGCGGTGAAGGCGAGGTAGAGCTCGCTCTTGAGCATCGGGTCGATGTAGTCGTAGGTGGTCTTCATGGTGTAGTTGCCGCCCACGCGGTACGAGATGGTCTGGTTGTTGCCAATGACCTTCTCGCCCTGGAAGGTGGCTGGCTGTCCGAGCGCCTCGCCGCCTTGGTAGCGGAGCACGGGGGTCACGGTGACCACGGCCTTGCGCTTCATGTATTTTTCAGGAAAGAGTCCGTTGATGGTTACCGGCACCTTGCCTGCATTGGCTTCGAGGGGGTTGGGAGTTACGGTGAAGTAGTCTGCGCTGAGCGGCCCCATCTTGCTGCACGACGACAGCACGGCGACAGCCAGTACGGCCAACCCTAAAGAGATGTTCTTTGACATAGTGTGTATTTTGTTTTGATTTTTAAATTCGTTGGAGCGACAAAGTTAGCAATTAATTCCTTTAGCAGACCGCAAATCAGCAACATAAAGCATTCCGCCTTGACGAAATTTAACGCAACGGGCAGAAAGGCGGGCACGGGCTTTGCCCGTATTGTGCCTAAGCGCTAATTTTGCAGTCGCAATTAAGGAAAAGGATTGTAGAAGATGAAAAACTTCAGTTGGAAAGGGCACTCGTCGATGCTGTGTGCCAACGTGTTGTGGGGCCTGATGTCGCCCGTGTCGAAGTTTGTGATGGCAGGCGGGATAGTATCGCCGTTTGTGGTGACCGACATGCGCATTGGCGGCGCGATGGTGCTGTTTTGGATTGCCTCGCTGTTTCAGAAACCGGAGCACGTGTGCCACAAGGACCTGCTCACCCTGTTTTTCGCCTCGCTCTTTGCCATAGTGCTCAACCAGGGCAGCTTCATCTTTGGCGTGAGCCTCAGTTCGCCGGGCGACGCGTCGATTATCACCACCAGCATGCCGCTGTGGGCGATGTTGCTCGCCGCCTACATACTCAAGGAACCCATCACGGGCAAGAAGATAATGGGCATAGCGGTGGGCGCAAGCGGAGCGCTGCTGCTCATTCTGGGCAGCCGCCACACGGTGGCAGCCTCGGCGGGCAAGACCTACATTTGGGGAGACCTGCTGGTGCTGTTCGCCCAGCTGTGCTACGCTTTCTATATAGTAAGGTATAAGAATTTCGTGAACCGCTACTCGCTGTTTACCATCATGAAGTGGATGTTTACCTATGCCTTTATTTTCACGCTGCCCTTCTCCGCCGCCGAACTGGTCCACACGCAGTGGGCGAGCATCGGGATGGACCACATTGTGGGACTGGCGTTCATCGTGGTGGGCGGCACCTTCATCAGCTACACGCTGATAGTGGTGGGACAGAAGCACCTGCGACCCACCGTGGCGGGCATGTACAACTACGTGCAGCCCATCGTGGCGTGTGTGGTGGCGGTCATTTGGGGCATGGACACGTTCAACGCTACCAAGGTGGTGGCGGTGGTGCTGGTCTTCGGCGGCGTGTATCTTGTCACTACGAGCAAGAGCCGCAAGGACCTGCAAGAAGAAAAATCAGGGAAAAAGAATTAGCGCGCCGGTGCGCACTGTGGACTTGGCAGAGCGAACCTACACAATTTGTTGCGCCGCCAAGGCCTGGGCGCAGCGGTGGACGACCAGCAGTGACTCCGGCCCCATGTTGAAGAGGAGGTCTGCGATGCTCAGGTCTGCCACGAAGCCGTGGCGCTGGGCAAACACCTGCCAGTAGGCAGCGGGCGACGTTTTGTCTTCGCCTGCCGCCAGGGCGTCCAGCAGACTGGGTCTTTTGGGCGACACCGCATTGCGCAGGTCGAGGAAGTCGCCCTCTTTCAGGTAGGCAGTGGTGAGCGAGACGTGGGGGCGCATGCCGATGAGCCCGCACACGAGTTCCTGCAGCTTGAGGTTGTAGTCAAGAAGGAAAGTGGTGGGTTTGCCCTCATAGAAAGGACGAAAGTCGTCGGCGTAGTATTCGAAGAACGGACTCTTGTCGTAGGCGGCCTGGAGGGCCTGCCAGTGGAGGTGGCGCCAGTTGCCGTGGTCGCTTATCTTCAGGTCGCGCACGGGAATCTTCTCGCCGCCGCGGTGCACCACGGGAATGGTGAGCGGCATCACTCCGTTGGCGGTCATGATGTTGGCGCGGTTGCGGTAGGTCTGCTTGGTGTAGTTCTCGTGCTGCTCAATGAGCACCTCGTCGCCTGCCATCAGCAGGCAGTAGTAGCTGACGGGGGCGAGATAGGCTGTGGAGAGGCAAATGGTGTTCATCGTCGGGAGAGGTTGGCGGGAGAAGGAGGAGGCTCAGATGGCGCTCAGTTCGATGCAGTCGATGTCGGGAGCCCACGTGTCCTGCTGCCCCAGGCGTATGGAGTTCATGCCCTTGCGCAGTTTTACGCGGATGGTCTTGCTGTTGACGCTCTCCCAGTTTTTGCCTGAGACCTTCTCCATGCGCGGCGCCTCGCCGTTGACGGAGACGGCGAGCTGGCGCTCCTCGCCGCAGATGTACTTGATGGTGAGCTCGTAGTCGCCGCCGCTCTTGGAGTAGACTTGCTTCCACTCCATGTAGTTGTCCACGTTGTTGCCGAGATCGTTGACCACCGCTCCGTTAGACGCGCCCTCTTTGGCGCCGTAGCAGGCGGTGCGGTCACCCGAGATTTCCTGATAGCACTTCATCCACGCCTGCTCGGCCTCGTACTTCTTGGGTTCGCAGCGGGTGTCGCCCGTGGCGATGAAGACCTGCGAACCGTGGGCGGGGACGGTCACCTTGAACTTGCCGCTCACCGAGGCGGAGAACTCCTTGTGGTTGACAATGTCGCGCAGGGCGATGTTGCCGTCATAGCCTATGTCAGTCACGCTTACCTCTATGGTCTGCTCCTGATCGGAGAGGTTGGTGACACACACCGCCCGCTCCTTGCCGCGCACCTTCTTGAGGTCCTTGGCAAAGACGTAGACCTCGCCCTGGCGCTGCACCACGGGGGCGCTGATGCCGAGGGCGTCCTGGTTGATGGCGATGAGTTCGGGGTTCTTCAGCAGATTGAGCGAAAATTCGGGAATCTGGCTCATGTCGCAGCCTATGAGCAGCGGACTGCTCAAGATGCACCACACCGCCATGTGGGTCACCTCTTCGTCGGGGGTCAGCGTGCGGCCTATCTCGAGCATGTCCATGTCGTTGTAGTGGCCGTCGTGGACATAGGCGGAGAGATAGAGATTTTCCTTGATGATGGAGCGCAGCGAAGCCCACGAGCACGAGATGTCGCCGGTGGTGCGCCACGAGTCTGCCCAGTCGCTCGCCCACGTGCCGGGGTAGGCCCAGCGGCAGATGTTGAAGACCACGTCCTTCTTCTTCACGTTGTCGCGCAGGGCCTGTATGATTTTAGTGTACTGCTCCTTCTCGTCGAGCTTCAGCTGGAGGCCTCCGCAGAAGTCCACCTTCACGAAGTCGTAGTCCCAGGTGTCGAAAAACAAGATGTTGTCCTCCACCTCGTAGCCATAGTAGCCGATGTCCTTGGAACCGCCGCAGGCGTTGGCGCCGGCGTCGGAGTAGATGCCCGCCTTAAGCCCCAGCTTGTGGATTTCGTCAGCCACGTAGCGCATGCCGTGGGGGAAGCGGTCCTGGCGCACCCCCAGCGCACGGGTCTCCTTGTCGTGGGGGAGGAAGTAGCCGTCGTCGATGTTGACATACTCGTAGCCAGCCCTCGCCAGTCCCGTCTTGACCATAGCCTCAGCCTGGCCCAGGATTACCTCCTCGTTGATGTTGAGGGCAAAAGTGTTCCACGAGCTCCACCCCATCGTGGGCGGGCGGAACGCAACGGACGGCAACGACACGCAGGCGCCAAGCGCAAGGGCTATAACTGACGATTTCTTCATAGCGCTAATCTTCAAAATGTTGGTTGATATAGTACAAAGGTAACAAAAAGGGGATAATTTCTGCCGAACAACCCACCTAAATAAAAAAAAATGCGTACTTTTGCACCGCTGAATGTGCCAGAGCGCCCAATCGGCACGAACTTTTTCAAAACACATCGGACTTGTAGCTCAGTTGGTTAGAGCAACAGACTCATAATCTGGAGGTCATAGGTTCAAGCCCTATCTGGTCCACACACAAACGCAAAAAGCGGTTGCGAATCTCGCAACCGCTTTTTTGTTTGCCCTTCCTAAGATTTTGAATAAGATTTTGGATGTTTTCCGCCCGCCGCTGAAGGCGCAAACCACCTCAATTCAAAAAACCAGGACTTAAGTTCATCAGACAAGCACTTCTCTTCATCTCGCGCGGACTTAAATTTTTCCGCACCGTCATAAACGGCTCACCATTTTCGTAGGAAACGGCTCACCGTTCATGATGAAACGGCTATCCGTTTGAAACGGAAACGCCCGGTGGCTCTCTAATGACGGCAAGTCCTTCTCTGATGAACTAAAGTCCTTGTCTGGTGAAACAAAGTGGCGCAATGCTTTAAGAGCCGTCTGAAAAAGTTTTAGCGGACAGCAATAATTCAAAAAGCTGCCAAAATGAGCGATGATACCCAAAATTAGTATTGAAGGCAAGACCCTTTCTGAGATTTTTTCCTGAATTTTAATGCATTGTCGCATAAAAACTTTATCTTTGCGATGTCTACGCTCATATCGGACGCCCCGACGGGCAGAGGTTGGGCAGACATATACATAATAAGGCGTAACTGAACGCTTTTGTTTTGACTTGTTAGAACTTCGCATCTTCTACGGATTGTCAAAAACAAAGCAACGGGAACGCCCTGTGGGATGTATTGTACACACCCCCCGCTGGCTACAGACCGGTCATGCCGGTCGCCGCAGAGGGTGCTTTGCATACTTACATCAGCGTGGGGCTTTCAGCGTTGCTCGTTTCGACAATCCGGGCAATGCGAAGGCCTTAACAAGTGGAACGGGCGGCAGACTGGCTCCACGTTTCTTGTTTTTGTATAATTCGCAAGTTAACACATTAATACTCCGAGGTAGCCAAGAGTTCAAAATTGCAGGACAATGGCAATTGCACTAAGACATCCTATCACCTGCTTAATCTTATAGAAAGTGCCTCGTTAAAAGATGTGACTCCGCGTGTAAGTTCTCTTTCTACTCTAAATTTGGCAAACAAGGTCAAGAAGATTAAAAGTTCGGTGTTTATTGTAGTTTGCACAAACTAAAAGCGGTCCCATACGATGACAATTAGAAAAAACACTATTAGTAGCAATTAAGTACAGAAGGTGTAGAGACCTTCTACAGTAGGCTCATCAGCCGAATAGCACGCGCTGCCAAATACAAAAGCAAGTACACCACCGCTTGACACCATTAGTAAAAATCTTTTACACGCCACCACACATAACAAGAGTCCGAAACCCTGCACCCGACAGAGTTTTGAACCTCTTTTGTCTTCAGACAACTTCTTCACCTGCCATATGGCGCACCAAACGTCCAGTTCCAACCACTGCGCATAACCCTTCACTCACGGGGAGGATTGCTGGCGGCAAATAGATCTCCGGTTTTGCCCATAATTGGACAGATTCTTGTTATCTTTGCGAAAACAATCATCATCGGAGACGGCAACCTGTTGAAGTTCTAGTTATGACGAAAAAGGAATCCATTCAGTTATTTGAAGAAAAGAAAATTCGTTCCGTATGGGATGACAAAGAGGAAAAGTGGTACTTCTCGATAGTGGACGTTTGTGAAGTGCTGACAGAACAACCCGATACGGAGCATGCCAGGAACTATTGGAAAGTACTGAAACACCGATTGCAGAAAGAGGGAAATGAACCGGTTACAAATTGTAACCGGTTGAAATTGCGTGCTGCCGACGGCAAACTCCGTATGACGGATGTCGCTGACACAGAGCAGCTGTTTCGAATTATACAGTCCATCCCGTCTCCCAAGGCAGAACCTTTCAAGCAATGGATGGCAAAGGTTGCAAGCACTCGCTTGGAGCAAATGCAAGATCCTGAAAAGAGTATAGACCAAGCCATTGTTGACTACAAGAGGCTGGGCTATTCTGACGCTTGGATCAACCAGCGTATCAAATCAATAGAAATCAGAAAAGAGCTGACTGACGAATGGGCTCGCACCGGGGTGGAGCAAGGATTGCAGTACGCTTCGCTTACTGACATAATCACCCGCGAATGGAGCGGCATGTCTACCAGACAATACAAGAAATTCAAGGGGTTAAAGCAGGAGAGCCTGCGCGACAACATGACAAACATGGAGATTGCCCTCAACATGCTTGCCGAAGCATCTGCTACAGAACTGTCAAAGCAACGCAACCCCAAAGGATTCAACCAGCAGAGGCGTATAGCCAAAGATGGAGGAAGCGTTGCTAAAGCCGCCCGTAACCAACTGGAGTCCAAGCTAGGGCGTCACGTCATTTCGCCAGCAAAGGCCAGCGACTATTTGCCGTCCGCAGAAAACGAAATTACTGAAGAAAAGTGATTACACCTCCAGCCAATTGACAACGAAACCACACACCAAAAATACTATTTTTTGTGCGCCAATGATGTAACAGATTCCACCTTCTTCACACATTCGCAAACTTCTGTGCGATCTCACTAGTGTCCCATTAAAATTTCCACATCACAATTTTAGCGGGACACTAGTGAATTGAAGTGATTCCTATCGAGAAAAGACGTCAATTGAACGAAAACGAATTAGTCTTAATTCAGATGTAACAAAATTTGTTGCAAAAATACGAAAACAAATCCGTTGACTCTCTAATTCATCGCTAAAAGGCTAAATTTCAGTTGCTGCTAAGACCCAACTGCAAACTTTAACGGGACACTAGTGGTGCGGCCTCAAAATATTTTAGAAAGATGCCAGCAAGTTTCCTGCAATGGCAAAGGCCAGAGCCAGGACAAAGAATCTTTTCATGTTTGTTATTGTTAAAGACGTTGATTGTGCCAACGTCAGGCAAGGCGGTGGTTACGACTTCTTGAGCACACAGTAGAGGACGCGCACCGTAGACACGAGTTTTCCCTCGCTGACCGAGAAGATGTCTACGTTCCAGACGTGGCTGGTGCGTCCGCGGTGCATGAGAGTGGCGACCCCCTTGACGGTGTCGCCCTTGGCCGCCGACGAGACGTGGTGGCCGCTGACCTGCTGGCCCACCGCCCTCTCGTCGGGCGCTATCTGCGCCAGGGTGCCGAGTCCGGCGAGGGTTTCGGCAAAGGCCAGCGAGGCTCCGCCGTGGAGTATGCCGAAGGGCTGGCAGGTGCGCTCGTCGACGGGCATGAGTCCCTCGACGCGGGCGGTGCCGGCGTAGGTATATTCTATTCCGAGGTTTGCAACCATGCAACCCTCGCTGGTGCGGTTGATTTCCGCTAAATCCACATCCAGCTGTTCGTCAGTGATTTGTTTGGGCATAAAAAGTATGGTTTTACTGAAATTCGGGTCGCAAGTTACGACTTTTTCCGTAATTTTGCACTAATCTTTGAGTACATTTGCCTTGTCGCGAACAGAAATGAAAAAACTCTACATAGAAACCTACGGCTGCCAGATGAACGTGGCCGACAGCGAGACGGTGGCTTCGATAATGAAGATGGCCGGCTATGACACCTGCGAGAGCGAGGAGGAGGCCGACGCCGTGTTCCTCAATACCTGTTCTGTGCGCGACAACGCCGAGCAGAAGATAATAAGGAGGCTCAGCGCCCTGAACGCGCGCCGCAAGGGCGGCCGGAAGTTCATCATTGGCGTGCTGGGCTGCATGGCCGAGCGCACCAAGGACCAGCTTATCAAGCACAACGGCGTGGACCTCGTGGCAGGCCCCGACTCCTACATGAACCTGCCGCACCTGACGGCTGCCGCCGAGGCAGGCGAGAAGGCGCAGGACACCGAACTGTCGCTGACAGAGACCTACGCCGGAGTAATTCCGCAGCGCATAGGCGGCAACCGCATCTCGGGCTTCGTGAGCATCACGCGCGGCTGCAACAACTTCTGCCACTACTGCATAGTGCCCTACACCCGCGGCAGGGAACGCAGCCGCGACGTGGAGAGCATACTGAGCGAGGTGAAAGACCTGGAGCAGAAGAACTACCGCGAGGTGACTCTGCTGGGACAGAACGTGAACTCCTACATGTGGGACCAGGACGGCAAGACGGTGGGATTCCCGCAACTGCTGGCCGCCGTGGCAGAGGCCGTGCCAGACATGCGCATAAGGTTTACGACCTCACACCCCAAGGACATGAGCGACGAGACGCTGCACACCATAGCCCGCACGCCCAACATCTGCCACCACATACACCTGCCGGTGCAGAGCGGCAGCAACCGCATACTGAAACTGATGAACCGCAAGTACACGCGCGAGTGGTATCTGGACAGGGTGGCTGCCATCAGGAGCATCATTCCCGACTGCGCACTGACGACCGACATGTTCTGCGGATACTGCTCGGAGACGGAGGAGGACCACCAGATGTCGCTAGACCTGATGAGGCAGTGCAGCTTTGACTCCGCCTTCCTCTTTAAATACAGCCAGCGCCCCGGCACCTTCGCCGCGCGCCACTTTACCGACGACGTGGCGGAGGACGTGAAGACACGACGCCTGAACGAGATGATAGCCCTGCAGAACGAGCTGAGCCGCGAACAGAACGCCAAGGACGTGGGCAAGACCTTCGAGATACTGGTGGAGGGACGCAGCAAGCGCTCAGCCGACCAGCTCTTCGGACGCACACCGCAGAACAAGGTGGTGGTGTTTGACCGCGGCGACCACAAGGCGGGAGAGACCATGCGCGTGACCGTGACGGGAGCCACCAGCGCCACGCTGACGGGCAAGGCGGCAGAGTAAGACCACCGCCGCCGACACAACGACAAGGAAACAGCCAGCATAACCACACACACCAACTATGGCAAAGCAAAAAAAGACAGAACGCACAAGAATGAACACCATCACGGCCTGCATCAGCACGACGCTGATGCTGATACTGCTAGGGCTGGTGGTGTTTTTCGTGAGCTTTGCGCACGAATTCTCGAACAGCCTAAAAGAGAACTTCACCGTCACGCTGATGCTTGACGAAGACGTGACGAACAGCCAGGCCTACGGCATACAAACACGGCTCAAGAAACTGCCCTGCACGCGGTCGCTCAACTACGTGTCGAAGGAAAAAGCCCTGAAGGAGCAGTCGGAGGCGCTGGGCACCGACCCGACGGAGTTCCTCGGCTACAACCCCATGCCGGCGTCCTTCGAACTGAGGCTGAAGGCCGAATACGCCAACAGCGACTCGCTGAAGAAGATACTGCCGCCGCTGCGCAGCGACTCGCTGATAGTGGACGTGACGGCGCCGCAGAACCTGATGGACACGCTCAACGACAACATACGCCACATAAGCACGGTGCTGCTGGTGGTGGCTCTGCTGCTGACGTTGGTGTCGTTTGCGCTCATCAACAACACGATACGGCTGAGCGTCTATGCGCGCCGCCACACCATACGCACCATGAGGCTGGTGGGCGCCAGCTACGCGTTTATACGCCGCCCCTTCGTGAAAAAGGCGCTGCTGATAGGACTGGTGTCGGCAGTGATAGCCATCGCGGCGATTGGCGCAGGGGCTTGCTACCTTGTTGAATACGAACCGCAGCTGCGCGAACTGGTCACCGCACAAGTGGCGCTCGCCACAGCCGGCACCATAGTGGTGTGCGGACTGCTGCTGACGTGGTTCTCGGCATACGTGTCGGTGACACGCTACCTGAAGATGACGCGCCACCGCATCTTCCGCTCCTAAGAAACGACAACCATACACATTATATATATATAGGAATACATTACACAAGGAATATGGCACAGAAAAACCAACCTAAGAAGAACATTGCAACAAAAAAGGCTGCCAGCACCGAGCAGCGCAGCGACAAGAGCGCTGCCACACTGGCTTTCGGCAAAATGAACTATATCCTGCTCGCTGTGGGCATGGCGATAATCCTGCTGGGATTCATACTGATGTCGGGCAACTCGTCGACGCCCGAGGCATTTGACCCCGAAATATTCAGCACGATGCACATAAAGGTAGCCCCGATGGTCTGCCTGTTTGGCTTCCTGTTTATCATAGTGGCCATTCTCTACCACAAGAAAGACAACACGCAGGAGCAGTAAGCCGACCGGCTCCACAAAAAATCCTATCAGGAAATGGACACACTACAAGCGATTGTTCTGGGACTCATACAGGGGTTGACGGAGTTTCTCCCAATAAGCAGCAGCGGACACCTGCAGATAGGCAAGGCCCTGCTCGGCGAATCGGCTATGGACGGAGGCTTGGCCTTCGACGTGCTGATGCACATAGCCACGGTGCTCTCCACCATCATAATATTGTGGAAGGAGATAGCGTGGATATTCGCCGGCCTCTTCAGAATGAAGCTCAACGACGAAACGCGCTACGTGATCAACATCGTCATCTCGATGATTCCGGTTGGCATAGTGGGCGTGTGCTTCAAGGACAAGGTGGAGGCACTCTACGACAACCACGGACTGGTGGTGACAGGCTTTTGCCTGCTGCTTACAGCCGTGCTGCTCGCCCTCACGCATTTCTACAAGCCTAAGGAGAAGGAGAAGATCACTCCCTCCAACGCCTTTGTGATAGGCCTGGCTCAGGCGGCTGCCGCCGTGCTGCCGGGACTGTCGCGCAGCGGCTCGACGATAGCCACCGGCCTGCTGCTGGGCAACAGCCGCAACAAGCTGGCGCAGTTCTCGTTCCTCATGGTCATTCCGCCCATTCTCGGCGCTGCGCTCCTGGACTGCAAAGACATGGTGAGCGGCGAGGCAGTGATGGACGTGCCGCTGATGTCGATGGCTGCCGGATTCCTGGCGGCGTTCATATCGGGCTGCTTCGCCTGCAAGTGCATGATAGCGCTAGTGAAGAGGTGCAAGCTCATCTACTTCGCCGTCTACTGCGCCATAGTGGGCGCGGTGGTGCTCGGCTTCCACTACTTCTCATAAAACTGCGACAACGACACAATGAACTTCTACGCTGGGGAAATACTCGCTTTTGACAAGCCCAGAGAGTGGACCTCGTTCGGGCTGGTGGCCCGGGTGAGATGGCTCCTGACGCAGAAGCTCGGCACCAAGGTAAAGATAGGCCACGCCGGCACCCTCGACCCGCTGGCGACAGGCGTGCTGCTGCTCTGCACCGGCAAAGCTACCAAAAGGATTGAGGAACTGCAGAACCACACCAAAGAATATGTGGCCACGCTCAAGCTGGGAGCCACGACACCCAGCTTCGACATGGAGCACCCGGAGGACGCGACCTACCCCACCGAACACATCACACGGGAGAAGATTGACGAGGTGCTCAAGAGTTTTGTCGGCACGATAGAACAGACACCGCCCGACTTCTCCGCCTGCAAAATAAACGGAGTGAGAGCGTTCCACCTGGCACGCAACGGGCAGGAGGTGAAACTGAAGCCCAAGACGCTGACCATAGACGAGATAGAAGTGGTGAGCTATGAGAAGCCGCTGCTGACCATAAGGGTGGTGTGCAGCAAGGGCACCTACATCCGCGCCCTGGCCCGCGACATAGGACAGGCGCTGGAGAGCGGAGCCTACCTGACCGACCTGAGGCGCACGCGCATCGGAGACTACGACGTAAGCCAGTGCCTGACGCTCGAAGGATTTCCGCAATGGCTTGAGACTGTGAAGATTGACCCCATAGCATAAGTCGCGCCGCCGCATTACCAGAACAAACAAAACAACACAATACATGAAACTTTCCAATTTTAAGTTCAAGCTTCCCGAAGAACTCATCGCACAAGAGGCTGACCCGTTCCGCGACGGCTGCCGCATGCTCGTGCTGCACCGCCAAACGGGCAAGATAGAACACAAGATGTTCAGCGACCTCCTTTCGTACTTCAACGAAAACGACGTGTTCGTCTTCAACGACACCAAGGTGATGCCCGCCCGGCTCAACGGCAACAAGGAGCGCACCGGAGCGCGCATCGAGGTGTTCCTGCGCAGGGAACTGAACGAAGAAGACAGGCTGTGGGACGTGACCGTAGACCCGGCGCGCAAGATACGCATAGGCAACAAGCTGTACTTTGGAGAAGACGACTCGCTCGTGGCTGAGGTGATAGACAACACCACAAGCCGCGGACGCACGCTGAGATTCCTCTACGACGGCACTCACGAGGAGTTCAAGAAGGACCTCTACGCCCTCGGAGCGGCTCCGCTGCCACCCTACATCAAGCGCGAACCGACCGAACAAGACCTGGAGGACTTCCAGTGCGTGTTTGCCAAGAATGAAGGCGCCACAACAGCACCCGCCACAGGCATGCACTTCTCGCGCATTACGCTCAAGAAGATGGAGGTGCTGGGCATCAACTCGGCTTTCCTGACTCTCCACTGCGGACAGAGCAACTTCAGCAAGACCGACGTGGAAGACCTCACCAAGCACAAAATGGACTCTGAGGAGATGCACATCAACGAGGAGTGCTGCAAAATAGTCAACGAGGCCAAAGACAACAACCGGCAGGTGCTGGCTGTGGGCACCACTACACAGCGCGCACTGGAGAGCGCATGCGACACACTGCACCACATCAAGCCCTTCGACGGGTGGTCGAACAAGTTTATCTTCCCTCCCTACAACTTCAACGTGGCCACGGCGATGCTCGCCAACCTCTACACCTCAGAAAGCACCCTGCTGATGCTGACGGCGGCGTTTGGCGGCTACACGCAGACGATGGACGCCTATGCGGTGGCCGTGAAGAAAAAATACAAGTTCGGCATCTTCGGCGATGTCATGCTGATAGTAGACTGACGCGCTGCGGCAGAAAACAGCATGCCACACCTGGTGTACATAGGACTGGGGACTAACCTTTGCGGCAACCCGGACACAGAGCGCCAGCGGCAACTGAGCGACAACCTTAACGGCGCCGTCAGCGCACTCAAGGAGCGGGTGGGAGCACTCGTGAAACTGTCTACGTTCGTAAGCACGGAGCCGTGGGGATTCTACTCGGAGAACACGTTTCTCAACGCCGCCGCCTCGTTCAGCACAGAGCTGACGCCGCAAGAGCTGCTCAGCGCCACGCAAGACATTGAGCGCGGCATGGGACGGACAGCCAAGAGCCACGGGCAGCAATACGAGGACAGAATTATAGACATCGACATACTGCTCTACGACGACGCGGTGATTGACGAGCCCGACCTGACCGTACCGCATCCGCTGATGGAGAAGCGGATGTTTGTGCTGCAGCCATTGGCGGAAATAGCGCCGTCGCTGCGGCATCCCGTGCTGCACAAGACTGTAGCCCAACTACTGCAAGAACTGCGAGCGGAAGCGTCCTGAGGGGCGCTGTTCACCCGAAAACAACTGAAGAATATGGTACTCAACTATATCTGGATTTCGTTTTTCTGCCTAGCATTCCTTATCGGGGCCGTAAAACTGTGTTTTTTCGGTGACACGGAGGTGTTCCCCAATATAATGAGCTCAACTTTCGACACCGCTAAGACCGCCTTTGAAATAAGCCTTGGACTGACGGGAGTCCTCTCGCTGTGGCTGGGCATCATGAAGATTGGCGAGCGCGGAGGGCTGGTCAACGCCCTGGCTCGGATGCTCAGTCCGCTGATGACCAAGCTGTTTCCCGACATTCCCAAGAACCACCCGGTGTTCGGCAACATGTTTATGAACATCTCTGCCAACATGCTCGGGCTGGACAATGCCGCAACACCCCTCGGACTGAAAACGATGGAGGGACTGCAGAGCCTGAACACCAAGAAAGACACCGCCACCAACCCCATGATAATGTTTCTGGTGCTCAACACCAGCGGACTGACCATAGTGCCCATCTCCATACTGGTCTACAGGGCGCAGCTTGGGGCGGCGCAGCCAACCGACGTGTTCCTGCCCATACTGCTCGCCACGTTTGCGTCGACAGTGGGCGGAATCATAGTCACCTCCATATATCAGAAAATCAACCTCTTCAACAAGACGATTATACTGGCGCTGGGCGGCGCATGCCTCGCCGTGGCGGCAATCGTGTGGGGATTCTCGCAGCTGGACCAAGCCACGATGGGCACTGCCGCCAGCAACTTCGCCAACGTGCTGCTGATGCTGATAGTGATGATATTCCTTATCTCTGGCATAAGGAAGCGCCTGAACGTCTACGACGCCTTCATAGAGGGCGCAAAAGAGGGCTTCCAGACCGCTGTGAGGATTATTCCCTATCTGGTGGCCATGCTGGTGGGCATCGGCGTATTCAGGGCTTCAGGGGCGATGGACTGGCTCGTGATGGGGCTGCAATGGCTGTTTGAGCAGATGGGCATTGCCACCGACTGGATTGGGGCGCTGCCCACCGCCATAATGAAACCACTCTCAGGCAGCGGAGCGCGCGGAATGATGATAGACGCCATGACGACGTTCGGAGCCGATTCCTTCGTGGGGCGCCTGAGTTGCGTCTTCCAAGGGTGCACCGACACCACATTCTATATCATAGCCGTATACTTTGGCGCTGTGGGCGTGAGCAAGACGCGCCACGCCGTGGTCTGCGGACTGATGGCAGACCTCATCGGTGTGATTGCCGCCATACTCATCTGCTACCTGTTCTTCGCGCCATAGGCTCACGGCAAGACAAGCCGGAGTCCCACGAGGGGCTGGAGGACTTTTGCAATCTTGACACTAAAAATATTTACAAACAAATCTATAGCGGCAAAACACCACGCCGCAACCACGCGCAAGACGCCACTTAGGCAGTGAGGACCTTGGGAACATCAGGAGTTTTCAGTATTTTTGCGCAAAATCAAAAAAACACACAAAAACATGAGTCTACAATGCGGAATAGTAGGATTGCCAAACGTCGGCAAATCCACTCTCTTCAACTGCCTCAGCAACGCTAAAGCACAGGCAGCCAATTTCCCCTTCTGCACCATCGAACCTAACGTGGGCGTCATCACGGTGCCCGACGAGCGACTGACCAAGCTGGCAGAACTGGTACACCCCGGACGCATAGTACCCACCACTGTCGAAATAGTTGACATTGCGGGACTGGTCAAGGGCGCCAGCAAGGGCGAAGGACTGGGCAACCAATTCCTGGCCAACATCAGGGAGACCGACGCCATACTGCACGTGCTGAGGTGCTTCGACAACGACAACGTGGTGCACGTGGACGGCAGCGTAGACCCCGTGAGAGACAAAGAAATCATCGACACCGAACTGCAGATTAAAGACCTGGAGACCGTAGAGAACCGTATCAAGCGCGTGGAGAAAATAGCGCAGGTGGGCGGCGACAAAAACGCCAAGGTAGAATACGAAGTGCTGCTCGCCTACAAAGAGGCGCTCAGCCAAGGCAAGTCGGCACGCAGCGTGACCTTCGAAAGCAAAGAACAGCTGCAAGCCTCCAAAAACCTCTTCCTGCTGACCGCCAAGCCAGTGCTCTACGTGTGCAACGTGGACGAGGGCAGCGCAGTGAACGGCAACAAATATGTGGAACAGGTGAAGAAGGCCGTAGAGGGCGAAAACGCTGAGGTCATCATCGTGGCTGCCAAGACGGAGGCCGACATCGCCGAACTGGAGACCTACGAGGAGCGCCAGATGTTCCTCGAAGACGCCGGACTGAGCGAGTCGGGCTGCAACAGACTGGTCAAAGCCGCTTACGCCCTGCTCAACCTGCAGACATTCATCACCGCTGGCGAGATGGAAGTGAAGGCGTGGACCTTCCGCAAGGGCTGGAAAGCACCGCAGTGCGCCGGAGTGATACACACAGACTTCGAAAAGGGCTTCATCCGTGCCGAAGTGATTAAGTATGAGGACTATATAAAGTACGGCAGCGAAGCGGCTGTGAGAGAAGCCGGCAAACTCGGCATCGAGGGCAAGGAATACATCGTGCAGGACGGCGACATCATGCACTTCAGGTTCAACGTCTAGCCCTTACACAGCCGACAAAGCAATCTGCACCCCACGCCTCGTCAGCGCAAATAAAATCTCCCAATACCTTTATAAAGCAGACAAAACAACCCCTACCCCATGATTGCAACCGTTCTTTGGCAACCCGATCCCGTCGCCTTCAGCTTGTTTGGATTTGACGTCAGATGGTATTCGCTGTGCTGGTGCTGCGCCCTCGTTGCGGGCTACTTCATCATGGCGCAACTCTATAAGTATCAGCGCATTGGCAAAGAAAAGTTCGACCCGCTCTTCCTTTATGTCTTTGTGGGAGTCATCGTTGGCGCGCGGCTGGGCCACTGCCTCTTCTACGAGCCGGGATACTACCTCCACCACATTGCCGAGATGCTGCTGCCCATCAAACGCGACGCGCAGGGCGCATGGCGCATTGTGGGCTACGAGGGACTGGCCAGCCACGGCGGTGTCCTCGGCATGATCCTTGCCATCGTGCTCTACTGCCGCAGATATAAGGTCAACCTCATGAGGGTGCTCGACAACATGGGAATAGTGGCGCCCATCTCCGCCGCCTTCATACGCATCGGCAACCTCTTTAACTCCGAGATTGTCGGCAACCCCACCGACCTGCCCTGGGGCTTCGTCTTCGCTCACAACGGCGAGACCTTCGCCCGCCACCCGGCGCAGCTCTACGAGGCGATATGCTATGCCTTGCTCTTTGTGGTGACCATAGCCGTCTACAAGAGGCTGAGCCACCGCGTCGGCACGGGCTTCTTCTTCGGACTTTGCCTCACCACCATCTTCACCCTCCGCTTCATCATAGAGTTTGTGAAGGACAACCAGGTGGGATTCGAAGACGGCATGGCGCTCAACATGGGGCAAATCCTGAGCATCCCGCTCGTGGCGGTGGGCATCTACTGTATGGCCAACGGCAAGTGGTGCGCAAAACTGAGTGAAAAGAAATAGCCAAATGCGTTTGGACTATGACATTATAGTAATAGGCGCTGGCCACGCAGGATGCGAAGCCGCGCACGCTGCAGCCTTCAGAGGCGCACAGGTGTGCCTCATCACCATGGACATGGAGAAAATCGCCCAGATGAGCTGCAATCCGGCTATCGGGGGCATCGCCAAGGGGCAGATAGTGCGCGAAATAGACGCGCTGGGCGGCATGACGGGGCAGATTACGGACCGCACCACCATACAATTCCGCATGCTCAATCTCTCCAAAGGCCCCGCCATGTGGAGCCCGCGAGCTCAGTGCGACAGATTCAAGTTCAGCGCATTGTGGAGAAAAACACTCGAAAACACTCCCAACCTCACCCTCTGGCAAGACCAAGTAGACGAACTCCTGACCGAAAACGGTGCAGTCGCTGGCGTCCACACCGTCTGGGGGCACGTTTTTAAGGCCAAATGCGTCGTTCTGACGGCAGGAACGTTCCTGAACGGGCTGATGCACATCGGGCGCTCTAAAGTGCCGGGAGGGCGCATTTCTGAGCCCGCAAGCCTAAACCTTACTGAATCCATCTCGCGCCACGGAGTCACCGTCGGAAGAATGAAGACTGGCACGCCGCTAAGGATTAACTCAAACTCCGTAGACTTCACCAAACTGATCAGACAGGACGGAGACGCGAACTTTCATCACTTTTCTTTTGTTGCGGAAAGCTTTGCTGCAGACAGCGCTGACGCCACAGACGCTGCAAAGCGCAGAACTCTGCCGCAGCTCCCCTGCTGGATTTGCAACACCAACGAACGGGCCCACGAGATAATGCGCAATGCGCTCGCTGACTCTCCGCTCTACAACGGCCAAATCAAAAGCATCGGTCCAAGATACTGCCCAAGCATCGAGACAAAGTTACACACTTTTCCCGACAAGGACCACCACCCCCTCTTTCTCGAGCCCGAGGGACTGGACACAAACCAGATGTATCTGAACGGGTTCTCGTCGAGTCTGCCCACCGACGTGCAGCTTGAGGCGCTCCGAACAATCCCGGGATTCGAGAAGGCGGAAATCTACCGCTCTGGCTACGCTATAGAATATGATTTCTTCGACCCTACCGAACTATATCACTCGTTGGAATCGAAGAAAATTGCAAATCTCTACTTTGCGGGACAGGTTAACGGAACTACCGGCTACGAAGAGGCGGCAGGACAAGGCCTCGTAGCCGGGATAAATGCTTCGTTGAAATGTGAAGGAAAAGAGCCTTTCGTGATGAAGCGCGACGAGAGCTACATCGGCGTTCTTATCGATGACCTCGTGACAAAAGGAGTCGACGAGCCCTACCGTATGTTTACCTCGCGCGCAGAATTCCGCATACTGTTGCGCCAAGACAATGCCGACGCAAGACTTACGCCCGCAGGACATAAGCTCGGTTTAATCGGAGAAAAAAGGTACGCGGACTTCCTTAACAAGCAGCAAGCAGTAGCCGATATAATCGCCTTCTGCAAGGAGCACAGCGTGAAGCCAGGACAGATCGACGAGCAACTCGTCGCAGTGGGCAGCACTCCCCTATCCGTAACAACAAAACTAAACACCGTCATCAGCCGGCCAAATGTCACATTGAATGCGATAGCCGAGGCAATGCCTGCGCTAAAGAAACTGCTGGATTCCACGGGAGAGAAAAAGGACGAAATCACAGAGACTGCCGAAATTGCCGTTAAATACGAGGGCTATATAGTAAGGGAACAACAGGAGGCGCAGAAGATGCACCGCCTCGAGTCCATCCGCATTCGCGGAGTCTTCGACTACTCCCAAATCAAGCAGATTTCAACGGAGGGCAGGCAGAAACTCGCAAAGACCGACCCCGAGACACTGGGACAGGCGTCGAGGATTCCTGGCGTCAGTCCGAGCGACATCAACGTCCTCTTGGTGCTCATGCACCGCTAATTGTTTCCAGTGTTTCACGTGAAACATTGGCGCGAAAAATCATTGCCAACAAACTGAAAATGACCGCACAAGAAAAGGCTGAACTAAAAAGCCGTCTCCAGACAATCGTGGCAAATATGCCCGAAGCGCCCGGTAGTTACCAGTACTACAACGAGCAGGGAGAGGTAATATATGTGGGCAAGGCGAAGAACCTGAAGCGGCGCGTTTCCAGTTACTTCCTGAAAGAGCAGAACCAGAAGACTGCGCTGCTCGTTTCGAAGATACGCGACATAAAGTACATAAGGGTAGCGACGGAGCAAGACGCACTGCTGCTGGAAAACTCGCTGATAAAGAAATTTCAGCCTCACTACAACATCTTGCTGAAGGACGACAAGAGCTATCCGTACATTTGCGTTACGAAAGAGGACTACCCCCGCATCTTCATCACGCGCAACAAACTGCCGCACGGCGGCGAATACTACGGCCCGTACAGCTACGTTCCCGCTGCCCACAATCTTCTCGAACTGATGCGCGAGCTCTACAAAATCAGGGACTGCCGACTGCCGTTGCAAGAAGAGAAGGTAAAGGAGCACAAGTACAAGCTTTGCCTAAGCTACCACGTCAAGAAGTGCCAAGGGTGCTGCGTGGGCAAGCAGACGATGAAGGACTACCAGGCAAGCATAGCGGAATGCCGGCAAATACTGAAAGGCAAGACGAGAGATGTGAAAGAGCGGCTGAGGGAGCAGATGCAGAGCCTCGCCGCCGAACTGCGCTTCGAAGAAGCCGAAGAAATCAAGAAAAAATACCTGCTGCTCGAACAGTACCAAGCCAAGAGCGAAGTGGTGAGCAACACCATCAGCGACGTGGACGTGTTCTCCATCATCTCTGACGAAAAGAAGGGGCTGGTAAACTACCTGCACGTGGTGAACGGAGCAACGGTAATCGCCTACAACTTTGAGATAGAGAAAAAGCTCGATGAGAGCGACGAAGACCTGCTGGCATACGCCATCATGGAGATGAGAGAGAAATTTGACGTGGGCTACAAGGAACTGGTGCTCCCCTGCCACGTTGAGCTGCCGCTGGAAGACGTAAGCATCACCATACCGCAACGGGGCGACAAGAAGACGCTGCTCGACCTCTCTATAAGGAATGTGAGGCAATATAAGGTAGACAAACTGAAGCGCACCGAATACCTCAATCCTGAGCAAAAGCAGGTGCGCCTGATGAAGGAACTGCAAGACCTGCTGCACCTGCAGAAACTGCCCATGACGATAGAACTCTTCGACAATTCCAACCTGCAGGGCGCCGACGCTGTTGCTGGCTGCGTGGTCTACAAGCAAATGAAACCGTCGAGACAGGACTACCGCAAATACATCATCAAAACCGTTGTGGGCCCCGACGACTACGCATCGATGCAGGAGGTTGTAAGGAGAAGATACGCGCGGATGAAGGAGGAAAACACGCCCCTACCCGACCTCATCATCACGGATGGCGGCAAAGGCCAGATGGAGTGCGTAAGGCAGGTCGTGGAAGACGAATTGGGACTCTCAATACCCATCGCCGGCCTTGCCAAAAACGACCGTCACAGGACCAACGAACTGCTCTACGGCTTCCCGCCTGCCACCGTAGGAATCAAGCAAAGTTCGGAGCTCTTCAAAATCCTGACACAAATGCAGGACGAGGTGCACCGCTACGCCATCAGCTTCCACAAACAAAAGAGGGCGAAGAGGCAGACAACCTCGGAGCTGGACTCCATCAAGGGCATCGGCGACAAGACGAGAGAACTGCTCCTTAACAAGTTCAAGTCAGTGAAAAGAGTAAAGGAAGCCGACCTCTACGAGCTCCAAAACGTGCTGGGAGAGAAGAAAGGAAATACTTTGTGGCTCGCCCTGCACCCTAAAGACGACAACACAGAAAGTTAAACACTTGATACACAAACGATAACACCACAAAAACTCAATGAGAGCAGTAATACAAAGAGTTTCAGAAGCGTCGGTCACCATAGACGGCAAAGTCAAGTCGCAGATAGGCAAAGGCCTGCTGATTCTGCTTGGCATAGAGGAAATAGACGCCAAGGAAGACATCGACTGGCTGGTCAAGAAAATCATCTCCCTGCGCATCTTTGACGACGAAAACGGCGTGATGAACAAGTCCGTCACCGACGTCAACGGAGACATCATCGTAGTGAGCCAATTCACGCTGATGGCATCCTACAAAAAGGGCAACCGCCCCTCCTACATACGCGCCGCCAAGCACGAAATATCCATACCCCTCTACAACCAATTCTGCACCACTCTGGAGCGCGAATTCGGCAAAGAAATAGGCACCGGAGAGTTCGGCGCAGACATGAAGGTGCGTCTGCTCAACGACGGCCCCGTAACTATCTGCATGGACACGCACAACAAGGAGTAGCATTCGTCTAGAATAAAGCGACCGTCTGGCAACAAGGAACAGCTGCCGTCAGACAAAGAATAGAAATCATTTGACAACAAAATCATGACAATACACGAAGCACAGCAGGCCGTAGACGCGTGGATCAAGACATACGGAGTGCGCTATTTCAACGAACTGACCAACATGGCGTGCCTCACTGAAGAGGTAGGAGAACTGGCGCGCATAATGGCCCGAAAATACGGCGAGCAGTCCTTCAAAGAGGGCGAGAAACAAGACCTCGGAGAGGAGATGGCCGACGTGTTGTGGGTGCTCATCTGCCTCGCCAACCAGACCGGTGTAGACCTTGAAAGGGCGCTCAAAGACTCTATTCAGAAGAAGACAAAGCGCGACAGCCAACGCCACGCCAACAACCCGAAACTAAAGCAACCGCGCAAGATACAACAACTCAAAGCTGACACATAGAACCAAAGAACAAACGTATAACAACTCAAAACTGACATAAACATGAAACCACACGACCACGAGCATGATTGCAACTGCCACGGCGATTGCAACTGCCACCACGACAGCGAACAGAAGAACCCCGAGATGCAGTCTAAATACGCACAGGCGTTCTCTAAATTCGACCTCCACTTGCACGATGAAGTGGTGCAGGAGAGCGCCAAGCGCCTCGTAGCCGACCACTACGACGAAAACAACACGACCGACGTGATGAAGTTCCTCTTCAGCACCATCGAACTCACCTCGCTCAAGGTGACCGACAACGAAGAAAGCATCCTCCGCCTCGTAGAAAAGACCAACTCCTTCTGCGACGAAAACCCCTCGTTCCCCCACCCTGCCGGCATCTGCGTCTACCCCCGATTCGTCAACATCGTGAGCACCAGCCTTGAGGTGGAAGACATACAGATCAGCACCGTCTGCGGCGGCTTCCCCTCCAGCCAGACCTTTCCCGAGCTGAAAACCGTGGAAACAGCCCTCGCCGTAAAGGACGGAGCCACAGAGATTGACACCGTTTTGCCCGTTGGATACTTCCTTGCCGAAGACTACGACACCGTCTTCAACGAAATAGACGAAACAAAGCTCGCTTGCGGCAAAGAAGTGCCCCTCAAGGTGATACTGGAGACCGGAGCCCTCCAAACGGCTCAGGCGACGAAAAAAGCGGCAATTTTGGCAATCTACAGCGGGGCTGACTTCATCAAAACTTCCACTGGCAAGATTGAGCCGGGAGCAACCCTCGCTGCCGTCTACACCATGTGCCAGACCATCAAGGAATACCACGACCTCACCGGCACGCAGATTGGCATCAAGATAGCCGGCGGCGTGCGCACCACCGAAGACGCCGTGAAATACTACACCCTGGTAAAGGAAATCCTGGGCCAGGAGTGGCTCGACAACACACTCTTCCGCATCGGCGCCAGCAGCCTAGCCAACAACCTCCTGACCTCCATCACAGGCAAGCAGACAAAGGTTTTCTGACCATAGCACAGACAGCCTAAACAGACTGATCACAGACAGCCAAAACAGACTGATTGCCAGCCAAAACAGACTTCCTGACGAACCAAAGGGGGAAGCAGTCAGCCTAAACAGACTTTCAGAACAATTCATTGAGAAATCTCACGCCACTACCCCACCCTGTGGCGCCTCATAAAGCCCGAAGCATTGCAATCGCAGTGCTTCGGGCTTTTTTTTGTGCGTCAGAGAGCCGTCCGACAATGCACCAGAAAGACCTAAAAAAGGTTATGCTTGATTTCGTTTCATTGGAGAAACGGTTTTCATAAAACTAGGACTTCCGCTCATTTCGTGCGTAGCGGAAATTTCCAAAGCACTTCAAAGTTATAAAGTAGGACTTAAAAAAATTTTGTGCGGACTTAAAAAATTTTCGTGCGGACTTAACGAAAAAATTTCCGCGGAAACGCTGCAACGTTTCGGGCGAAACGTTGCAGCGTTTCCGCGGAAATCTTGCAGCGTTTCCCCCGAGATTTTTTCGTTAAGTCCGCATAAA
>CAVGQS010000004.1:0-30656 GCA_963631415.1 Lactococcus garvieae | reverse complement strand
AACACTTGGATTTTAACATAGAAAGCGGATGTCGATTAGAGCAAAAAACGAACACAGAACGCACAGAAATTTTTTCGAACACGAATCGCTCGAATAGCACGAATTTTGGCTTCCGGGAAGCCAGTGGGTGGCTATACTTATCCGTGTAATCTGGAATCCGTGGCTTTTATTTTTGAACACAGACAACCAAGATTTACACAGATTTTGTTTCCTGGGACAGAAACGTGGACGGACAAAGGCGGGGGAAAAAAGAACAACGGATTGCGCGGATAGCACGGATTTTGGGAGCCTAACCCAACCCTTCCCTGAAAGGAAGGACTATGTGCCGCGGAATCAACGCATAACGTAAAACGTAAAACGCAAAACATTTATAGCGAACACAGAAAGCACAGAACACACAGATTTTTTTCGAACACGAATCGCACGAGTCGCACGAATTTGACTCGCGCCGCATAACACAAAACATAAAACACAAAACACAACACATTTATAGCGAACACAGAACGCACAAAATACACGGAAGTGGTTGTGGTGGGCGAAAAATATGAAAAACCGGCAATAACGACGTGTTATTGCCGATTTTTCATTACTTTTGCATTGAAAATTGCAGGTGGATGAGGTTTATTGGGCAAGCAGACATAATAGCGTACGCACAGTCGCGGCAGGAGTTTTCTCGCCGTGAGATGTTCCGTTGTTTCAGGAAGGACAATCTTGAGTTCTCTCCTGCAACGGTAACGTCTTGTTTGCTGGCTCTCACAAATGCTGGCATTTTTGAGAAAAAGGAAAGGGGCATGTATGCTCTTGCGGATGTGCGCATACGTCCTTTCGTGCCTTTCTTCGACAAGGAGATGCAGGGTTTGGAGTCTGTGGTTCGCGAGAATTTCCGATTTGTCCGCTTCTGCGTGTGGAGCAGTTCGGACATCAAACGCTTTTCGCACTATGTCGTCAACCTGGATGCAATCTATGTGGATGTGGAGCGAGAGGCGGTGGAGACTGTCTTTGCTTTTTTGCTCAACGCCAATACAGAACGCCGTGTGTTTTTGAATCCTTCGAATGATGACTATACCTATTATATATATGGCAAGCCTGCCATAGTTGTACGGACTTTGGTAAGCGAGGCTCCCGTGATTGCTTATTCGGGTGATTCCAACAGGCTGTCGTTGGAAAAACTGTTGGTGGACATTGCTGTCGACAAGGATTTTGTCTCTTTCCACGACTACGAATCGCTCCGTTTCTATCGCAATGCGATGGATGTCTGCATTGTCAACGAGACGAAACTTCTGCGTTATGCCAAAAGGCGCGGATGCAGAGAAAAAATAAAAGATATATTCGATACAGCCCTTAAAAACGAAATCTTAGACTGACATGATTCATCCCGACAGCCGTACGATGGAATGGATAGACAGCGTGTCTGCCGCCCATCCGTCATTGGACAAGACGTTGATAGAAAAGACCATTCGTGCATTCTCACTGTTGGAATCGCTGGCATTGTCAGGTTGCCCGTTCATATTTAAGGGCGGTACTGCATGTATGCTCCATCTCGGTAGCAGCCGACGGCTTTCCATTGACATAGACATAATATGTCCTCCCGGCACAGATATCTCGCAATACGTCAGAAAATTTAGCGGCGAATATGGGTTTACGGACATCCAGTTGGTTGAAAGGCTAAGTTCGCACAACGTGCCGAAGTCGCATGCCAAATGTTTCTACAAGGTGTCTTATGTAACCAACAAGGCTGAGGAAGCCATTCTGCTTGATGTGCTCTTTGAGGAACTACACTATGGAAGAGTTGTGCAACTGCCGATAGCCAGCTCGTTCCTCAAGATGTATGGCGAGAGCATCATGGTGAACGTACCCTCTGCCGAAGATATTCTCGGAGACAAGCTGACAGCTTTCGCCCCTCATACATCCGGCATCCCCTTCTTCAAGAAAGGCAGAAATTGCTCGTTGGAGATAATCAAGCAGATGTTTGACATAGCTGCGCTCTTTGACGTGTGCAATGATTTCAAACTGACGCACGACGCTTTCCGCAAGTTTGGTATGACAGAACTCGGCTATCGCGGGATGGAAAATGCGGAAACAGATGACATACTCAAAGACATCCTCCAAACGGCATTGTGCATTTCGTTGAGAGGCTTTGAAAACGAAGAAGAATTCCAGTTGCTGCAAGGCGGCATTAAACGTATAGGCGGTCTTATCTTTAGTGAACGATACCATTTAGACCCCGCAATACGGGATTCTGCCAAGGCTGCTTATGTGGCGGTTCTCATCATGACTCACAGCACAGAAGTGCATCGCTACGAAGAGTATCCTATAGAAGAATGGCAGAATGCTGCAATCGGACAGATCCTTACGAACAAACTGAATAAACTAAAGAAAACTAACCAAGAGGCGTTCTTCTATTGGTGGCAGGTAGATAAGCTACTGATGAACAAACAATGAAAAACCGGCAATAGAGGGAGGGTCTGTTGCCGGTTTTTCGTGATAATGGTGTGTGGGGGGGTGGTTAGTCTTCGTCGAAGTCGAAGGCGGGGATGTCGTCGAGGTTGGAGTCGTAGAAGGTGGGGGCGCTGAAGCGGTCGAGGGCCCGGCGGTCCTTCTTGGTGGGGCGGCCGGTGCCTCGGGCGCGGTCTACGAAACCGCTTACGCGGCTCATCTCGAGGAGTTCGTATTGGTCGGGGGTGGTGACGTTTTCGAGGATTTCGGGAAGGAGCTTGGCGCCTACGCGTTTCTCAATGGCTTTGAGGATTTTGAAGGAGTAGGTGACGGGCGGCTTGCGCACTTCGATTATGTCGCCTTCCTTGACGGTGTGGGAGGCTTTTACGCGGGCGCCCTTGATGGAGATTCTGCCGTTTTTGCAGGCATCGGCAGCAATGGTGCGGGTCTTGAAGATGCGGGCCGCCCATAGCCATTTGTCCAAGCGTGCTTCCATATTGATGATGTGTGGGGGTAGGGGAGTTTTGTTAGTGTAATATAATCGGCTCCTTGTTGCTATATATATAATAAGGTAAGGGACGCTATATATATAATAAGGTAGGGGAATCGTCTTTTGCGCTATATATATAAGGTAGGGGAGTTATTTGCCGTTGTAGTGGTTCATGGCGAATTGGATGCCGCTCAGTGCGAAGGCTTTGACGGCTTCGCAGGCTTGGGCGGTGCGCTCCTTGAGCAGTGCTGCCTCGTCGTCGCTGAACTTGCCGAGCACGAAGTCTGCCTGGTGGCCGCGCGCGAACTCGTTGCCGATGCCGAAGCGCAGGCGGGCGTACTGGTTGGTGCCGAGGCACTGGGTGATGCTCTTCAGGCCGTTGTGGCCGCCCTCGCTGCCGGAGGGTTTCATGCGCAGTGTGCCCAAGGGCAGGGCGATGTCGTCGCTGACCACGAGCAGCCGCTCGAGGTCTATCTTCTTCTCCTTGACCCAGTAGCGCACGGCGTTGCCGCTGAGGTTCATGTAGGTAGAGGGTTTGAGGAGGATGAGTTTGTGGCCTCGCAGCCTCATCTCAGCCACGGCTCCGTAGCGCTTGTCCTGAAACACGGCTCCGGCTTCTGCCGCCAGCGCGTCGACCACGCTGAAGCCTATGTTGTGGCGGGTGCCGACGTATTCGTCGCCTATGTTGCCGAGTCCTGTGATGAGATAGTTCATTTCTTGGGGTGTTTGGGCTTGGTCCTTGCTGGGGCGCAGCCAGTTGGTGATGGTTTTGAGGATGTTCACGATGTGACGGTGCGTGACGAAAATGAAAATAAGGGAAACTGGAGTGTGCCTCCCGTTTCCCTTATTGTGTATTCAGGCGGGTTGATTATCCTTCCTGGTCTGCCTGGCGAGAGTTGCGCGTAGCCTTGACAGAGCAGATGAGTGCCTGCTTGGGGGTTACAATCTCGAGACCTTCGAAGTGGAGGTCGCCAACCTTGATGGACTTGCCGATGGCGAGTTCTGTGATGTCGATAGTCAGCTTCTCAGGGATCACGTCGTAGGTGGCCTTCACGTTGAGGCGACGAACGAGGGTCTGGAAAGCACCACCTTCGCGCACGCCGACAGCGTGGCCGGTGTAGGCTACGGGCACTGCCATAACGATGGGCTGGCCCTCGGTGATCTGGTAGAAGTCTATGTGGAGGATGTTGTCCTTCACGGGGTGGAACTGGATTTCTCTCATCACGGCTTTGCAAACGGTGCCGTCGATGTCGAGGATTACAGTGTAGATGTCGGGAGTGTAGATGAGCTTGCGTACAGCCTCGAAGTCAACGGAGAAGCTGGTAGCGATGGTCTTGCCGTCAGCGTCCTTCTGCGAGCCGTAGAGGTTGCAGGGAATTGCGCCGGTGGCGCGGAGGATCTTTGCGGCCTTCTTGCCGCCTGCGATACGCTTGGTACCTTTCAGTGAAAATTCTTTCATTGTCTTAAAAATGTGTTACTCTAAATTAAGTTGATGTTTGTTGTAGCTTAATTCGCCATCACACGTATATGTAGGCTTAAAAGCGGTGCAAAATTAACGCTTTTTGTCGGGGCGGCAAACTAAAAAGGCGAATTTTCGCGGTCCTAACGCGCTGAGGAGAGCAAATTTACGATATTGTCAACCTGTGGCTTCAAATCGCTCTCTCCGTCGTTGCAAATCACGTAGTCGGAGAGCCGCTCTTTCTCTTCTTGCGGCATCTGCAGGTCTATCCATTCCCTTGCCTTGTCGGGGCTGATGCTGTCGCGCCGGCAGATGCGGTCGATGCGCGTCTGGAGCGGGGCGCTGACGGTGAGCGTCTTGTGGCACAGCGAGTTGAAGCCCGACTCGAAGAGCAGGGCGCACTCCACGGCGGCAAAGTGGCAGTTGCTCAGCGACGAGAGCCAGCGCAGCGCGCGTTCCTTGACGCGCGGGTGCACTATGGCGTTCACCCTCTGCGCGTTGTCGTTGCTCTGGCAGATGTATTGCGACAGCACCGCCTTGACGGGCTTGCCGCTGGGGTCGATGACGCCGGGACCCAGCAGTGCGCGCAGCTCGCGGTGGATGTCGGCATTGGTGCGCATCTCAGCCTTCGCCTCGTCGTCGGTGTAGAACACGGGCACTCCGCGCTCCTCGAGCATCCGGCACACATAGCTCTTGCCGCTGCCGATGCCTCCTGTCACCCCAAGGCAAAGAGGCTCACTCATCGCTCGCGTCTTCAATCAGAAACTCCACCTCCTTGGGGTCGATGCGCACGTGGCTCACCCCGTGTGGCTTGTTTTTGAGAGTGAGTCGCAGGCGGTTTTCCTTGTTGTTGGCCACCTCGTCGTAGGTCACCACAATGGCGAATTTGTCGGCGGTGATTTCGCTGTAGCGCTTCATACCCACGTGGAAGATTACGCTGACAGTGCCTGGGAAGGTCTTCAGCGTCTTGCCAGCGGGAAAATTGATGTGCTCCACTGGCACTTGCACCGTCTTTTCGGTGACCTGGTCGGCGTCGAAGGTGACGCGCACCTTGGCGGGCACGGTCCTCACGCCGCGCATGGTGGCGAGATCCACAGTGCGCGTGGTGCTCTTGTTTATCTTGTTGAGGGTGAAGGACTTGGTGAAGACCTGCGTCATGGTGTCGAGCACGTCGTCGGAGGCATAGACCTTGACGAAGCGCGGACTGATGGCGGTGTCGGCCAGGGCGTAGAGGCTGTCGGCTGTCACCTTGCCGTTGACCCTGACGGGCAGCTGGCGGAAACTGCCGAAGTTGTAGAAATACTCCACTGTCTCGGGCGTGTAGCCCACCACCTTGGTGGTGCCCTCAAGGCCGCTTACCACCGTCTGCGCCAGGTCGGACGTGGTGATGGACACGTGGCCGGACACCTTGTTGTAGTTGTTGAAGTCCACAATGATGGTGTCTGGCTTCTCGGAGTAGCGGTACTTGAGCAGCGTGCCCCCGTTGTCGTGGAGCATCATCCTGATGCTGGAGGGCGGGGGAGTGGTGATGACCACGTTGTCGGGCACGTTGACCAGCTTGACGGGCACCTCGATGGCGTAGTCGTATTCGTCCTCCAGCTTGAGGAAGAGCCAGAAGCTGGCTGAGAGGGTCAGAAAAAACATAAAAGTCCAAAAGTTCCTGTTGAGCATGCCCTTCAGAAACTTTTGGACTTTCTTGAGATGTCTTTTGTCGCAGACCACTCTGTGTGCGTGGACTTTATTTCGCCTGTGACTCGGCAGCGCTGCCGGCGTTGGCGTAGATAGAGGATTTCTCTATGGTAATCTTGACGTTTTTGTCAATTTCGAGGACCACGGTGTTGTTGGCTTCGTTGACCTCGCGGATGGTGCCGTGGATGCCGCCAGCGGTAACCACCTGGTTGCCCACGCCGAGACCCTTGCGGAACTGCTCTATCTGCTTCTGTTTTTTCTTCTGCGGGCGGATCATGAAGAAGTACATGATGACGAAGATAAGGATAATCATGATCCAGAAGTTCCAGGGAGAGCCCTGCTGCTGTCCGGCGGCTGCTTTCTGCAATAAGTTGATGAATAGAATCATAGTGTTCGTAGTTTGTTAGTTAGGGTTAGTTTTATGTTTGTGTAAACGTAAATGGCTTGGCAGGGGTGTGCGCGCGCTCACTTGAGCAGTTTGTTCTGCTGCCTCAGGTCCTGGACAATGCTGTCGAGTGTGGCGTTGATGAAGCTGGCGTTTTTGGGCGAGCAGTAGCTGCGCGCTATGTTGATGTATTCGTTGAGCGACACATTGACGCTGATGCCGGGGAAGTTGACTATCTCGGCAATGGCGGTGAGCATTATGACGAGGTCCATGGTGACCAGTCGCGAGATGTCCCAGTTGCGTATGTGCGCCTTGACCAGTTCGCGGTAGTCGTCTTGCTTGGTCAGCGTGTAGACCAAGAGGTCGCGCCCGAACTTGCGGTCTTCGGGGTTGTCGTTTTTGCTTAGCAACGGCTGGTCGTCGCCGTTGACCTCCTCAAACCTCTTGATGGTCTTCATCACGAAGGTGTCGATGACGAAGCGGTCGTCGTTCCAGTAGAGTGTCCAGTCTTCCAGCGCCTCGTCAATCTTGTCGTTCTGGTATATGAACTTCTTGTAGAGCACCCTCCACAGGTCGCGGTCTGCCTCGTAGGAGTTGTCGTCGCTCTCCATATAGGTTTTGTATTCCTCGCTCCCCAAAATGTCGTTGTAGACCGAGTGCACTATGTCTTCGTGGGTGATCCAGCGCAGTTTTTTGTTCTCGTCCACAAAGCGCTCGAGCTGCTTGTTGTTTTGCAGCTGCACGGCAAACTTGTTGGTCACGAATTTGTCGCTGGGCAGGGTCTTGGCTCCCCTTTCTGCCATATGGGTGCAGGTCATCTCGTAGCGCTGCGCCGCATAATCCGTTATGTCGCAAATGAGGTTCAGCATGTGGTGATAGAGGTCGTCGGTTGCCGACAGGCTTTCGTCCATCTCGTCCAGGGCTTCCTCCATGCTTTTGCCCCCGTTGGTGATGTGGGCATAGGCCAGCTGAACTGTCTTAATTCGGATTAGTTCTCGGTTGATCATATATAGGTTGTAAGTTTGCAGGCTCCACTCGAGCCCTTTTGCGTTGCAAAAATAGGAATAAATTAACGAAAGACCAATCTTTTTGCAGGAAAAAAGCGGCGCCGGCTCAAAGGGTTGTGCCGCGAGCCGCGTGCGACGGCTGTCGCGAGGCGTTTTGTCAGGTCAGTTGCAGGCTGTAGACGTTGGTCTCCTTGCGGTCGAAGAGCTCTGCGTAGAGGTGGTTGGCGGCGAGGCGCGAGGGGCGCGACGTGAGCATCATCTTGCCGCCGGGGCAGACGAGCCGCGCCTGCTCTATGGCGAGGCCCAGCAGTTGGCGCCCGCAGCCTTGCCCTTGGTGCTGCCGGTCTATCACCACGTCTTCGAGCCACACGTTGTTGCCCGATGGCAAGTGGGTCACCGCCAGCGTGAACATGCCCACAGGGTCATGGCTGTCGTCCTGGTATGCCATAAACAAAAAAGACTCCCGACAGGCCAGCAGTGTTGCCAGTCTGTCGGGAGTCATGGTTATGGGGCGTGTGGTGAGGTCTTGCAGCAGGCGGTTGATGTGGCGGCACATTTCGGGCGTCGCCTCAGTGATGCGTGTTGCGTTGAGCCTCATCAGGGTAGTGTGTGCAGTTTAGCGGGCGAGATGCACTTTGCCGTTCTGGATGTAGAACTGTCCGCGAATGGGTTGCGCCAGCTTGCGGCCGTTGAGGTCGTAGATGGCCTTGTCCACCACCGGAGAGTTGGCGGGAGCCTGCGGCGCCTGGCTGATGCCGGTTATCTCGTTGCTGTCCTCCTCAGCCTCCACAGAGGTCTGGTATACGCGCACCCAGTCAAACTTGGTCTCGTAGGTGAAGGACTTGTCGGGATTAGACGCCCACGAGCCGTTGCCCACGCTCTGGTTGAGGATGATGTAGAAGGCCTTGTCGAACGGCCACTGGCCCTGGCTCAGCGCGCTCTCGTCGGTGGACTTGGTGTAGGAGAACGTCTTGTCGCCGTCGATGTACCAAGTCAGTTTGTCGGCCTCCTTGAGCAGGCCGAAGGTGTGCCACTGTCCGACGTGGTCGCACGCGTAGTTGCCGCCGTTGCCGCCCTTGCCCAGGTCGTAGGACCAGTGGGAGTGTATGGTGTTGTAGGCGCGGGTCTCGGTGTTGATGGTTTCCCAGATGTCTATCTCGCCGCAAGTAGGCCAGCCGTCGGTCTGGTCGGCGGGCATCAGCCAGAAGGCGGGGAAGTTGCCGGTGTGCTGTGTGGTGAAGATGCGTGCCTCCACGTAGCCGTGGTTGAAGGCGAAGTGGCCCTGTGTCTCCTTGGCTCCCGACACCATGTCGCGGTCGTAGTCAGCGATGTCACCGGGGTTGGCGAAGCAGCGGCACACCAGGCAGCCGTCTTCCACAAACGCCACGCGCGGGTCGTCTACGATGAAGCGGTTCCATGCCGCGTTGTAGCGGGTGGAGGTGGTCCAGAGGTCGGAGTCTATCTCGTCGCCGTTAAACTCCTCTACGAGCACTGCCTGACGCTGTGTCGCCGACGGGTTGGAGGAAGTCATTTCAAAGTCTACACAGATGTCCACGTCGCCACAGATGCTGTCGGCAGGAATGGTGAAGGTGTAGCTGGGCTTGCTCAGCCTTACGTTGAAGTGGCTCAGCGTGCCGTCGGGCTTGGTGACTCTCACCTGCACGTCGCTGGCGGAGAAGCCTGTCGACACCAGCGGCTGGGCGTAGAACGAGGCGGCGTGGTAGGCAGCCACTTCGCTGGGCACTCCCTTGCCGGATATCTCCGTACAGCTGGCGCCATATACGCTCTTGCCGGTGACACGGCTGTTGAAGCTCTCTACGTTCAGCGACACGGCGATGGGGTGCACATAGATGGTGAAGTCAGCCATCGCTCCGATGCCGGGGAAGTAGAGGCGGGCTGCGTAGTAGCCGTTCTCGAGGTAGTCGGGCACGGTGAGCTTGGCGGCAGAGGGCATTGCCTCAATGGCCGGGGTGAAGTAGCCGTCGTTGTTGACGTCCACCAGCAGCATGGCGCTGTCGAGCGACAGAGTATTCTTGACTCCGTCTGCGGTATAGGTGCCTGTCAGGGTCACGGCGTAGTTAAGTCCCGGGCGCACCGGCACGGGCGCCTTGTCGCTGAAGTCCTGATATGCCAGGTCGGCTGTCTTGGAAGAGTAGGAGCGGGTGCGTGTGCCTGCTATGCGCAGTTGCGTCAGGCTGAGTCCGCTGATGGTGGCTTTGGGGTCGGGAGTGGTGTTGACGTTGCAGCCTGCGCCGCCGTCAAGGGGCGTGGTGTAGAGATTGATGACCACGTTGCCGTCCACCATGCTTGCCGGAATGGTAAATTTGCCGTCTGCCACAGAGCGGTACGACATCGTGTTGTCAATGTACTGCGGATTGCTGCAGACGAGGGAGTCGCCGTCCAGGTTGTAGCCGTGGCGCACCACTATGGAACTCGCGATGCTGCCTTCGGGAATCAGTGTGCTTGCGTCAATTTCGATAGGCTGGCCGTAGGTCACGGCAGTGCCTGCGGATATCTCCTTGCCGTCGGCGTAGAGGGAGTATGACTCGTTGCCTGAGAGCACCACGAGGCGAGTGTCTACTATGGCGCCGCCATTCTTGACGATGTCGTTGTCGGTGACGGTGCTGCCGCCCGCGTCAATGCAGTCCCAGTCTATCTTGTAGCGAATGCGGTAGACGCCCGGCTTCATGTCGGCGGGCAGTACGAACGACGGTGCATCAAGCACGTCGCCTCCAGTAGACGCCAGCGAGTCGCCAGCGCTGTTGAGGTCGTTGTAGTAGCTGTATGACACCACGTCCGACGAGTCAGTCGGCGTGCCGTCTTCATTGAGCGAGCAGTCAAACTGCCCGTCGTTGCCGAAGTCTATATATATGTAGGAGTTCATCCATGTGCTGTTCCACGCCACCGAGGCTGTCAGCGTGTCGCCAGCGTGAGCCGCCAGCGACTGGTCCAGCTTGTCGTAGTAGAGCATCTTGGTGGACGCCTGGTTGACAGCTATGGTCTGTTGGCCTACTGACTGCGAAGTGAGGATGATGCTGCTGAGGGCGCGCTTAGCGTTGGTGTGCTCTGCGGTCTTGCCGGCGTTGACGGGGTAGTCGTCGGCATACATGGCGCTGGCGCACAGCAGCAGGATGGTTGACAAAAGGTACTTCATGAAGTGTAAAAATCGATTGTTATACATAATTTATCTTGGCAAAGTTAGTGAAATATTTGTTTGCTGGCTGCCTTGGCACCGTGATTTGTTCGCTGTGAAACAAGCCGTTTGTTATTCTGGCGGCCTTGGGCAGATTTTTCGTCTGCTTGTAATGCCAAAATGGCAGAACTCACCCTTTGGCACAAATGGTGGTTATATTTAGGCTGAAGAAAAACAAAAACAAACGAGATATGAACTTAGACAAATTTACAATCAAAGCGGGCGAGGCGCTGCAGAAAGCCATACAGAAGGCGCAGCAGAACTCGCAACAGGCCATCGAACCCGAACACCTCTACTGGGGGCTGTCGCAGGAGGGCGAGAACGTGCTCAGCTTTCTCTACGGCAAGATGGGAGTCAACGCCGATGCCGTCAACCGCGCGGTAGAGGCGCAGATCAGTTCGCTGCCCAAGGTGACGGGCGGAGAACCAGTGCTGGGGCGCGACACGCAGAGCGTCTTTACGCGAGCCGAAGAACTGGCGCAGAAGAACGGCGATGAATTCATCGGCATAGAGACGCTGCTCACGGCCATGCTCGACACCAAGTGCACCATGAGCCGCATCATGAAGGACGCCGGCTTCACCCGCGAGGCGCTCGTCAAGGCCATCGAGGAACTCCGTGGCGGCGAAAAGGTCAAGTCGGCATCGGCTGAGGACAACTACCAGTCGCTCGAGAAGTACGCCCGCGACCTCGTCAAGGCTGCCCGCGAGGGCAAGCTCGACCCCGTAATCGGGCGCGACGAGGAGATTAGGCGAGTGCTGCAAATCTTGAGCCGGCGCACCAAGAACAACCCCATTCTGCTGGGCGAGCCCGGCACCGGCAAGACCGCCATCGTGGAGGGCCTCGCCAACAGGATAATGAAAGGCGATGTGCCTGAAAACCTCAAGAACAAACGACTCTTCTCGCTCGACATGGGCGCGCTGCTTGCCGGCGCCAAGTATAAGGGCGAGTTTGAGGAGCGGCTCAAGAGCGTGGTCAAGGAGGTAGAGCGCTCGCAGGGCGAGATAATCCTGTTCATCGACGAAATCCACACCCTCGTGGGAGCCGGCGGCGGACAGGGCGCCATGGATGCCGCCAACATTCTGAAGCCTGCGCTGAGCCGCGGCGAACTGAGGAGCATAGGCGCCACCACCCTCGACGAGTATCAGAAGTATTTTGAGAAGGACAAGGCGCTGGAGCGACGCTTTCAGGTGGTCATGGTCGACGAACCCTCCGTGGAGGACAGCGTCTCCATACTGCGTGGCATCAAGGAGCGCTATGAGAACCACCACAAGGTGCGCATACAGGACGATGCCGTCATTGCCGCCGTCACTCTCTCCGAGCGCTACATCACCAACCGCTTCCTGCCCGACAAGGCCATAGACCTCATGGACGAGGCGGCAGCCAAACTGCGCATAGAGCGCGACTCCATGCCTGAGGACCTCGACGAGACGAAGCGCAAGATCAGCCAACTCGAGATAGAGCGCGAGGCCATCAAGCGCGAGAACGATCAGGAAAAGCTGCGACAGCTCGCCTCCGAGATATCGTCGCTCAAGGAGCAGGCCGACTCCATGCAGTCGAAGTGGATGCACGAAAAGGAACTGGTCGACAAAATACAGAAAAACCGCCAGGAGATAGAGCAGCTCAAGTTTGAGGCGGAGCGAGCCGAGCGCGAGGGCAACTATGCCAAGGTGGCAGAGATACGCTACGGCCGCCAGCAGCAACTGGCAGCCGAAATAGAGGCTGTCAGGAAGCAGCTGACCTCGTCGCAAGCGGGCGAGGCAATGGTGAAGGAAGAGGTCACCCCCGACGACATTGCCGAGGTGGTGAGCCGCTGGACGGGCATACCCGTCACGCGCATGCTGCAGAGCGAGCGCGAGAAACTGCTGCGCATGGAGGACGAACTCCACCACCGCATCATTGGACAGGACGACGCCATCCGCGCGGTCAGCGACGCTGTGCGCCGCAGCCGTGCCGGAGTGCAAGACCCCAAGCGGCCTATCGGCTCCTTCATCTTTATGGGTACCACCGGCGTGGGCAAGACCGAACTGGCCAAGGCGCTCGCCGAATACCTCTTCAACGACGAGACGATGATGACGCGTATCGACATGAGCGAGTATCAAGAGAAGTTCAGCGTCAGCCGACTTGTAGGCGCGCCTCCGGGATACGTAGGCTACGACGAGGGCGGACAGCTCACCGAGGCCGTCAGGCGCAAACCTTACAGCGTGGTGCTCTTCGACGAGATAGAGAAGGCGCATCCCGACGTCTTCAACATTCTGCTGCAGGTGCTCGACGACGGCAGACTGACCGACAACAAGGGACGCACCGTCAACTTCAAGAACACCATCATCATCATGACCAGCAACCTGGGCAGCCAGTACATACAGGAGCGCATGGCTGAGATGGAGGGCAAGAGCGAGCGCACCGCCATCATGGAGCAGACCCGGCACAAGGTGCTCGAAATGCTGAAGCAGAACATACGTCCCGAGTTCATCAACCGAATCGACGACATCATCCTTTTCAGCCCGCTCACCCGCCAGCAGGCCGACGACATTGTCAGGCTGCAGGTCAACAGCGTCAACGATAACCTCAAGGCCAACGGACTCCAGCTGCAAGTCACCGACGCCGCCGTGCACCTGCTCGGCGGACTGGGCTACGACCCCGAGTTTGGCGCACGGCCTATCAAGAGGGCCATACAGCACTATCTGCTCAACGACCTCAGCAAGGCCATCTTGGGCGACAGCAAGCTCGACCGCACCAAACCCATCGTGGCGGATGCCCAAGACGGCAAGATAGTCTTCCGCCAGGCATAAGCCAGCTGAGGACACTCAAACAAAAACGCCCGCGTTTTCTCAATGAGGAAACGCGGGCGTTTTTTATGTGTGTGGCTCTATTCTCCTACGGCCTTGCAGTAGTTGAAGAGCGGGTTGGCGTACATGGAGAGGATGCTGCTGCGCAAGAACTCGGGGTCGGGGTTGGGCAGGTCTACGAGGGCTATGCGCTGCTGCAGATAGTCTTCGAAGGCAGCCTTCTGCTCTGCCGTATACTTGCCCTTGTCAGCCCAGCCGGTGTTGCCGTTGACGAGGTCGGCGGCTGCGTAGTTGCAGGGGTAGAGCTCGTAGTTCTTGTGTATCTCCGTATTGATTTTGTCTTTGAGCAGTCCGAAGATTTCGTTGTTGCTCATGTTGGGGTCGATGGAGTCGAGCCATTCGTTGAGGCAGGGGGCGGGACGGAAGACCACGGTGCCCTTCCATCCGAAGATGCCTGTCTGCATGTTGATGAGGTCGTCATTGGGGGCTTTCTTGTGGTCGGGGTTGTCGCGCTTCTGCTGGAACTCCTTGGCCTTGAGGTAGTCGCAGGGGTCATACTCGTAGGAGATGGCGGTGGGCGCGAGGTTGAGCTGCTTGAGTCGCTCTATGAGCGTGCCTTCGCCCGCCATGCCAAACATCTTGATGATGGAGCGCTGCGTCAGGTCGTTGCTGTCCTTGGCGCGTCCCTGGCGCTGGGCTATCCAGATGTTTTCCTTCTTCTGCTGAATGGCGTAGTGCATGTAGGAGCTTATCTGGATGCTTGAACTGAGCTGCTGCTTGATGGTCAGTCCGCGGTGTACGATGAACGACTTGTTGATTCTCACCAGCTTCTCTATCCAGGGATATATCAGCAGATTGTCACCAATGGCAATCTCGGTGGTAGTGCCGAAGTTGTTGTCGAGGAGCAGCATGCTCAGGAAGGCGCTGTCGAGCACTATGTCGCGGTGGTTGGAGATGAAGGTGTAGTTGCCCGTCTTGCTCACGGCTTTGCAGTCCATGCTGACGCCCGTGCTCTTCTCTGCCACCAGTTTCTTGAGGAAGGGGTAGCAGAAGGCTTTCTGGAAGTCGAGCGGCGACTTGCAGCTCTTGGCTTTCTGCACAAAGGCCTCGAAGGGCAGTTGCGGAAAGACTATCCCCACTACGTGCTGGAAGGTGGGGTCTTGTATCAGTTCGTCTAGAATGTGCGGCAGTTCCTCAGAGGTGAAGGGACGAATGTCGTCAAATTCAGTTGGAATGTTCATTGGGCGTGTGTTTGTGGCGGTGCGTATTGCGCGGTGGCAAGCGCAGGGGCTGGTTATTACTGCCTACAAAGTAACAAAATTATTTTTGCGTGACAAACGAACAATTGTTAATAATTTGTTAAAAGTGCAGAAACGGCGGTTTGCCGCCTGCCCTGCGCGCGCACTGCCGTGGTCGGCTTAGTCGGCAAAGGCGTTTTCTATGATGTCGGCAATCACGTCGCCCGGCGTCATGCCCGCTGCCCTGATTTGCTGCGGAATGAAGCTGGTGGCGGTCATGCCCGGCGTGGTGTTGACCTCAAGCATGTTGATGGTCTCGTTGCCTTTTTCGCCGCTCAGTATGTAGTCGATGCGTATGATGCCCTTGCAACCCAGTATGTCGTAGATGCTTGAGGTCAGCTTGCTCACGCGCTCAGCGGTCTGTGGAGCTATGCGGGCGGGCGTTATCTCGTCGACCTTGCCGTTGTACTTGGCATCGTAGTCAAAGAACTCCTGGCTGGTCACCACCTCGGTGATGGGGAAGACGCACGAGCGGTTCTTGGTCTTATAGCAGCCGCAGGTCACCTCGGTGCCCTCGAGCAGCGACTCGATTATCACCTCGTTGTCCTCGCCAAACGCCTTGGTGATGGCGGGGCGCAGTTCGGCTGCCGTCTTGACCTTCGATACGCCAAAGCTGCTGCCGTCGTCGTTGGGCTTGACGAAGCAGGGGAGTCCCAGGCGGCTGATGATGTCGTCGTCAGTGTAGGTGTCGGCCTGCTCCTTGCGCAGCAATACGCTGTCTGCCACCTTGACGCCCCACGACTTGAGGTAGTTGTTGAGCGTAAACTTGTTGAAGGTCAGCGCCTCAACCAGCACGCCGCTGGTGGAGTAGGGCACCTTGAGCAGTTCGAAGTAGCCTTGCAGAATGCCGTTTTCGCCCGGTGTGCCGTGTATGGTGATATAGGCAAAGTCGGGTTTGACGCGGCCCTGCGGTGTGGCGAACGAGAAGTCGTTGCGGTCCACGTCGGCGCGGCTGCCGTCGGCGAGCAGTGCCTGCCAGGTCTGTCCTTTGAGTTCGATGACATAGCTGTCGTACTTGTTTTTGTCGATAAAGGACATGATGCCCTCTGCGCTGCGCATGGAGACATCGTGTTCGGAGCTGTCGCCCCCGGCTACAATTGCAATGATGCGTTTCATGATGTATTTGTGTGGTTGTTTGAGTTACTTGTTGAGTTGTTTTCGCGTGAAGTCCTCCCACAGGTCAATGAGTGCCTGGAAGTCGCTTGCCCAGGGCGAGTCGAAGTCCATGTGGCGCCCCGTGGCGGGGTGGGTGAATCCCAGCGTCTTGGCGTGGAGGGCCTGGCGGGGGCATGCCTCGAAGCATTTTCTGATAAACTGGGTGTAGGAACTCTCGGTGGTGCCGCGCAGTATTTGGTGGCCGCCGTACCTCTCGTCGCAGAAGAGAGGGTGTCCTATGTGCTTCATGTGTGCCCTGATCTGGTGGGTGCGCCCGGTCTCGAGGCGGCACTCTATGAGGGTGGTGTAGCGATAGCGCCTCAGCACTCGCCAATGGGTCACGGCGTGCTTGCCCACGTCAGACGACGGGTCGAACACAGCCATCCTCAGTCGGTCTTTGGGGTCGCGCCCTATGTTGCCGATGACGGTGCCCTCCATCTGGTCGAAGTCGCCCCACACCAGTGCGTTGTAGAGCCTGGAGGTCGTCTTGTTGAAGAACTGCAGCCCGAGCTTGGTCTTGGCGGTGGGGGTCTTGGCGACCACGAGCAGTCCGGAGGTGTCCTTGTCAATGCGGTGCACGAGTCCCACCTCGGGGTCATTGGCGTCGAAGTCCTTGTTGTCCTTCAGATGCCACGCTATGGCGTTGACCAGGGTGCCGGTGTAGTTGCCGCACCCGGGATGCACAACCAGTCCTGCCGCCTTGTTGACCACCATGAGGTCGCTGTCTTCGTAGACCACGTCGATGGGTATGTCTTCCGCCTCGATGGTTGTTTCGTAGCGCGGTCGGTCGAGCATGACGCTCACCACGTCGGCGGGCTTCACGCGGTAGTTGCTCTTGACGGGCCGCTCGTTGACGTGAATGAAGCCAGCCTCAGCCGCCTTCTGTATGCGGTTGCGAGAAACGTTCTGCAGGTGTTCCATCAGGAACTTGTCGACTCTCAAGAGGCTCTGCCCCTTGTCGGCGACGATTCGGAAGTGCTCGAAGAGAAGTGGTTCGGTGTCTATGTCGGGCATGTTGTCGCCCGCATTGCCTGGTAGGATGTCGTCTTGCGCTCGCGTCATAGTCTTGCGTGCCGGTGAGGCTTGTTTAGAAAAGCTCAAGAATTTCTTCGTCAGCCGCAAGTGTGTCGCTGCCGAAGGAAGACATATCTTCCTCAGGACCGTAGTGGCCGCTGCCGATGAGCAGTGTTATGTGGCTGGTGACCTTCACCTTGGCTCCCGCCGCAATGTTGCGGCCGTTGCTCTTCACGCCATAGACCCAGTCTTTCTCGCCGTCTACATATTCGGGCGGCGTGAGGGTGAAGCCCATGGCGGTCAGTTGGGCGGTGGCCTCTCTGAAGGAGCTGTTGTCGGCCAGGTCGGGCAGTGTGAGCAGGTCGGCCATGTCCGAACTGATGGTGAGGTAGATGGTGCGTCCCTGCTTCACCTTTTCGCCGGCGAAGATTGATTGGTCGCATATTAGTCCGTCGGCCACATCCTGGTTGTAGATGGAGTCTTGCACTTCGCAAAATAGTCCGAGCGCCTCTAGCCTGTCTTCGGCCTGCTCAACGGTGAGGCCGCTGAGGTCGGGCACGGCAATCTCCTCGTTTTGGTGCGTGTAGATGACCGTAGCCCAATATCCGCCCGCTATGAACAGCGCCAGCACCGCCACCATGGCGAGCACGTTCTTCCACAGCGGAAATTTCTTCTGCCGCGGCTTGGCGGGGTCGGTGGTGGCGTTATTTTGCGGTGTCGCCGGTTTGTTCAGGTTGTCTGTCATGAGTCGGGACTGGTGTCAGATGTTTTGCTTATCGTGTGCAAAGTTAATGCAAACGTGCCTAAATTAGTGCGTAAATCTTATATTTGTTGGCGTTGGCAGCAGTGTATATCGCCGAGCCAACCCTCCTGTACGGGCGTTTTTCAGAAGTTGTGTGGAAGGATTATCGTCTTGAGGTAGTCCTTGAGTTTGCAGATGGCGTTGCCGGCGCCGGCCTGCGAGTCGTTGACGAGCAGCAGGGTCTGGTGGCCGTCCGCCAACTGCGGACCGAGGCACATGCCCTCGTAGTTGGCGTAGTTGATGGAGCCTATCCTGATGTGGGTGGAGAACGACGCCACCTCGCGCTTGGTGAGGACGGCGCCGGGCTGCACCGCCTCCGCGGGGTCGACCACGAAGATGCGAATCAGGCACTTGCCGCCCAGATATCGGCGCGGCACTGACAGTTCGCGCTCCATCACCAGCAGTCGTCCGTCGGGCAGGGCGGTCATGGCGGGCACTCCGTGGGTGTAGTATTTCACGCCTTGCCTGAGCCTGGGTGCCTCCATCATGTAGAGGCGCTGGCACAGCGAGTCGAGGCTAGCGCTAAAGGCGTTGAGCCGCAGCAGTTGGTGGCCCTTGCTGTCGGCGGGGGCGTCGGCTTTGAGGCTGTTTTCGGTCGTAAGCCAGAAGGTCTGGCTCGGCTGGTGGTAGGCGAGGGCTTCGAAACCGTTCCACTGCTGCTTGGCTCTGCCCATGCTCTCGGGTATGTGCAGCGCCCTGCCGGTGAGCTCGCCCTGCATGGTGTATTCCTTCACTTGCCCGGTGTATTCTTGCGCCACGAAGACGGTGCGGCTCGAGGGCACGTAGACTAGGTCTTCGCAGTCGGCGCGGAAGGAGAGGCTGTCGGGGCGAGCAGGGTGGCATACGCCCTTGTCTGCCACTTGCCTTATCTTGCCGGTCTTGGGGTCAACGTCGATGCTGAGCAGCACGAATCCCTCGGCGCTGCTCTTGTCGTCGACCACTGCATAGAGGCAGGAGTCTATTCGGGTGATGCCGCTGTAGTTGGCTGGGCTGATGTGCCACTTGGCCAGGTTTTGCTGCGGCAGTGTCTCCACCTGCTGGGCACTGGTGGGCAGCAGGGCGATGAAGCTGGCGGCTATAGATGTGATGAACTTATTTGACATATATGGTGGTGGCTGGTGTGGTGGATACGAATTCGGGAGCGTACTGGCACTGCGCCTGTGCTGGGGCAATGCAGAACGTGCCCTGGCGGTCGATGCTGAAGACTTCTTCCAAAACTATGGTGCCCTTGGCAAGTTTGTCGTAGAAATAAGTGGTGGAGGCGTCTTCCACAGCCACATAGCAGCCGTGGCGGTAGCCCGAGGCGGTGCTGACGGGTTCCATGCAGGCGGCGCGCGGTGTCTTGACGCTCACAAAGTCGAGGTCGCGCGAGGTCTGCAGCGTGTAGTGCGCCTTGACGCGGTCGCCCTTGCTGAGTTCGGTCATGGCGGTCACCTCGGTCCAGCCAGTTGCTGTTTCCTTATATAATGTCATGCGCAGGCTGATGTCGGAGCCGGTGGCCTTGGTCTGCGAAGCGTGGAGTTTTGAGTCGAGATATACCGCGCCGTAGCTTACCGTGCTGCCGGTGTCGCCAATCTTCAGGGCTGTGGGTTTGCCGCTTATTTTGTCCATCGGTATGGTCGCCTTGACGTAGCCCAGCGGCGCCAGCGTGTTGCAGGTGGCATAGTCGAGCAAGTTGAGGGTGCTGCCCTTGTCGGTGCTGAGGCTGATGGCGGCGGGCAATACCAGCGCTGAGTCAAGCTGCCAGGTGGTGGCGAGCTGCTCTATGGCCTGGGCAGCCACGAGCGGATTGGTCCAGGCCTGTGCATGCTTGCTCATGAGTAGCCATTGCTCCATCTCCGCTATGGCGGCGGTGCTGTCGGGACACGCCTGTCTGAGCGTCTCGATGGTGCGCAACTGTGTCGGTATGCGGTACATGCTCCACGAGCGCGGCGCTTTGTGGCTGTCAAAATAGCGGCCGCTCGCCTGTGTGCTTACGGTGTGCTCCATCAGGCTGCTCACCAGCGTTTGGGCTTCCTTGCGGTGGTCTGTGGCGGCGAGCACGCTGGCTGCCACGGCCTTGTGGTAGAGGTCGTAGTGCGCGGAGTATTTCCTCAGGTGGGTGAGCAGGTATTTGCACTCGGCATTGTCCGTGCGGTTGGCCATGGCCATGACGTGCAGGTAGTCTATGCAGTCTGTTGGCAGTTGCTTGGCGTCGGCTTTCTTGAGATTGGCGACCATCTCCTTCGCCTCGCTCTCCAGATACTTCAGCGCCTTGCCGGTCATGTCCGCTATCTTGTCGCCGTGCTTGCTGTCGGTGGTGTCGGCGCGCATCAGGGTCTCTGTCACCTGCAGCGTGAGGCCGAGGTTAGCTGGCATGCCGGGATACCACTGCCAGCCGCCGTCAGCCGTCTGCAGTTCCTTGAGCTTGTCGAGCATGGAGGTAAGTTTCAGGTTCATCTCGCCGTCGCTCTGCGTGAGGGCATTGAGTCGCTGGCGTTCGCTCACGGCGTCGTTCTCCCATGGACTCTCTGCCAGTATGATGTTTTTGAGTTCGGCGTTGTTTTCGAGAGCGGCGAGGGGCGAGTCGCTAAGTGTGTTGGCAGCCATCCACGAACTGATGTGGCTGCGTATCTGCGGATAGCGCTTGAGCATGGTGCGCACCGTAGCGAGCGAGGCGTAGTTGGCTGCCAGCGTTGTGGCGCAGCGGGAAGTGTGGTCCACTGTCGTAGGCATGGCTGTCAGCAGCGTCCACACGGGATTGGCAATGTATTCCAGCGTCAGGGCTGAGTTGCCAGCCTCACCGTTGTAGCCGAGGCCTTCGAGCGAGACGGTGTGGCTAGCCGGGTCGCTCACGGTGAAGGGCACCGTGGTAATCTGGTGGCTGGTGTTGGTCAATACGGGAATGGCGTGCTGCTCGGCGTCGGTGAAGTCTTGGCTGATGCCCGCCACGTGGCATATTAGCAGCGTGGCGTCGTCGGGCACAGTAACGCTGAAGCCTACCGCCGTATTGCCCTTAGGCGCTACGCTGAAGGGCTGTGTTGTCTGCGTCGCCTGCTTGCCCGTCTGCGGGTCGGTCAGGGTCAGGCGCAGTTTGCCGGTCTGCTTGGCGTCGGTGTTGTTGACCACGTTCACAGAGAGCTCTGTCTTGTCTGAGTTGCGAACGAAGCGCGGTATGTTGGCATAGACGGCAAAGGGCTTCTCTACGCTTATGGTGGTGTCGATGGCGGCGTAGTCAAGATTCTTGGTGTGGGCCAGCGCGTGGAAGTTCCACGACGTGATGCTCTCAGGCAACTTGAATTCTATGGTGGCGTCGCCGTTGCTGTCGGTCTTGAGCGACGGCGCGAAGAAGGCTGTCTCGTTGAAATCGGTGCGCACCTCTACCTGGTCGAAGGGGTCGGCTCCCGTTGCTCCTGCAGCGACTGTTTGGCCATCGAGCTGCACCTCCTCAGCCTCCGCCTCTACGTTGCTGGCCAGCATCACGGTGTTGAGCATCCTGGCTTTGGCCATGCGGGGCTTGAGGCTGTACTGCACCATGCCGAGCGGGCGGTAGAGGCTGAACAGGGTGGGGTCGGGCACAGTGAACTCCAGGTCGTGCTCCTTCAGCATCTCCAGTTGCTTGCTCGCCGACAGACTGAGGCTGTAGGGATTCGTATGGTTCCAGTACTGCATGGGCACCGTGCGGTTGAAGCTGAGGGCGAAGTGCAGCGAGTGGGCGCCGAACTTGTTGAGCGAGGCGTCATACATGGTGGCGAGCACCGAGGCCTTGACGGGCACGGAGTCTTTGCTCACGTGCATCACCCACGTCTCTTCGGCTCCGGGCGTGAGCTTGTTGCGGAAGGTGCTCCACCTTATGTCGAGCGACTTGTTGGGCAGGGGCTTCTTGATGACCACCGACTCTCTGTGGAGTGTGCCGTTGTCCAAGAGCGCAAACTGGGCGTGCATGCCGTTGCCGTAGTCTTCCTTATAGGTATAGTCAAAGCGCACGACCGTGTCGCTGAGGTGCATCAGCCTGCTGTCCACCACCTTGCCGTTGGCCACGAGGTCGTAGCGCAGCCAGGTGTCGCTCAGCGGCGAACCGGCTATGACGTGCACGGCCTCCCCTCCGTTCTCAAACCTGTTGCTGCTGCTCCACACCTGCAGCGGGGCGTTGCCTGCCGGCTTGGTGTCGCTGAGCGACAGCAACGTGAAGGTTTTTTTGTAGCAGACTTTGCTGTCGGTCTCGCCCTCGGGAACAATAACTATGGTGTATTCGCCCGACTTCAGCGTTTTGACGAAGCCGAACTGCCCCTTCTTGTTGAAGTCGATGGTGGCGGTGAGCAGGGTGTCGCTGCCCTGAGTTACGGCAGCCCGTCCCTTGCCGCCCACGGTCTGGCCCATGGCGTTGCTCTGGGTGGCTGTGAGTTCTGGCATCTGCTCCTTGCACATCACGTCGGGCACATTGGCGCTTACCGCCACCCTAGTGCTGCCCGCAAAGATGCGCAGCGTGTTGTCTTGCGTCTCGCCGTCGTCGGCAGTAGCCTTCACGTCTACGGTGTAGGTGTAGAATCTCGCCTCCGCCTCGCCGTCGCCCTCAGGGCGCGTCAGCACCACTGGCACCACAAACTTGCCGTCGGTGTCGCTCACCACGGTGTCGCGCCGCGTGGCCCGGGTGTCGTCTCCCGATGCGCGCAGCCAGTAGCTACGGGTGCGCACGGTGCGGCAATACACGGTGGTGCCGCCCATCGGCCGTCCTGACACCGACGCCACTTCTCCCTCCACCATCACTGTGTCGCCGGGGGCGTAGGCGGTGGTTGGCTGGCTGAGGCTTATCTTGAAGGTGGGACGCTTGTATTCTTCTACACGAAACGACGTGCTGCCGTGCTCACACCTGATGCGGAACCTGCCGTTGAGGCACTCCTGAGGCAGCACAAACTCCGCGCCAAACGAACCGAACTCGTCGGTCGTCACGCTGGCGCTTCCCGTCAGCTTGTTGTTGGTGTTGTAGAGCTCCAGGGTTAGTGGCGTGCCCCCCAGTGCGTGCGTCGAATCGCCCTCTTGCCGGTATACGAAGCCGCCCGCCCTCACCGTCTGTCCGGGACGGTAGATGGCGCGGTCGGTGTATATCTTGGCCTCCGTGTCTTTGTTGCTGAGATTCCAATTGAGGCCGTAGCTCACCGCCAGGCGTCTGGCGGGCAGGGCCTCATCGTCGGCTGCCGAGGCGAAAACCTCAGAGTAGGTGGACTTGGGGGTGTCTATCGTCACCTCGCCCTTGTCGTCGCAGGAATACTCTTGCCACGTGGGCGTGTTCTTCACCATTGTCCTGATGCTTATCTTGGCGTTGGCTACTGGCTTGCCGTTGGCGTTGTCCGCCACGCATATCCTCGTCTTGCGGTCGGGCAGGGGCAGCTGTATCACTGACAGTGCCGACACGTGCATAATCTGGTAGCACGGCTCGGTGTCGGGGCTCTCCAGCTTCACCAGATACACGCCGCTCTTCTGCAACTTGATGCGGGTACTGTCGGTGGCCGTTTCGTAGGGCTGCCTTTGGCCAAAGGTGAGTCTGGTGCTGAAGTCGGGGCTTTGCGACAGCTTGTCGTAGTCCTTGTCGGTCAGTTTGTCGAGTTTGCTGTCCGAGGCCTTATAGGGGAGCCTGGTGCAGCTCAGTGTGGCGCTGGCGGTGTTGCAGTGCCGTATGGCGGCGGTCACTTCGTCGCCGGGGCGCACGAGGTTTTTCTCAAGGGTGCACTCTATGGCGGGTCTTGTGGCGTTGGCGACTATGTTCTTGAGCCTGTTGGCGGCGCTGCCACTGGGATATTTCTCCAGCGCGGTGGTGGCGAGCCTGTAGGCGGCGCTGTCGCTCGACATCTCAGCGAGCCTGGCGTAGGCCTCGCTTGCCAGCTGGCAGTCCCCGAATTCCTCTATGAGTTGCTGGTACGCCTGCTTGCTGGCAGAACCAACTATGTCCACCGAGTCGAGCTTCGCCAACAGGGTGGCGGGGCGGTTGCCGACAGCGCGGTAGTACTCTATCTCCCTGCCCATCGTGCTGCGGCTCAGCGAGTCGGCGGCAGCGGTGTGCATGTCGCGCAGTTGTCTGGCGGCGAAGGGGAACACCACGCTCAGCATGTCGTGGCCGTAGTAGCGGCTGTCGTCTCCCTTGCGGAGCACTGGCAGGTATTTTTGGCTGCTCGCTGCAGCCAGCACCTTGGCGTCGGCGGTGGCACTGCGTAGCGCTGCCAGGGCTTTGGCGCTGCTTTGCGGATAGATTCTGCTGTTTTGCTGGGCGTAGAGCCACCCCAGCACCATGTTCCACAGGCTCTTGTCGGCGTCGCCGGTCTGGGCCTGGGCTGCCGCCTCAATCCTGGGCAGCATGGCGCTGGCGCTGTCTTCCGATATCTCGTTGGCTATGCTCATGCGGGTGATGAGGGCCTTCAGCTGCTGGGTGTGGTCGTTTTGCGGCAGGTTGACTATGTCGTCCAGGTAGCGCAGCGCGGTCTTGGGCAGTTCCTGCTCGCACGCCTTGTCTACCTTTTTCCACAATGATTTGTACGACTGGGCGCCAGCCGCCAGGGGCAGTGCCGCCACTATGGTCGCAATGACTGCTGTGCGCAGTGCTTTTAGCTTTGTCACGTTCATAAAGATTCTGATTTTCAGTGCGGCATCAGTGCAGTGTGCCGCCTCTTTCGCAATAAACTATTCGAAGTGGTATGTCGTCAGTTCGTTGCCGTCAAACGCGGCAACGGTAAATTTCGTTATCCAGTCGCCCAGTATGATGAACTTGCCGCCGTTGGGCAGTTCTGTCAGCTGGTCTATGTGGCGGTGGCCTATCATGAAGTAGTCGGTGTCGGGGTGGCTCTTGACAAACTCGCGTACATAGGCCAGCGTGTTGTCCTGGTCTTCAGCGAGGTAGATGCCCTCTTGCCCCTCGTGCTTCAGCCTGCTGTGGCGCGCCCACAGGTAGCCCCACTTCAGTCCCCACCGTGGGTGGAGCGAGGCGAAGAGCGTCTGGCACACCTTGTTGCGGAATATGCCGCGTAGCACCATGTAGCCCCGGTCCTTGCGGTCCAGTGCGTCGCCGTGCGACAGGTAGAAGTGCTTGCCGCCTATGTCCGCCCTGACTATTTTCTCCTGGTGTATCCTCACGCCGCACTCCTCGTGCAGGTAGTCCTTCATCCACAGGTCGTGGTTGCCCGTAATGAAGTGCACCTCCACGCCCGCGTCGCTCAGCTCGCCCAGCTTGCCCAAGAAGCGCGTGAAGCCCTTGGGCACGGCGTAGCGGTACTCGTGCCAGAAGTCAAACATGTCGCCCAGCATATAGAGCGCCGCCGCCTCGTCCTTGATGGAGTCGAGGAAGCGCACTACGCGCCGTTCCTGCTGCCTGCTGTCGGCTATGGCCCACGACCCCAGGTGGGCGTCGGAGATGAAGAATGTCTTTTTCATTTCTTTAATGGGGGGCTTCGCTGGTGCCTAGATGAATCCGAGGTCGGCCTTGGCCTCCTCGCTCATCATGTCCTGTGACCACTCGGGTTCAAACACCAGGTTTATCTGTGCCGTCTTGACTCCCTCCACGCCCAGCACCTTCTGCCTCACGTCCTCCATGATGTAGTCGGCCAGGGGGCAGCCCGGCGCGGTCAGCGTCATGTCGAGGTCCAGCGACCCGTCTTCGGCATTGTAGTCAATGCGGTATATCAGTCCCAGGTCGTAGATATTGGCGGGTATTTCGGGGTCGTAGACGGTCTTCAGTACTTTCACTATGTTTTCCTCTACTGTCAGTGATGTGTTGTCCATGCTGTGTTGTCGTTTTTATAGTAGTCCATCTTGCGAGAAGCTGTAGTATCTGTTGGTGCCGTTGCACACTATGATGTGGTCTATCAGTTTCACTCCCAGTTCGGCGGCTATGTTCCTCAGCCGTTCGGTCAGTCGCTTGTCCTGCTCGCTTGGGCTCGCCGACCCGCTGGGATGGTTGTGCGCCACTGCGAAGGCGGTGGCCTGTTTGGTAACCACATAGTTAAACACCATGCGGGGCTCCACCACGGTGCCCTTCACGTCGCCCATGCTGATGCAGCGGTCGTCCAGGCGGTGCAGCTGGTTGTCGAGCAGCAAGACCCAGAAGACCTCCGTGTCCTTGTTGCACATCTTCGAGTTGAAGAATTTGTACATCTCGTCGGGGTCGGTGAACTGGTCTCTCTCGCCCACGGTGGCTTCCATGCGCCGGCGGGCCAGTTCCAGCGCCGCCATGATGGTCACGGCCTTGGCCTGGCCTATGCCTTTAAAGGCGGTCAGCTCCTCGTAGGTTATCCTCGACAGGGTGCACAGGTTGTTGTTGTGCGAGGCGTAGATCTCCCTCATCAGGCTCACCGCGTCCTTGTCGGCAGAACCCGACCCAATCAGTATGGCCATCAGCTCGGGCACCTCGAGGTGCTCGGCGCCTATGCGGAGCAGTTTCTCGCGCGGGCGGCTCTCTTCACACCAGTTGTTGATACCTTTCTTCATTGTCTGCAGTGTGTGCCGGCAGCCGCCTATTTGTAGAATGTCTTGTCGTAGGCGCTGAACTCGCCCTTCTTCATCACCATGCGCTGCCAGAAGGCGCGCAGAAAACCGGTGCCGTAGCCTATCAGCTGCACGAACGACGCCGCCACGGCCAGCAGCCCCACCTTGAGGCTGCGCTCCTTGGCGCTGGCGTCGGCCAGTATCAGCAGGGCGTAGGCCAACAGCGGCACTGCGCTCCAGCGGCACCATATCTCGCCCGCCAGCAGCAGCGCCGTGCCTATGGTGAACACGGCGGGCAGCATGTGCACCATCTTCATGCTGCCGGGGTGGCGCTTCTCCAGGTGTATGCGCGCTATGCCAGAGTTGTGCACCTGCTTGAAGAATTTCTTGAAGTCGGTGCGCCGCTTGTGCCACACCCACGCCTCGGGAAACAGCCGGCAGCTGTAGTTGTTCTCAAAGATGCGGAGGCTCAGGTCTATGTCTTCGCCAAACCTCATCTGGCTGAAGCCGCCCAGCGCCTGGTAGACCGCGCGCTTCACGCCCATGTTGAACGAGCGCGGATAAAATTTGTCCATCTTCTTCTTGCCGCCGCGTATTCCCCCTGTGGTGAAGAAGGAGGTCATGCCGTAGTTTATGGCCTTCTGCACTGCGCTGAAGTCCTTGTGGGCACGGTCAGGACCGCCAAAGGCGTCGGTGTCGCGCGCGGCGAGTTCCTTGTCTATGGCGCTGAAGTAGCCCGGCGGTAGCACCGCGTCTGAGTCTAATATAATAAGGTAGTCGCCCGTCGCTCTCTCCGCGCCGTAGTTGCGCGTGGGGCCTGGCCCTGAGTTGGGCTTGGCGAAATACTTGATGTTGAGGTTCTGCGAATACTTCTTCGCCACCTCCTCGCACCTCACGGCAGAGCCGTCTTCCACCACTATCACCTCTATGTCGTCCACCGCGCGCTCCTGTCCGGCTATGCTCGCCAGGAGTTCGCTGACCTCGTCGGGCCTGTTGTAGACCGGTATTATTACAGAATACTTCATATTTTATGCGAAGATACAAACAAATGCAAATATATCCGACAGATTAACACTAATTAAATTGCCCTACACGCTCACGCTGTACTCGTGCTTTATCTCCTCCATCACAAACGTGCTCTCCAGGTTGGCTATGTTCTCAAAGTGGCCAAGCACGTTGAGCAGAAACTGCTGGTAGTGCTTCATGTCGGGCGACTGTATGCGCAGCAGGTAGTCGAATTTGCCAGAAATATTGTAGCACTCGGTCACCTCCGCCACGCTGTTTACCAGTTCCGTGAACTCGCGCGCCTTCTCGCTGTTGATGGTCTTCAGCTTGATGCTGCAAAACACGGCAAACCCCTTGTTGAGCTTGCCCGCGTCCAGGATGGTGGCATACTGCTTGATGAAGCCCAGTTGCTCCAGCCGTCTCACGCGCTCAAAGGTGGGGGTGGTAGACAGGTGGGCCTTGGCGGCAAGCTCCTTGTTGGTCAGCCGCGCGTTCTGCTGCAGGGCTCTCAGCAGGGCGGCGTCCTTCTCGTCCAGTTGGTATGATTCTGTTTTGGTGCTCATATTTCGCGCTTTTTGGAATAATCTTCTGCTTCGGGCGGCAAAAATATGAAATATTTCTAAAGTTTCCAAGCGTCTTGCGGAGATTTGTCGGTCACCGTACCTTTGCAGCAGAAAAAACGAAACAACAACGAACTAAAAACATACATCACTATGGCAGAAAGAAAATTGCACCTCGAGACATTGGCCCTCCACGTGGGCCAAGAAACGGCAGACCCCGCGACCGACTCGCGCGCCGTGCCTATCTATCAGACCACTTCCTACGTGTTCCACAACTCCCGGCACGCCGCCGACCGCTTCGGCCTCCGCGACGCCGGCAACATCTACGGCCGCCTCACCAACTCCACCCAGGCCGTCTTCGAAGACCGCATCGCTGCCCTCGAGGGCGGCGTGGCAGGACTGGCGGTGGCGTCGGGCGCAGCGGCGGTGACCTATGCCCTCCAGAACATAGCCTCCTGCGGCGACCACATCGTGGCGGCGGACAACCTCTATGGCGGCACCTACAACCTCATCACCCACACCCTCTCCACCCAGGGCGTCACCTACGACATCGTCGACATTCGCAACCTCCAGGCGCTCGAGGCTGCCATCAAGCCCAACACCAAGGCGGTCTACATCGAGACACTGGGCAATCCCAACTCCGACGTGGCTGACATTGCCGCCATAGCCGCCATAGCCCACCGCCACCACACGCTCCTCATCGTCGACAACACCTTCGCCCCGCTGCTGGTGCGCCCCATCGAGCATGGCGCCGACATAGTGGTCCACTCCGCCACCAAGTTCATCGGCGGCCACGGCTCCAGCCTGGGCGGCGTCATCGTCGACGCGGGGCGCTTCGACTTCAAGGCCAACGCCGACAAGTATCCCACGCTAGCCAAGCCCGACCCCTCCTACCACGGCGCCGTCTTTGCCGACGTGGCGGGTCCCGCAGCCTTCGTCACCCGCATCAGGGCGGTCCTGCTGCGCGACACCGGCGCCACCATCAGTCCCTTCAACGCCTGGATACTGCTCCAGGGCGTCGAGTCGCTGCCCCTGCGCATAGAGCGCCACGTGCAGAATGCCCTCCGCGTGGTCCAGTGGCTCGCCGCCAACCCCAAGGTCAAGAGCGTGTCGCACCCCTCGCTGCCCAGCCACCCCGACCACGCCCTCTACCAGAAGTACTTCCCCCACGGCGGCGCCTCCATCTTCACCTTCGAAATCCGCGGCACGCAAGCCGATGCCTGGAAGTTCATCGACTCGCTCCGCATCTTCTCGCTGCTGGCCAACGTGGCAGACGTCAAGAGCCTCGTCATACATCCCTACACTACCACCCACTCGCAGCTCAGCCCCGACGAACTGGCGCAGCAGCACATCACTCCCACCACCGTCCGCCTCTCCATTGGAGTGGAGCATATCGACGATATTCTGGCTGATCTTGAGCAGGCTTTTGAAAAAATTCAATAACTTTACACTTCATAACCAAACCACAACCGACAAAACCATTAAAACCATGGCAAAGATAGCAAACAAACTTACAGATCTCGTAGGCAACACCCCGCTCCTCCAGCTGGGTGCCTACAGCGCCACTCAGAGCGGCGTCAGTGCCAAAATCGTGGCGAAACTCGAATACTTCAACCCCGCCGGCAGCGTCAAGGACCGCGTCGCCCTCAACATGATCGACGAGGCGGAGAAGGCGGGCATCCTCGCCCCCGGCGCCACCATCATCGAGCCCACCTCGGGCAACACCGGCGTCGGACTGGCCTTCGTCAGCGCCGTCAGGGGCTACCACCTCATCCTCACCATGCCCGACACCATGTCCGTTGAGCGCCGCAACCTCGTCAAGGCCTACGGCGCACGCGTGGAACTCACCCCGGGCAAGGACGGCATGAAGGGAGCCATCGACCGAGCCAATCAGCTCAAGGCGGAGATACCCGGCTCCGTCATCCTCCAGCAGTTTGAGAACCCCGCCAATCCACAGGCCCACTACAAGACCACGGCCGAGGAGATATGGCGCGACACCGACGGCAAGGTCGACATCATCGTGGCTGGCGCAGGCACCGGCGGCACCATCTCGGGCGCTGGTCTCCGCCTCAAGGAACTCAACCCCGCCATCAAGGTAGTGGCGGCTGAACCCGCCACCTCGCCCGTCCTCTCCGGCGGCGCACCCGGTCCCCACAAGATTCAGGGCATCGGTGCCGGCTTCGTGCCCAAGACCTACAACAGCGCCGTCGTCGACGAAGTCCTCACCATAGGCAACGATGACGCCATCCTCACCAGCCGCCAGCTCGCCGCCACCGAGGGACTCCTCGTGGGCATCTCCTCGGGCTGCTCCGTAGCCGCCGCCCGCATCCTCGCCCAGCGACCCGAAAACGCCGGCAAGACCATCGTAGCCATCCTCCCCGACACTGGCGAACGCTACCTCTCCACCGTCCTCTACGACTTCGACGGCTACCCCCTCTAACCCCCACTCACACACTCTAACGGCTCTGCCCCAGCTCACCACCACCCCCAACCGAGCTCCCGCAGAGCCGTTTTTTTTGTGCCTCGGCTCCCCGCAAAACATTTATAACGAACACAGAATTCTCTCTCCTGTTTTCGTCACATTTTGTGCGACGCAGGTCTAACACCTTGGATGCCAAGTATCAGCAAGGCTATAATCCATAATTTTGAGTGTCCCAGTGACGAAAACGGGAGAAAACCGCGAATCTTGCGAACTGGCTATCGCGCTTTCTATTTAGAACCATTGCTGTCTGCCAAAACCCTCTAACATCCGAACCGCTTAACCTCCCGCCCCAAAAGCCTTTTCGTTAAAATTCGCGCAATTTGTGTGCGCCTCATTTCCAGTGTGTTACGTCGGGCGCGCACTTGAGAATTTTTAAGTAGTACTTGAGCGATTGAAAACAAGGACTTAAAAAATTTTTATGCGGACTTAACGAAGCTCAAGTCGCCT
>CAVGQS010000003.1:0-30893 GCA_963631415.1 Lactococcus garvieae | reverse complement strand
CAGGGCTGCGGATTTTTTTTGCCCAGCAATCTCCAGTCTGCCAAACATCCAAAAAAGCGGTCATAAAACAACAAGAAAACAGTTCGCACACGCTTCAAAGTTATAAAGTAGGACTTAAAAAATTTTTGTGCGGACTTAAAAAAATTTCGTGCGGACTTAACGAAAAAATTTCGGGCGAAACGCTGCAACGTTTCGCCTCGAAACGTTGCTTTGTTTCGCCCGAAACGTTGCAGCGTTTCGCGGCGAGATTTTTTCGTTAAGTGGCTTTAAAAATTTTTTAAGTCCTTGTTTTCAATCGCTCAAGTGGCTACAAAAAATTCTTAAGTGCGTACCCGACGTAACGCACTGGAAATGAGGCATACAAAAACTGCGCGAATTTTCACGAAAAGGGCTTTTGGGGGCAGGAGGTTCAGCGGTTCAGAGGGTTTTAGCGGACAGCAATGATTATTTGCAGTACTTTGTCTTGAGCATTGCTGTTCGCCAGCCATTTTTTGCCGATTCCTAAAACATAGCGACACCTCGTTTCATCAGAGATGCACTTTAATTCATCAGACAAGGACTTCCCTTCATCAGAGAGCCACCAGACGTTCCCATTTCCGCGGAAATGGTTAGCCCTTCAAACAGAAATGGTTTCCCGTTTCTGCGGAAATGGCTAACTTTTTCTTGGAGTCCGGAAAAGTCCGATGGCTTTCTGATGAGCACAAGTGCTTCTCTGATGAATTTAAGTGCTGTCTAAAACGAATTGTGGTTTGCGGCGGCTAAATTCGGCTGTCGAGGCGGGGGTGGCAGCCTATATATATAAGGTAGGGGAGAAGCGTTGGGTCAGGTGCTGTTGTGGTCGGTTGTACGTGTGCTGGCGTGGCTTGCGGCTCTTTTTGGAACGTCTACTTCATTTTACTTATTACGTGGAGTGTTAATGTTTTATAAATGTGGCGCGCTATGCGCCAAACAGACCAAAACAAAATAAAAATTGAACCATTTCTGAACTTATTTGTTCTTAACTTTGCACTCGGAAAAAGAATATACGAAATAAAGTAAAAAGAACATAAAGAATAAATCGGTTTTATATGAACTACAGAAAATTATCGAAGTTTGCAGTAGCTTTTGTAGGAGCAATCTGCATTGTGACAACGACAGGCTGTGGCGGCAAGCAAGCTCAGCAGCAGGCCTCCAACGAGTATGCGGTAAGAACCGTCACTACTTCCAGTCCGGAGCTGAACTACACCTATCCGGCTACCATCAAGGGTAAGCAGGATATCGAGATCCGCCCCCGCGTTGCGGGCAACATCGTCAAGGTTTGTGTTGACGAAGGCGCGACGGTAAGTGCCGGCCAGACTCTCTTTGTCATTGACGACGTAACATATCGCGAGGCTGTAAACCAGGCCAACGCGGCTGTGAACCAGGCCAACGCAAGCCTCAACCAGGCCAAGGCTGCCCTCGCCACCGCCAAGCTGACCTACAGCAACAAGAAGGAGCTGTCTGCCAAGAAGATTATCGGCGACTACGAACTGCAGTCCGCCAAGAACGCGCTGACCCAGGCTGAGGCGGCAGTTGCCACAGCCGAGGCTGGCGTGGCATCTGCAAAGGCTACGCTGGTTTCTGCCCGCCAAAACCTCTCATACTGCTATGTGAAGAGTCCCGCCAACGGCGTTGTCGGTTCGATTCCCTACCGTGTGGGCGCGCTGGTGAGCAGCTCGAGCGTTGAGCCGCTGACCACCGTGTCTAACATTGAGACCATGTATGTCTACTTCTCGATGACAGAGAAGCAGCTTCTCGAGATGACCCGCTCCCACAACGGCAACAGCAAGTCCATCCTCGCCTCGATGCCCGCCGTGCAGCTCAAGCTGGCCGACGGCTCTGTCTACGACAAGACCGGCAAGGTGAGCACCATCAGCGGCGTGATTGACCAGTCCACTGGCTCCGTTTCTCTCCGCGCTGACTTCACCAATCCCCAGCACCTGCTCAAGACCGGCGGTACGGGCAGCGTCCTGATTCCCTACACTGCCAACAACGTGGTGGTGATTCCGCAGAGCGCTACGGTGGAACTGCAGGACCAGAAGTACGTATATATTGTAGGCAAGGACAACAAGGTGACCTTCTCCGTCATCAAGGTGGCTGACGTCAACGACGGACAGGACTACATCGTGACCTCCGGCCTCAAGTCGGGCGACCGCATCGTGACCCAGGGCGTGGCTCAGGGTATCTCCGCCCTGACCGACGGCATGGTCATCACGCCTATCACCGAGGAGCAGGCAGCCAAGAAGGTGCAGCAGGCCATCAAGATGGGCGGCGCTGACCTCTCCAAGAAGTAAAGAGTGTTGTTTCTTCGCACAGCGGGGCGGCGCACAAGGCGGCTCCTGCGCAGTGCGGAACCCTTATGTCACCAACATTAACAAAACAAAGACAACAATACAATGAAACTTGAAACCTTTATAAAAAGGCCTGTTCTCTCGACCGTAATATCCATCCTTATTGTGATATTGGGTATCATCGGTCTGGTGGCCATGCCTATAGAGCAATATCCTAACATTGCTCCCCCTACCATCAGCGTGAGGACCACCTACACTGGTGCCGATGCCCAGACGGTGCTCAACTCTGTCATCGCCCCTCTTGAGGAGAGCATCAACGGTGTTGAGAACATGACCTACATGACTTCGTCGGCCACCAACGACGGTTCAGCAAGCATCACGATATACTTCAAGCAAGGCACCGACGCCGACATGGCGGCAGTGAACGTGCAGAACCGCGTGGCGCAGGCGCAGAACCTGCTGCCCTCCGAGGTGGTCAGCGTGGGTGTGACTACGGAGAAGCGCCAGACTTCGCAGGTGCTGATCTACGCGCTCACCTCCGACAAGGGCCAGTATGACGAGGAATTCCTCACCAACTACAATGCCATCAACATATCGCCGGTTATCCAGCGTGTGCAGGGCGTGGGCTCGTGCGAGGGCTTCGGCGCCAAGACCTACTCCATGCGTATATGGCTCGACCCTGTGAAGATGAAGGAGCACTCGCTTGTGCCCTCCGACATCTCCGGCGTGCTGGCTGCCCAGAACATAGAGGCTGCCCCGGGTAAGCTGGGCGAGAACTACAACTCGCAGTTTGAATATGTGCTCCGCTACACCGGCCGTCTGAAGACCGCCCAGGAGTTTGAGAACATGGTGATTGTCTCCAACAGCGACGGTACGACCCTCAAGCTCAAGGACGTGGCCAAGGTAGAGCTCGGCGCGCTGACCTACGTGGTGAACAACCTGGTGGACGGCAAGCCGGCGGTGACCAACATGGTTACGCAGATGTCTGGCAGTAACGCCAACGAAATTGTGAAGAACGTGAAGGCTCAGCTCGACGAGCTGTCGAAGTCCTTCCCTCCCGGCATGCAGATTACCTACGGTATGGACGTGACCGAGTTCCTCTATGCCTCTATCGCCGAGGTTGTTGAGACGCTTATTATAGCATTCATACTTGTGATACTCGTGGTGTATGTGTTCCTTCAGGATATGCGTTCCACCATCATTCCGTGTATCGCTGTGCCGGTGTCGCTGGTAGGTACGTTCTTCTTCCTCAACCTGTTTGGATTCAGTATCAACCTGCTTACGCTGTCGGCCCTTGTGCTTGCCATCGCCATTGTGGTGGACGACGCCATTGTGGTGGTTGAGGCGGTCCACGCCAAACTGGACCAGGGCTACAAGTCGGCCCGCGTGGCAAGTATCGATGCCATGAACGAGATTTCGGGCGCCATCATCTCCATCACCCTGGTGATGTCGGCTGTGTTCATTCCCGTTAGTTTCGTGGGCGGCACCTCGGGTTCGTTCTACCGTGAGTTTGGTGTGACGATGGCCGTGGCGATTATCATCTCCGCCATCAACGCATTGACGCTGAGTCCTGCGCTCTGCGCCATCTTCCTGAAGGCTCATGACCCCAACAAGAAGATGACGGTCATCGACAAGTTCCATGCCGCCTTTAACGTGGCCTACGACAAGATGCTCAGCCGCTACCGCAAGATAGTAGAATTCTTTGTGAAGGCCAAGGCAATCTCGATAAGCATCGTGGTAGCTGCCATAGTAGTGCTGGTGGTTTTGATGAACACCACCAGAACCGGCCTTATCCCCGACGAGGACACTGGCGTGGTGTTTGCCACTGTCTCTCTGGCGCCTGGTACCGGCAAGGACAAGACGACTGAGACCATGCAGACCATGCAGAAGATGTTTGAGTCCAATCCAGCCATCAAGACTACCATCCAGATTGTGGGCTACAACTTCATCGCCGGACAGGGCTCCAACCAAGGTACCTTCATCCTGAAGCTCAAGCCCTTCGACGAGCGCGAGGACGCCTCGCTGTCGTCGACTGAGGTGGTGAAGAAGATATTCGCGCAGTCAGCCGCACTGAAAGACGCACAGGTGATGGCCTTCGCCCCGCCTATGATTTCAGGTTACGGAGCGTCGAACGGTCTGTCGCTCTCCATGCAGGACAAGACGGGCGGTTCGATAGACAAGTTCTTTGCCCAGACCGGCAAGTTCCTCGCCGCCCTCAACCAGCGTGAGGAGATACAGTACGCCATGACCTCGTTCAACTCGTCGTATCCGCAGTACCAGATTTCGGTAGACGTAGACAAGTGTACGCGTGCCGGCACATCGCCCAAGGAAGTGCTGTCTGTGCTGCAAGGCTACTACGGCGGTCTGTATTCTTCGAACTTCAACGCCTACGGCAAGCTCTACCGCGTGATGATTCAGGGCATGCCTGAGACTCGAATTGACGAGAACTCGCTCAACTCCATCTATGTGCGCGTCAACGGCCAGATGGCTCCCGTGTCGAGCTTCATCTCTATGAAGAAGATCTACGGTCCCTCCAACATCGACCGCTTCAACCTCTTCACCTCCATCAACATCAACGTGGCGCCTAACTCGGGCTTCTCTACCGGCGACGCCATGAGGGCAGTGAAGGAAGTGGCTGAGCAAACCCTCGACTCGGGCTACGGCTACGAATACTCCGGCCTGAGCCGTTCGGAGAGCGAGTCATCGAACAACACAGCGCTCATCTTCATCCTGTGCTTCGTGTTCATCTACCTCATCTTGAGCGCCCAGTACGAGAGCTACATCTTGCCGCTCTCTGTGGTGCTGTCAGTGCCGTTCGGTCTGTCTGGCGCGTTCCTCTTCACCAACATCTTCGGCCACTCCAACGACATCTACACTCAGATTGCGTTGATCATGCTTATCGGTCTGTTGGCCAAGAACGCCATTCTGATTGTTCAGTTCGCCCTTGAGCGCCGCCAGACGGGTATGGCCATCAAGTGGTCGGCCATCCTAGGAGCCTCAGCCCGTCTGCGTCCTATCTTGATGACCTCGCTCGCGATGGTTGTGGGACTTCTGCCGCTGATGTTTGCCTCGGGCGTAGGCGCCAACGGTAACTCTACGCTCGGCGCGAGCGCTGTGGGCGGTATGCTTGTGGGCATGATTCTCCAGGTGCTCATCGTGCCGTGCCTGTTCGTCATCTGCCAGTGGCTGCAAGAGAAGATATCGCCGATGAAGTTCATTGGCCTTGTCAATGGCGACAACGATACCGAATTGAAGCAGTACACCAATCCTGTAAAGTCAAAAAAATAAGATTCGTATGAAAAACACATTATATATCATGATGTCGTGCGTGCTGTTCTTGAGCAGTTGCGGCATATACAACAAGTACGAGCGTCCGGAGGTCAATGCCAAGGGACTGTACCGCGACGTCGCCGGCGACCAGGACACCCTGGCGGCTGCCGACACGACGACTCTCGGCTCTACTCCGTGGCGCCAGGTGTTTACTGACCCCAAGCTTCAGACGCTCATCGACAGCGCGCTGGCCAACAACAGCGACCTGCTCACTGCCGCCCTCTCGGTGAAGCAGTCGGAGGACATGCTGAAGGTTGCCAAGCTGGCTTACGTTCCCTCGTTTGTGTTCTCTCCCAATGGCTCCCTGAGCTCGTGGGACGGCGCCAAGACGACCAAGACCTACTCGCTGCCCATCCAGGCATCGTGGACGGTAGACCTGTTCGGCAGTCTGCTCAACGCCAAGCGCGCTCAGCAGGCAGCCCTCATACAGGCACGCGACTACCAGCGAGCCGTGCGCACCTCCATCATAGCCAGCGTGGCCAACTGCTACTACACGCTGCTCATGCTCGACGAACAGCTCCGCATCACTAAGGAGACCGAGACCCTCACTGAGCAGACCTGGAAGACCATGCAAGACATGAAGGAGTACTACGGCTACAAAGAGACCTCGGTGCTGTCAGCCAAGGCCAACTACTTGTCCGTCAAGGCCTCCATTCCTGAGATAGAGCGCCAGATACGCGAGACGGAGAACTCACTGAGCCTCCTCCTTGCACAGGCACCCGCCCACATCGACCGCGGCACGTTTGAAGGCCAGAGCCTGCCCACCAATCTGAGCACTGGCGTAGGCATTCAGGTGCTGGCAAACCGTCCTGACGTTCACGCCAAGGAGATGGCTTTGGCCAACTGCTTCTATAATGTCAACAAGGCACGTTCGGCCTTCTATCCCAACATTACCATCACCGGTTCTGCCGCCTGGACCAACTCGTCGGGCGCTGGCATCGTGAACCCCGGCAAGATGCTGCTCAGTGCAGTCGGCTCGCTCGTGCAGCCCATCTTCCAGCACGGCCAGCTCGTGGCAGGTCTCAGGGTAGCCAAGGCACAGCAGGAGCAAGCCTACCTGGCATGGCAGCAGTCCATACTGAATGCTGGCAGCGAGGTGAGCAACGCCCTGAAGCTGTATGAGACCTCTTCTAAGCTCTCTGAGATAGAAGCTGAGCGCATAGAGACACTGCAGGCCAACGTGGATGCCGTAACCGCACTTATGGCCAACGGCGCAACCTACCTTGAGGTCATTACAGCCCAACAGTCACTCCTCGCAAGCCAACTGCAGAAGGTGACCGACGACTTCAACAAGATGCAGGCCGTGGTTAACCTCTACTACGCACTCGGCGGCGGCCAGAATTAGGGCAGCTTCAAATAATACAACGACAAAAAACATTAAAAATATATGATTAGTCCACAAGCATTTGTAGATCCTTCGGCAAAGATAGGAGCCGATGTCACCATATATCCGTTTGCTTATGTTGAGGCAAATACCGTGATAGGCGATGGCTGTGTGATTTATCCTTTCGTCAGCATCATGTCGGGTACGGTGATGGGCAAAAACAACAGCGTGTTTCAAGGCACTGTGCTGGGCGCTCTCCCTCAGGACTTTGAGTTCAACGGCGAGGACACGCAGCTGGTGATTGGCGACAACAACACCATACGCGAAAACGTGGTCATCAACCGCGCTACCCACACCGACGGAAAGACCATTGTCGGCAACGGCAACTGCATCATGGAGGGAGTGCACATTTCCCACGACAGCCACATCTTCAACGACACCGTGATAGGCTACGGCTCTAAGATAGCCGGCTGCGTAGAGATACATGACGACGCCATCCTTACGTCAAACGTCATTGCCAATCCGGGCACTCGCGTGGGACGCTGCGCCATGGTCAAGAGCGGCTGCCGCTTCAGCAAAGACGTGCCGCCCTTCGTGATAGGCACACACAACCCCATTGAGTACGGAGGCGTCAACGCCACCATCCTCAGCAATGCCGGCATAGAAGAGAAAATCCAGTTTCACATTGCCAGCGCCTACCGACTCGTGTTCAACGGCAAGACATCTCTGGAAGACGGTATCATGCAGATTAAGTCGCAGGTGGTGAACAGTCCCGAGATAGACGATATCATATCATTCCTTGAGTCGACCAAACTGGGTCTGATAGGCAAGGAGTGATGCCTCAGGCACCTCTACAAACGACAAAGAGCCGCCCCGTAAAACCATTTCCGGAGCGGCTCTCTGCTGATAGTTTTGCCTGGTGATGCCAGTGCAATCTTTAGTATATTTAACATGCCTTTTTGTAATAAATGTGTTACCTTTGCGTTTATGCGTTGTTGGAATTCTTCAAAGCGTTGTATTATGCGCAAGATATTGCTGATCGTGGCTTTTGCCGTCGTTTCGCTTGGCGTGGCGGCTCAAAATATAGCCGGTGTGGTTACTGATGCCCGCACCGGCAAACCTATTGCATACGCTAACGTGTTTTATGACGGAATGCCGGTGGGCGTAAACACCGATGCCAACGGCATGTACACGCTGCCGCTGCATGCTGGCAAGACGCTGGTGGTCTCGTTCTACGGCTACGGGCGCCAGACCTTCAACATAACGTCGGAGAGCCGGCGCATCGACGTGAAGATGACCGACGTGTCGCACACGCTGAAAGAGGCGGTGGTCAAGGCCCGCAAAAAGAAGTATTCGCGCAAGAACAACCCCGCTGTTGAGCTGATGAAGAAGGTTATTGCCGCAAAGAAGCAGACCGACCTGCATCGGCACCCTTACTTCAGCTACAACATGTACAAGAAGCTGACGTTCGCCTTCAACGACGTTTCGGAGAAGACGCTCAACGAGGGTATATTCAAGAAGATGCCGTTTCTGAACAAGCATGTGGAGGTGTGTCCCGAAACGGGGAAGCGCATATTCCCTGTCACATTCCAGGAGACCACCTTGCGTAAGATTTGGCGCAAGAACCCCCAGTCGGAGAAAACAATTATCACCGGCAAGCGCGAAGAGGGACTCAACAAGTTTTTCTCCTCAGGAGAGATTCTCAACAACATCTTGGCAGACTGCTTCAGCGACGTCAACATTTTTGACGACAACGTGAGACTGCTGCGCCACCAGTTTGTGAGCCCCATCTCTTCTAAGAACGCCATCAGCTTCTACCACTTCTACATACAAGACACCGTCTTTGTGGGCGACGACAAGTGCATAGAGGTGGCTTTCACCCCCAACAATCCTCAGGACTTCGGCTTTTCCGGCAGCATTTATATAATGACGGACTCAACCTACAGGGTGCGCCGTTCAAAACTGCAGATACCCCACAGCTCAGACGTCAATTTTGTGGAAAGCCTCAATATTGACCAGGAGTTCCAGCACCTGCCGTCTGGAGACCAAGTATTGTCGCAAAACAAGATGACGGTGCAGATTTCCGCTATCCTGGACATGGCGCGGCTGCATGTGCAGCTCACCAACGACTATTCCGACTTCAGCCTGTCGCCGCTGCCCGACAAGGACTTCCGCTTTGGAGGCCAGGAGTACATCGAACCCAACGCAGTGCTGCAGGACAACAAATTCTGGGAAACCAACCGCACGGACAGCCTCACGATGGCCGAGGCCTCCATGGGGCAGATGGTGAAGGAGTTCCAGAGCATGAAGAACTTCAACATCTTCCTGTTTGTGTTCAAGGCGTTTGTGGAGAACTATATAGAGACATCGTCTAATCCACAGAAGCCCTCGAAGTTTGATTTTGGTCCCGTAAACACTACGTTCAGCCACAACTTCATTGACGGGTTCCGCTTGCGAGCCTCTGGCCAGACTACCGCAAACCTCAACCCTCACCTGTTTGCGAAAGGGTATGTCGCCTACGGATTCAAGGATCACAGGTTCAAAGGCATGACAGAACTCACCTACGCTTTCAAGAAGAGGTCCTACCAGGTCACGGAGTTCCCCATGAACAACCTGTCGGCGTCGTACCAGACGGACGTGATGTCGGCGTCAGACAAATTCATGCCCACAGACAAGGACAACGTGTTCTCTTCATTCAAGGTGACCACGGTAGACCAGATGGTCTATTACCATAAGTTCAACCTCAAGTACCAGCGCGAGTGGCTCAACGGCTTTGGCGTCACCGCAAAACTATGCCGGCAGCGTGACGAGGCTGTCGGGGCGCTGTTCTACCAGCCTTTGGATGCCGTCGGTGCGCCAACGACCGACAAGAACAAGCACAACCGCTACTTCAATACGACGGACTTTGCGGTAGAGCTGAAGTTCAGCCCTGGCGCCAAGTACATGAACACCAAGCAGCGCCGCATCACCGTCAACAACGAGGCTCCGATATTCACCCTGAGCCACACCGTGGGACTCAAGACCCTGGGCGGCGAGCACAACTACAACCTGACGGAGGCTTCTGTCTACAAGCGTTTCTGGTTGCCGTCGGCGTGGGGCAGGATGGACTGCTACCTAAACGGAGGCGTCCAGTGGAATCGCGTGCCCTATCCGCTGCTGATTATGCCTGCCGCCAACCAGTCCTACATAGTGCACAAAGCTATGTTCTGCATGGTCAACAACATGGAGTTCGTCAACGACCGCTATGTCTCCGCCATGGTGAACTGGGATCTCAACGGCAAGATATTCAACCGCATCCCGCTGCTGCGCAAGCTCAAGTGGCGTGAGGTCATAGGATGCAACGCCCTGTGGGGAACCCTCACGGACAAGAACAATCCCTCGCTCAATCCTGGTGACAGCCGGCTCTACTACTTCCCCGGCCATTTTTCGCACGACGGTTCCTTCCGCTATTCTTCGTTCGCAATGGAGAACAACAAACCTTACGTAGAGGTGTATGCGGGTATCCACAATATATTTAAGGTGCTGCAGATCCAGGCGGTTCGCCGACTGAACTACCTGTACCTGCCGGGTGCGAAGAAGTGGGGTTGGCGAGTGAAGCTGGAGCTGACTTTCTAGCCGCTGCATCATCATTCATCGTTATAGTTTGGAAAATGAAGATAGACTTACTCTCTGTAAAGAAAAAATACAACATTGTCGGCAAGTGCTCCGCCCTTGACGAGGCTCTGCAGATGGCTCTGCGCGTGGCTCCGACTGACTTGTCGATGGTGATACTTGGCGAAAACGGAGTGGGCAAGGATGTGTTCTCCCGCATAATACACGATCACAGCCCCCGCAAGAACAAGCGGCTCATGGCCATCAACTGCGGTTCAATTCCTCCCGGCACGATAAATTCGGAACTCTTCGGCCATGTCAAGGGAGCCTACACCGGCGCTGACTCAGACCGCGAAGGATATTTTGCGGCTTGTGACGGTGGCACGCTGTTCCTCGACGAGATTGGGGAACTGCCTAAAGAAACGCAGTCTCTGCTATTGAGGGTGCTCGAGAGCGGTGAATATATCCCTGTCGGCTCGGACAAAGTGTTTAAGACCGACGTCCGCATAGTGGCTGCCACCAACGTCAACCTGCTCAGTGCAATGCGTGAGGGCAAGTTCAGGGAAGACTTGTTCTATCGCCTTAACGGCATCTCTATCAACATACCGCCACTGCGTGAGCGAGGCGACGACATCCGCTTGCTGTTCAAGAAGTTCGCGCTTGACATGAGCGACAAATACAACAAAGCCGACCCTGTGTCGCTCGACGACGAGGCAATGAACTATGCCATGAAATACCAATGGCCGGGCAATATACGCCAGTTGCGCAATCTGGTAGAGAGCCTCACTGTCACAGTGCCCGACGGCATAGTGACTGTAGAAAAGCTCAAAAGCGCCTTGCCTGACGAAAAGGAAACCATGCTGTCGTTCAACGATGACTACAAGTCCTTTGAGTCTGAGCGGACCGTGATATTCCAATGGCTGGCCCAGTTGTCCACACAGTGTCGCCAGATGCGTGAAGAACTGAACGAACTGCAACAGTATTTGAATATTACTCCGTCAAAATCCTCAGCGTCAGAAGGAATGACGGCAAAACCGCTGTTGTCGCTGCCCGTCCCGTACGAGGAGGTGAAGCCGGCAGAGCCAGCTGAAAAAATCAACACCATCGACGACATGGAGAAGGATGCCATCATAGCCTCGCTCAAGCGTCACGCTGGTGCTCGCCGCAAGGTGGCAGAAGAACTGGGCATTCCCGAACGCACACTTTACAGAAAAATCAAGGAATATGGCTTGGAGGACGTCAAGTGACCAAGCCGCTGAATAATTGTTATGACTCTGACACGTGATAAATCAATCGTAGCAAGCACACTGGTGAGCTTTTGCCTTATGCTGCTCTTGGCAGGATGTTCCGTTAGCTATAAGTTCAACGGGTCCTCGATAGACTATCTCACCACAAAGACGATACAGATAGACGATTTCCCTCTTCGCTCTGCCTATGTCTGGGCGCCGATGCACTCCATGTTCAACAACGAGTTGTCTGACGCCTATACTCGCCAGACAAAACTGAGACTGGTGAAACGCAACGGTGACCTGCAGCTGTCAGGCGAGATTACGGAGTACAGCCAGTACAACAAGTCTGTGTCGGCTGACGGCTACTCCTCGCAGACGCAGCTGAAGATGACCGTCAACGTGCGCTTTGTGAACAACAAGAAGCACTCCGATGACTTTGAACGTTCTTTCACTGCCACTGCCGACTATGATTCTTCGCAACGGCTCAATGACGTGCAGGAAGATCTCGTAGCGCAGATGATAGAAACCATCGTAGATCAAATATTCAATGCCACCGTGGCCAACTGGTAAGACGCTTTAATACAACGCTCATAGCCGCAATGCCCGCAATCAACACCGCACACATACCTATCTACTATTATGACTACCCAGCAACTCACCTCAGCCATAGAACTTATACGCCACCCAGAGCGTATGGATCGCAGCACTATTCCTGTCTTAAGGAAAGCTATTGAACGGTACCCGTACTACCATACGCTCCATTTGCTCTTGCTGCAGAATATGTATGCTGTCCACGACCTGGAGTTCAGTAAGGAACTGGGTGTGTCGGCTCTTTGCGTGGCAGACCGCTCTGTGCTTTTTGATATGGTAGAGGGCGGCAACTTCTCGATACCGACAGTGATGCTGGAAAATCCTGGCGGCGTTGATGGCGACAAGACCCTGGCGTTGATTGACAACTTCCTCAAAGGAGTGCCGACGCCAGCTGCATCACAACAACAAGCGGCAGAGGCGCCAGACTCTATGGGTGACTATTCTCTCTACTTGGAGCAATTGCCCGACATAGGTCATAATGGAGGTTCTGCAGCGCCAACTCCACAGAATCGTCAGGACGTGCCGGAAACCACTGCCACTGATTCTGCTTCAGAAATTCAGCCGCACGATAATGCTCCAGAGTATGAGGAAGACGAAGAGTTCACCGTGCCGTTTATCAACAAGCATCTTGCCGACACCACGCCGGATGAAACACCCCAAACTGACGATGCTTCGTTTGCTGAAGAACACAAGAAAGAGTTTTTCACTGAAACGATGGCAAGCTTGTATATAAAACAGCATAAATATGAGCAGGCACTTGAAATTATTGAGTCTATAAGTGCCGAAAATCCAAAAAAAAGTGCTTACTTTGCAGACCAAATGCGTTATCTGAAATTACTAATACGTATCAACAAAAACAAAGATAATAGAAATGTATAGTATCGTTATCGTACTTATTGTGCTCGCTGCCGTTCTGATGTGCTTGATTGTACTTATTCAAGAGTCTAAGGGCGGTGGTCTTGCTGCTGGCTTCTCCAGCGCCAACAGTTTGGGCGGTGTACGCAAAACCACAGAATTTGTAGAAAAAGCAACTTGGGGTCTTGCCATCGCTATGGTGGTGTTCAGCGTTGTTGCCGCTTATGTTACTCCTACTGAGACAACTCAGAGCTCTGTAGTGGAAAAAGCTCCCGTACAGACTGCAGCCCCCATACCTTCAGCAACAGCTCAGCCTACAAAGCAGGCTATGCCGGCTCAGGGACAACAGGGCGAGCAACAGGCTCCCGCTCAGGGCACTCCCGCAAACTGATTTTCCATAATAGAAAATTTTAAGTGTTATACAAAGATCACCAGATTATGTCCGGTGGTCTTTTGGTGTATGTGGATGTTTCTGTTAATCGCATTTGTTTCGGAAAATCGGACTATCATTCTAGCATAGCCAAGATAGTATAGTAATTCTATGGAACCTTCGGATATAAGGAAAATGTTTCTGCGTCATAGTGGCGTGCGCGCTGCGGCAAATCGCATCGCCAAGCTGACTGTGGGCAATTCTTTGTTCCTGGAAGGTTTGCAGGGTTCTTCGGCTGCAGCGTGCTTCAGCGCCTTGCCTGAATTGCTGTCTGCCCCTCAGTTGTTTCTTGTCGTCTTGAACGACGAAAGCGAAGCGACGGCTTTCCATGGCGACTTGGAGACCTTGCTTGGCGAGGGCAGTTCGCTGTATTTCCCCTCTCCCTACAAGCGCGGCGTGAGGTATGCGCAGATTGACCCCGCCAACGAGATTCTGCGCACTGACGTGCTTGGCAGACTGGCAAGTCTCGACGGCTCCCCCTCTTCCTCCATGTTTGTGGTCACATACCCAGAGGCTCTGGCGGTTAAGGTTGTGACGCAAGACACCGTCAGGGATGCTTGCTTTAATGTCGAGGTTGGCAAGGAGTATGACTTTGCCCGCATAGGCGACCAGCTGACCGCCCTCGGTTTTCGCCATGCCGATTATGTCTACGAACCTGGCGAGTTTGCCGTTCGCGGAAGCATTCTTGACGTGTTCTCTTATTCCAACGACTGTCCCTTCCGCATAGACTTCTTCGGTGACGAGATTGACAGCATCCGCACCTTTGATGTCCAGACTCAGTTGTCAATCGAAAAGGTCAGCACCGCCTCACTGGTTCCTTTTGTGTCTTCTTCGCCCCATAGCCGCGTCTCTTTCTTTAACTTCTTGCCTGATTCGACAGTGTTGGTCCAGAAGAATCCTGCCTTTGTGCGCGATATGGTCGGCAAAATCTTCGATGCGGGGTTTAGCGAACAAGCCCTTATAGAGAGGGCTGTGATACAGGGAGAGGAAAAGGATGGTGTCTCCGAACTCGATGCCAACAGCCTGCTGCTTGACGGAACGGATTTTGCACGTGGCCAGATGAAGTATTCATCGGTTGTGCTGGCTACAAAACCTGCGGGCGTCAAGGGTGATTCGGTTCAGTTCCACACGTCACCCCAACCTTTATTCCACAAAAATTTTGATTTGATAGGGCAGACGCTCTCCGATTTCAACGCCAAGGGATATAAAATCTGCATCTTTGCTGACAGCGACAAGCAGCACGAGCGCTTGAAAGAGATTTTCTCCCAGTCTGACCACCCTGTTGCCTTTCAGCCTGTATCTAGCACTATTCATTCTGGCTTTGCCGACGACACGCTGAAGGTGTGCCTCTTCACCGACCACCAGATATTCGACCGCTTCCATAAGTACCAGATTCGCAGCGGCTATGCGCGAAACGGCAAGGTGGCGCACTCGTTGCGTGAACTCAACCAGTTTGCCCCCGGCGACTACGTGACTCACATAGACCACGGCATTGGGCAGTTTGTAGGTCTTGTTCGTGTAGAAAAGGGCGGCGTCGAACAAGAGATGATGAAGCTGCTCTATAAGGACGGCGACATTGTCTATGTGTCTGTCCACGCATTGAGCAAGGTCAGCAAGTATAAACCTGGCGAAGGCGAAACCCCGCGACTTAGCAAACTTGGCACTGGCAGTTGGCACCAGCTGAAGGAGCGGACCAAGAAGAAGATTAAGGACATTGCCCGCGACCTCATAAAACTCTATTCCGAACGCCGCCAGCAGGAGGGCTTTGCCTACAGCCCCGACTCTTATATGCAACACGAGCTTGAGGCGTCCTTTGCCTACGAAGACACTCCCGACCAGCTTTCGGTGACCAGCCAGATAAAGACGGACATGGAGAGCAAGCGTCCCATGGACCGTCTGGTGTGCGGCGATGTGGGATTTGGCAAAACGGAACTGGCTGTGAGGGCTGCTTTCAAAGCGGCTGCCGACAGTAAGCAGGTGGCGGTGCTCGTGCCCACAACGGTCTTGGCTTACCAGCACTATCAGACGTTTAAGGAGCGCCTGAAGGATTTCCCCGTTACGGTGGAGTATCTCTCTCGCTCGCGCACTCCCAAACAAACCAAGGAGATATGCGAGCGCCTCAAGGACGGGAAGATAGAAATAATAATAGGTACCCAAAAACTGCTCGGAAAGTCTGTCGTGTTCAAGGACCTGGGCTTGCTCATCATCGACGAGGAACAGAAGTTCGGCGTGGCCACAAAGGAAAAACTTCGCCAGATGAAAGTGAACGTAGACACCCTTACTCTTACAGCCACCCCGATCCCCCGCACTCTCCAGTTCTCGCTTATGGGTGCCCGCGATTTGTCGGTGTTGTCCACTCCTCCCGCCAACCGCCACCCAATCCAAACTGAAATCCACGTCTTTGGCCACGAGATAATTGCCGATGCAATCAATTTTGAGATGAGCCGAGGAGGACAAGTCTTCTTCGTGTGCAACAGGATAGCGCAAATCCCTCATGTCGAGTCGCTGATTCATGAGTACGTGCCCGATGCCCGTGTGGCTGTGGGCCACGGCCGCATGTCGCCCGAAGCGCTTGAGAAGATCATTCTCGACTTCATCAACCGCGAGTACGACGTGTTGCTGTCCACAACCATTGTGGAGAACGGCATTGACATACCCAACGCCAACACCATTATCATCGACAATGCGCAGAATTTCGGATTGAGCGACCTCCACCAGATGCGCGGCAGGGTGGGGCGCAGCAACCGCAAGGCGTTCTGCTATCTCCTTGCTCCTCCCGCTGCTGCTTTGTCCGACGACAGCCGCCACCGTCTTGAGGCAATCGAGAGCTTTAGCGATTTGGGTAGCGGAATCCAGATTGCCATGCAGGATCTCGACATTCGTGGCGCGGGCAACCTTTTGGGAGCCGAGCAGAGCGGCTTTATTGCCGATTTGGGCTACGAGACCTATCAGAAGATTCTCTCTGAGGCAGTCAGCGAACTGAAGACGGAGGAGTTCGCCGACTTGTATGCCGACGAGGCGGAGCAGTCCGTGTCCTTGCAAGGCGAGTTGTTCGTTGGGGAGTGCAGCCTCGACAGCGATTTGCCGTTCTACTTGCCCGAGGAGTACATACCTGGCACCAATGAGCGTGTCTTGTGCTACCGCGAAATCGATTCGCTCTCTTCCGATGCGCTGCTTGCCGACTATCGCAAGAAGTTGGAGGACCGCTTTGGCGCCTTGCCTGAGCCCGCAGAGAATTTGCTGAAAGTGCCTGTCGTTCGCCGTCTTGGCCGCAGCCTTGGTATTGAGCGCATCGTGGTGCGCAGTGGCGTCCTTACCTTATATTATGTGTCCAACCTCAGCAGCGCCTTCTATCAGAGCGACACTTTCGGACGCAGTATTACCTATATGGCTGACCACTATAAAACGTGCAAACTGTCGGAGCAAAACAAGAAGCGCCGCCTCACCATTCAGAACGTCAGCAACATTGACCAAGTCCTGTCGGTTCTGAACGGCATCTCCACTTCCAGACAATAGCTCTGGAAGCACCTCTCCAATACTAGAACTGGAAGTAAATGAACGGTTGCAGTTTGGCAGAAACAAACTGGAACACCAAGAACACAGCCACTACAGTGCACAGGCATATTGCCGGCAGCGGCAGTTTGGCAAATGCGATGCGGTATCTGAGCTTGGTGCGCGAGGGCAGCCAGTGTATTATCATCCCGACCACAAAGAGGATGAACACGTTGTGGTAGGTCTGTATGATGGGCAGAATGTTGGTGTTCCACTGCGACCCCATGCTGTTGACCATGCGGCTAGCTATCGACCATGCCGTCTCGTTGGCTATTGCAGGGTCAAGGTTCGATCCGCTGCGGAAGAACAGTCGCGTGAACGTGATGAACACAAATGTCACCAAGACGCTCCATCCGTGCTCCAGCCAGCCGAAGCGCTCCGTCTTGCCTCGCAGTGAATAAACGTAGCGTATCCATGCGCTCACCATGATGAACACTATGAACACCAGCAGGATGTTGCACAGCGGCCCTGGCCAGATGTTGTCGATGATGATGAGGAGCTCAAAGGCCACGGTGCTCACCAGCGCTCTTGTGAGCAGCGTCATGTCGCGCCAGAACTTGAAGACTATCATGCCGGTGCCGTTCAGTCCGCCCCAAATAATGAAGTTGAGGCTTGCGCCGTGCCACAGACCGCCCAGCAGCATCGTTATCATGCTGTTGAGGTTGGCGTAAATCTTCTTGCGCTTTTCTGGGTGGCGCAGCGCCGTAAACACCACCATCGAGGCTATCACCGCCACTCCAAGCGTTATCCACAGATTGCCGCACAGCACCAGGGCGGCAAGCGTCATAAACACTATCCAGAAATAGGTGCCGAACGTCGTGTTGCGGTTGCCGCCAAGCGGAATATATAGGTATGTCTGCAACCATCGCGAGAGCGAGATGTGCCACCTCTTCCAGAAGTTAGAGCAGTTGGGGGCTTTGTAGGGCGAGTTGAAGTTGGCGGGCAGGTGGAAGCCCATCAGCAGCGACAAACCTATGGCTATGTCGGTGTAGCCCGAGAAGTCTGCGTAGACTTGCAGCGAGTACAAGAACAGTGCGGCCAGGTTCTCAAAGCCCGTAAACAAATGGGGGTTCTCAAACACTCTGTCTATGAAGTTGACGGCGAGGTAGTCGCTCAGGATGATTTTCTTCATCAAACCGTTTATAATCCAAAAGACGGCGATGCCAAATTGCATCCTGCTCAGGTTGTACTTGCGGTACAGCTGCGGTATGAAGTCGCTGGCCTTGACTATAGGTCCAGCCACCAGCTGCGGGAAGAAACTTACGTAGAAGCCGAAGTCAAACAGGTTGCGCACCGGCTTGATGAGTCCCTTGTACACGTCGGTCGTGTAAGAGATTATCTGGAAGGTGTAGAACGAGATGCCCACCGGCAATATGATGTTGTCTACACTGAAGAAGTTGCTGTTGGTGATGGCGTTGCCAAAACTTGCCACTACGTTCGTCACCTGTATGTTGGTGCCGAAGATGTTGTTCACGAAGTCTGCGAAAAAATAGGCGTACTTGAAGTAGCACAAGATGCTCAGGTCTATCAGCACGCTGAGGCAGAGCAGCAGCTTTGCCTTTGTCGCGTAGTTGTTCTGCTTGGCCTTGTATATCCTCTTGGCTATCAGGAAGTCCGATACGGTCACAAACATCAGCAGCCCCACAAACAGTCCGCTGGTCTTGTAGTAGAACAGCAGGCTGACAAACATGAGGTAGGTGTTGCGCATCAGCGGCCTGTTTCTGAACAGGGCGAAGAATGTGAATACCAAAGCGAAGAATGCCCAAAACTGAAACTGCGTAAACAGCAGCGGGCTGTTGGGATTGAATGAGAATACGCTGACCACGTATACCCAAAGTTGCGTCATGAATTCGCCAAGTTGTTCCATCTTATAGTGCTATGCGGTTCCGGTTGTGTCTGTGTCAGTGGTTGAGGCTGTTTTCGAAGTCTTCCACCAAGGCGTTATATATAAGGTTGCCCACTATGCGGTATCCGCTTTCTGTGAAGTGCACCCTGTCTGACTGCATCAGCTGTTGCTGCGCCCACACGGCCGACGAGTTCTGTCCTCCCATCACTTGGTAGAGGTCAAACACGGCGCCGTTGTACTCTTGCGCCAGTTCCTTGAAGGCTTGCGCCACTCGCTCGGTGTTTTGGTTGGGCCTTTTGGTGCGCACCGACTGGTAGCAGTCGTTGTTGGTTATGAAGAGCAGCGCTGCCTTAGGCGACACCTTCTTTGTCTTGTCTATCAGCGTGCGGTAATTGGTCTTGAATGTCTCGGGGTTGAAGTTGTCATACGTGGTTGCGGCATCGTTTATGCCTATGCCGAAGATTATCATGTCGGGACAAACCAGCTTCATTTCTTCTTCCAGCGCGGCGCAGTTGAGCCATGAGGACACCGCAGCCCCGTTCACTCCCGACTCCTGGTATGTTATGCCCTTCCTGCCGCTCTCTGGCATCAGGCCTCTCACCACAAAGGTGTTGCTGTCGTTGACGTTGTAGAACGACACCTTGCACTGGCTGGTCGCCGCTGGCAGATGAAACATATATCCGCTCTTGTGGTCGCTCACGGCAGGGAAGATGGTGTCGGCGCCTATCATGATAACGGGAAAGGACGAGCCCTCCGAGTAGCCCAGCACTCTCAGTTTGTCGAAGCTGTAGGTGTCGTCCGGCAGACTCAGTGTCAGCGAGGCGTCGCTGTCGTTTGTCAGGGCGGCTATTCCGCAAAGGCCGAGTGTGGCGTCGGGCGCAGAGGAGAGGCATTTGCTCACTCTCCATCGTCCTGTGTGCGACATGCTGTAGCTCGTCGGGGCGTTGGTTCTTACCGCTTTGAAGGGGAATACGGCGCCGCGGTCGGCTGCCTTAGCGTGGAATACGCCGCTGCTGTCGTGCATGTTGGTCATGTTGTTGCGCAGCTGATCCGACAGATATCCTGCCTGCACGTGGCTTCCTCCCATGTGCAGTATGTTGATGCGGTTGTTGCCTCTCGCCAGCTGCTTGGCGAACTTCTTGTAAAGCAGGTCAAAGGCGCTGTGGTTGCCGGGAAAAATCAGGTGGGCCATGTCTGCCTTGATGCACAGCGTGTCGTCGGGCACGGCTACTCTCGCCAGCTTGTAGGGGCTTGCCTTGGCGCTTACGAAGGCGGCGAGTGCAATGGCGGTCAGTATGGTTGCGTATTTCCTTATTGTCATTTCTGTTTTGTTTGTGGAGTGCGCGGCTGCGTGTCAAAAATCGGTGCTCGGGTCTTGGCGGAATTTGTAGTACTTGTAGTACAGCTGGAAGGTGTCGTAGAGTATTTGGCTCATCTTCTCGGCTCCCAGCGGCGTGAAGTGTATGTAGTCGCCGCCCGCCAGCTGCGGTCTGGCCTTCACCCATTCCACCATGGAGTTGCGGCCGCCCTGTGCCTGATACATATCCCAGAAGGCTACGCCCTCATCGTTGGCTGCTTTGCGCAGCGCAGCGTCCACTTCTTCCAGATGGGGATACGTCTTCATCACGCCGTTCACGCGCGTCGACATGTCCGACGGACCAATGAACAGTATGCGGGCCTTGGGTGCCATCTGCTTGAAGAGGCGAATCTGCTCCTTTATGCTGCTGGCGTATGCGGCGATGCCCTGCGCCCCGTTGAGGTAGGGCACGGAATTGCCGCCGTACTGCAGTATTATCAGTCTCACGTTTTGTCCCTTGAAGAATGGTGCCATCGTGCTGCGGTCAATGGTCGTAAACACGGTGCCGGAGCATCCTCTCATCGGCACGTTGTCCATCGACACGCCGTTCTTCCCGTCCAGCATTATGGCGTAGATGTCCATATTGCCGCTTATGGTCAGCTTCACTCGGCTGGTGGGCGAGGGCAGCTGCGCGCTGAACGTCCTCACCATGTTCTCGTCGCCCAGGTCGGGAGTGAGCTGCCAGGCCTTGCCGCTGCAGCTTGCGCTCATCGTTCCGCTGCCTTTCACTAACACTGAAATCTTCTGGAACTTCTGGCAGTGCGGGAATTTCTTCTCGCTCCTGCTGTTGAACGACAGCGTCACAGTGCCGTCGAGCCTCGACATCGCCGCCAGGGGTCCGTAGCGGTGGTGACTGGCGCGGAAGTCCGCTGAACCGAACGCGCAGTAGCGTTGAAGCATCGGACTGATTGTCTGCGACAGGGTAAAGGTGGCGATGGGCTGCACTGCCGGCACCATGCCCACACCGCCGCCGCCAAACTTGGCTTGGAAGTGTTCGCGCAGCGCCGATGTCATACGGTCGGTCTCCAGCTGCGAGTCGCCGTAGTGCACTATGCGCACGGACTCCTTCTTGGCGCTGTCCAGTGCCTCAAAGAACGGGTCGAGATATGCGGTGTTGTTGCCGGGCATGAAGATGCGGGTGGGCGAGTTCTTGCAGAATTCGTCAAACTCCTTCTTCTTGGCAGAGTGGAGTGCGTCGAGTTGTTTCTGCACTTCTTCGTCCACGTCCTGTTTGTCGTCGCCAGATGACTGCTCTGCCGGCGTTATGGCCTCGGTCAGTGTGGGAAACTTGAGCTCAGCGCCGCCTATGGTAATCCCTTTTTCAGGAAATGCCAGGCAAATTATGGCGAGGGCAAGTAGTATGGAAAATATAAACAGAACTGTTTTCCAGACGTTCATTGTTCAGCAATGTAAATCGAAGTGCAAAATTACACTTAATTGGTCAAATTACGGAACAATCCCAAAAATATATTTTTGCTTTTTCGCTGTCGTCAGCCGTTGCCGCCTGCGGCTAATTCTCGCTGACCAGAAAATCGGTGGGGGCTGCGTGGGTGGTCGTCTCTTCCGTGACCTCAAATGTGCGAATCTCGGTGTTGTCCCACCTCGGGGTGTTGTGTACTGTCTTTTGCTCTATCGTGGCCTGCACGCAGCGGTTGAAGTAGCCGTGGCCCACGCCAAGCACGCGCTTGCCGTCGTAGTGCTCCAGTAGGAAGTTGAGGAATCGCCGTGCCCTGTCCGCCAGCTGTTCCGCGTTCTCTATTGAGGGCGGGAACTGCGATGGGGGCAGCGTCACCTTGCTTATGTGCAGCCCGGTATACTCGCCCCAGTCGCGCTCTCTGAGCAGCGGGGTGTAGTCTGTGGGCAGGTGCAGCTTGCTGTTGATTATCTCTGCCGTGCGGCGTGTGCGCTCAAGGTCGCTGCACACCATGACGTCGTAGTCTGCCGCGTTGAGTTTGTCGCGCAGCGCCTCCGCCTGGGCTATGCCTGTCTCGTTCAGGTGCCCCGCCGACTGCCCTTGCAGTATGCGCTCGCAGTTCTCTACGGTCTGCCCGTGGCGTGTCAGGGTGAGGGTAATCATGGCTTTGCTGTCAGAAAAACGCTCCTGAGCCTATTCGGCTTCGCTTTCCTCTTTTTCTTCGTCCTCTTCTACTTCTTCCTTATCGCTATCGTCTTTCTCTATCGTAGTCGGTTTGCGGAAGTACAGCGCGTAGGCGGTCTCCGACAGACCGTACACCACCAGCGCAATGCCTGCTATGAGGGCCGGCACGGTCATCTGCTCCGGCTTCTGTTCCGCAATGCCTTCCGTCGTCAGCACATAGTGGTTGAGATATATCACCACCACGCCAGCCAGGCCTATCAGCGCAGATATCACATACATGGCGGGGCTCGTCTTATACACCTTGCCCAGCTTGTACGTGTTCACTGCCTGCACCAAGGCTGCCACCACGGCAAAGGCGCCCAGTAGATATACCAGTATGTCCTTGAACGACGAGGGGAACGCCAGCAGCAACAGGCCGAACAGACTGCTCCCCAGTCCTATCGTCGGGAAGTAGGGTGTCTGCTTCTTCTTGTCCTCTTTCTTGTCGCCCTCTTCGTCTTTCTTCTCTTCTTCTTCGTCGTCCTCTTTCTCCTGGGTTTCCTTCTTGGCAGCCACTTTGTCCTTGTGCTTGTGTATAAAATATGTAAGCATAGACACTACGCCGGGCACGAGGAACAGCAGTCCGATGCTCATTACCAAATATTTCGTGGCGTTGAGGGGGAATGCAATTATCAGCGCGCCTATCAGCAGTGTGCTGAGCGCGCGCAGGGTGATGGAGCGGTATAGTCTTCTTGTCATAGTGGAAAAGGTTTGGCATGCAAATATACTTGTTTTTCCTCACATGGAGAAACTTCCTGGCGCCAAACTCAGCTCCGCCTGCTGGCCGTAGCCTGTCGCTCACATACAAACACAAACAAACGCCGGTTTTTTCGGAACGCAAAACGAAAAACCGGCGTTTTTTGTGCCTGTACGGAGGGAGCGTGCCTTCCGCTGGGGCAGTGTGCTTATCTGATGAAGAGCATCTCGCGGTATTTAGGCAATACCCACATCTCGTCTTCCACAATCAGTTCGAGCTTGTCCACGTGGTAGCGGATGGTGTCGAGGTAAGGCTGCACCGTGTCGTGATACTTCACGGCTTTCTCTCTCTCCGACTCAATCTTGTTGGCCACCTTGCGTGCCTCTACCATGGCGTGCACGTTCTCGATGATAAACCTGGTGTGGTTCGAGATCTGGCGGATGATGTCTATGTTGTCGGCGTTGAGCTGCTTGGCCTCTTCGGGGCTGAAGGTCTGTGCCACCTTGCTCACGTTGTCGATGAGCATGCTCTGATACTTCGTGGCAACGGGGATAATCTGGTTCATCGCCATGTCGCCGAAGGTGCGCGCCTCAATCTGGATCTTCTTGGTGAAGGTGTCCCATTTGATTTCGTTGCGGGCCTTGAGCTCATGCTCGGTCATCACGTTCATGCTCTCAAACATCTTGATGCTCTCGGCGTCGAGGTAGCGGTCGAAGATGACGGGGCACGATGTCTCGCAGTCCAGTCCGCGCTTGGCGGCCTCAGCCTTCCACTCGTCAGAGTAGCCGTTGCCCTCAAAGCGGATGGGCTTGCAGGCCTTGATGTCCTCTCTTACCGTCCTGATGATGGCTGCGGTCTTGTCCACGCCGCTGGCTATGAGCTTGTCCACGCGCTCCTTGAAGTTGGTCAGAGCCTCTGCCACAGCGGTGTTGAGCGCTGTCATGGCCTCGGCGCAGTTGGCCTGCGAACCTACGGCGCGGAACTCAAAGCGGTTGCCGGTGAAGGCGAAGGGTGAGGTGCGGTTGCGGTCGGTGTTGTCTATCTTCAGGTCGGGTATCTGCGGTATGTCGGTGCTCAGGGCTTCCGAACCCTTTATCGACACGAGCTCGTCAGAGGTGGAGTTCTCTATCTTGTCAAGCACTCTCGAGATTTGCTTGCCCAGGAACGAGGAGATGATGGCGGGAGGTGCCTCGTTGGCGCCCAGGCGGTGCTGGTTGGTGGCGCTCATGATGGAGGCCTTCAGCAGTCCGTTGTGCTTGTACACTGCCATCAGCGTCTCTACGGCAAAGGTGATGAAGCGCAGGTTGTCCTCAGGGGTCTTGCCCAGGCTGTGCAATACCACGCCGGTGTCGGTAGAGAGCGACCAGTTGGCGTGCTTGCCCGAACCGTTGATGCCGGCAAAGGGCTTCTCGTGGAGCAGGCAGCGGAATCCGTGCTTGCGGGCAATCTTGCGCATCAGACCCATCAGCAGCATGTTGTGGTCCACCGCGAGGTTGCACTCCTCATATATGGGCGCCAGCTCAAACTGGTTGGGTGCCACCTCGTTGTGGCGTGTCTTGCAGGGGATGCCTAGCTCCAGGGCCTGAATCTCCAGGTCTTTCATGAACTCTGCCACGCGCTCAGGGATGGCGCCGAAGTAGTGGTCTTCCATCTGCTGGTTCTTGGCAGAGTCGTGGCCTGCCAGGGTGCGGCCGGTCAGCAAGAGGTCGGGGCGCGCGGAGTAGAGACCTTCGTCAACGAGGAAATATTCCTGCTCCCAGCCCAGGTTGGCGCTCACCTTGGTCACGTTGGGGTCAAAATACTGGCATACGCCGGTGGCGGCTTTGTCCACAGCGGCAAGGGCTTTCTTCAAGGGTGCCTTGTAGTCGAGAGCCTCGCCGGTGTAGCTGATGAAGACGGTAGGTATCATCAGCGTGTCGCCGATCACGAACACGGGCGATGCGGGGTCCCAGGCGCTGTAGCCGCGGGCCTCAAAGGTGGAGCGTATGCCGCCAGAGGGGAAACTCGAGGCGTCGGGCTCCTGCTGTATCAGCGACTTGCCGCTGAATTCCTCTATCATGCCGCCCTTGTGGTCGTGCTCTATAAAGGCGTCGTGCTTCTCGGCTGTGCCTTCCGTCAGGGGCTGGAACCAGTGGGTGATGTGGGTCACTCCAAATTGCTCTGCCCACTTCTTCATGCCCTGGGCTATCTCGTCGGCTACCGACTGCTCAAGGCGTGTGCCGTTTTCAATTGCGTCGCACAGCTTCTGGTAGGTCTTCAGCGGGAGGTACTTGTACATCTTCTCCTTGCTGAACACATACTTGCCGTAGTACTCGGCGGGGCGTTCTGCCGGCGCCTTTACCTCGATGGCTTTCTTCTTGAAAGCCTCTTCAACAACATTGAATCTTAGTTTTGCCATATTTGGTTTGTTGTTTGTGCCGGGCGCGCCCGTCCCTCTGTCGGCAACAGCGGGAGCCGCTCTCCAGCGTGTTTATATCCTTATTATATTACAGTTTCAGTTTCTTCATTCTCTCCATCGCCTCCAGGCAGTCCTCGTGGCGCCCGAATGCGGTCAGCCTCACATAGCCCTCGCCGCTGGGACCGAAGCCCACGCCGGGGGTGCAAACTATGTGGCACTCGTTGAGCATCTTGTCAAACATCTCCCAGCTGCCCACGCCCTTGGGGGTCTTCAGCCAGATGTAGGGAGCGTTCTCGCCGCCGTAGACCTCATAGCCCAGTCCTGCGAGCGTCTGGCGCATCACCTTGGCGTTGGTCATATAGTAGTCTATCGTGGCTTTCACCTGAGTTTTGCCTTCGGGAGTGTAGATGGCCTCGGCGCCGCGCTGCGTGATGTAGCTCGTGCCGTTGAACTTGGTGCTCTGCCTGCGTTCCCACAGTCCGTTCAGCGCCACCTCGCTGCCGTCGGCGGCTGTGGCCTTGAGCTGCTTGGGCACCACGGTGTAGCCGCACCTCACTCCGGTGAAGCCTGCCGTCTTGGAATAGCTGTGAAATTCTATGGCACACTCCTTGGCGCCCGCTATCTCATAGATGGAGTGGGGGATGCTCTCGTCCTGAATGTAGGCCTCGTAGGCTGCGTCATACATGATGATGCTCTTGTGGCGCAGGGCGTAGTCCACCCACTTGGCCAGCTGCTCCCTGCTTATCACCGTGCCGGTGGGGTTGTTGGGGTAGCAGAGGTAGATGATGTCTATCTTGTGGTCGGGTATCTCGGCGGTGAAGTCGTTGCCGGCGGTGCAGGGCATGTAGAACACGTTGCTCCACAGTCCGTCCTGGCAGTTGCCTGCCCTGCCGCCCATCACGTTAGAGTCTATGTAGACGGGATAGATGGGGTCGGTCACGCCTATGCTGTTGCCTGTGCCAAGAATGTCGCCTATGTTGCCGGTGTCGCTCTTGGCGCCGTCGTTCACGAATATCTCGTCGCTCTCCATCTCTATGCCACGCGGCTTGAAGTCGTTGGCTATGATGGCGTCGCGCAGAAAAGCGTAGCCGTGCTCCGGACCGTAGCCACGGAAGGTCTCCGCGCTGGCCATCTCGTCCACTGCCTTGTGCATGGCGCTGATCACTGCTGGAGCCAGCGGCTGGGTCACATCGCCTATGCCGAGGCTTATCACCCGGGCTTCGGGGTGCGACTCCTTGAATGCCGCCACTCGCTTGGCTATGTCAACAAAGAGGTAACTCTTCTGGAGTTTCAGGAAATTGTCGTTAAGCTGTGCCATATATACCTTATTATATATATAATGTGTCTGTTTCGTTATTCTGTCTCTATCTCGCCCTCAAACACGGTGGCAGCCGGACCGGTCATGAAGAGGTGGCCCTTGCCGTCCCATTCTATCTCGAGGTCGCCGCCGTCCATGGCTATCGTCACCTTGCTGGTCGCCCTGCCCGTCAGTATGGCAGCCACCGCCGTGGCGCACGCTCCGGTGCCGCAGGCCTGGGTGATGCCGGTGCCGCGCTCCCACACTCGGGTGCGCACCGTACCGTCGCTCCTCATCTGCGCAAACTCTATGTTGCACTTCTGCGGGAAGACCGGCAGGGTCTCAAGCGCCTGTCCCTCGCCAGCGAGGTCCACGCTGCTTATGTCGTCGGTGAAGATTACAAAGTGGGGATTGCCCATGCACACGTAGGTGCCTCTGTACGAACGGCTCTTGCCGTCCTTGCCCGTGGCGCTTATCTCGCCCTCCAGCATGGCTCCGCTGTTCAGCGCGAACTGCTCGGGGTTGGTCAGTATGGGCGCGCCCATGTCCACGCGGGCTTTCGTCACCTTGTCGTCGGCGCCGGTGTAGAGCTGCAGCGTCTTGATGCCGCCCAGCGTCTCCACGGTCACGGTCTTGCGGGTGGTAAGCCGGTGGTCGTAGACGAACTTGCCCACACACCTTATGCCGTTGCCGCACATGATGCCCTCGCTGCCGTCGTTGTTAAACATGCGCATCTTGAAGTCGGCAACGTCCGACCGGTCTATCAGTATCAGACCGTCGCTGCCCACGCCCTTGTGGCGGTCGCTCCACACGGCGGCTGCACGCTCCGGGTCGCTCACAGGATACTCCATGGCGTTGACGTAAATGTAGTCGTTGCCGGCTCCGTGCATCTTCGTGAATCTTACTGTTGCCATCGTTCTGCGCTCTTTTTTTACTTCCTTCTGTTTTCACCGACAAAAGTACTGCTTTTTTTGCAATATTAACCCTGAACACCAAAAAATCTTTCATTTTTCAATATTTTACACCGAAAAAGTAACAAAAAGAAACTTCTCAGAACTCAAAAGTGCCGTTTTGCTACTTTTGGCGGTCAATTTACATTGTTTTGCTACTCACCCGCCACGCTCCACACAAAACACAAAACTTAACACCTAACACCCAACACATTTTTAACGAACACAGATTACCCAAATTTACACAAATATGTTTTCGCCCCAGGCGAAAAGTGGGAACTGCCCGCGGTGGACAAAAAACGAACACGAATTCCACGAATTCCACGAATTTCGACTGAGTACAATCGCCCCTCCTGGACTCAAATTCATGCACGAATATCGTTAGAGTTCAATCTGCTCTCCTGGACTCAAATTCGTGAAATTCGTGAGATTCGTGTTCAAAAAATCAAAGCCGCGAATTCCAGTTCTTAGCGATGCATTTCCGTCTCTCCCCACGTTTCCGTCAAGGAAACAATATTTGTGTAAATCTGCTATCAGTGTTCAAAAATAATAAACCACGAATCTCACTAATCTCGCGAATGTCGATGGAGTACAATCGCCCCTCATTGACTCAAATTCATGCACGAATATTGTTAGAGTTCAATCTGCTCTCATGGACTCAAATTCGTGAAATTAGTGAGATTCGTGGTTCTTTTTTGTCCACCCCAAAATCCGCTTTATCCGCTTGTCATTAGTGGTTCAAATTAAAAAAACAAACGACATAGAAAACTTCTGTGTTCTTCTGTGCTTTCTGTGTTCGTTATAAATGTTTTGCTTTTTTGTGTTGATTCCGCGGCACATAGCCCTTCCTTTTAGGGAAGGGATGGGTTAGGCTCCCATTTTCCGCTCCATTCGCCAGATTAGCGGTTAAAAATTCTCACATTCGAACATTCGGGACAATTCCATCGCATAACGTAAAACGCAAAACGCTTAACGTTTAACGTAAAAGTTGTCAGGCTTTGAAACGAATGAGTTTCAAAGCCTGACTCTCAATGGCGCAGGACCATGTTAGCCCCTTGCCCTGGTTTCTGTCTTATTCCGCAGATTAGAACTCGGCAGACTCGTCGTCTATGATGCCGCCCTCAAATCCGTTGGAGAGCTGTGTTTCGCCTGTCTGGTCCTCGGATCCCACAGTGAGGGGCTCGTGGGTGGATGCGCACAGCGGTGTGCAGTTCTGAATAGTTACCACCTCAACAGAGGGGCTGTAATATTGTTTCTTCATATTTGCTTATTAATTTTTTACTTAATCAATACTTTCTTACCGTTGAGGATATAAATCTGGTTCTTCAGCGGTGTAGTCACAATCTTGCCTTGCAGGTCATAGTACTTGCCGTCGGCGATGCCCTCAGTCTCAACACCGTTGATGCCGGTCGGGTCAGTGTCCTTCACGATCTTGTAACCCTTACTGCTGCTGCTGTTGCTGTTCACAAGGTAAGCCTTGAAACCGCCGAGGTTCGTGCCGCTGTACTTGTAGAAGCCCAGCACGTCACCCTCTTTCTGCAGCGTGTAGGCATTCGATACGCAGGCGATGCCAGGAGTAGAACCAGTGATGCAGTTACTGCTTTCAGAACTTGCGGTAGACGTAGTGGTAGCGAAGTCGTAGGACTTAGCATCACCCTCAATTATCACACCCGTGTTAGCAGGAATCGTGCCCTCAAGAGCAGTCAGCTTGATGCAGCTGTTCTCGTTGTCGAGAGTACCGGTATATGCCTTCACTCCATCAGGAATCGTAAGTGCCATAGGCGTATACAACGTACCCATACCAGCCTCAGTGATAGTCACAGGCACAGTCTCCACTTCTTCAAGGGTAAATTCATAACCAGTGTTGTTCACAGCAGTAGCACCAGAGAAATCGCCGGCATTAGCTGCAGTATACATAAAGCGGGTGTCACCGCCAAACGATACGAGGTACTTGCCCTTGCTCAGGCTCGATGCGTGAATATGGTAAAGAGTCTCATTGCTCTCAGTTTTCACATCCGTAGCGTTGCACGGGAAGGTCTTTGAATTGGAAGTTGAGCACGAAGCGAAGTATCCAGTCTTGTAGGCAATGAGAGCGCTACCGGTGTAGCAGAAGATTGAGCTCTCGTCCTCAGTAGAACTGAATGAAATCTTGTTGTCGGTAGTGTTGCTGCTGGTCATATAGTTGCCAGCGGAGTCTTTGATACGTATGAACTGGTACTTAGTCGGCATATTGAGAGTGAGGCTACTGGGCGAAATGGCTGCTATTGCGGCTGCTACCTCGTCTGCGGTAGCTGTCTTCGCACTAAGCATTGCCTTTGCCTTATCAAGGCTCGTTTGATCATACTGACCAAGTGAAGTTCCGAAGGTGTAGCTCTCTGTCATTTTAATGGCGGTTGTGAGAGCTTCCCATACGTCAAGGTTGTTATACTGGTCGTCAGTAACAGTGCTTATTGTCCATTGCGAAGCGCCTGCGGTGTATTCCCACCCACAAGTGTGGTATGTGTAGTTTGAGTTGTAGTGGATAGAGTTGAAGCCTGATTTTACATTGGCGAAATAAACCTTGTTGTCAGCACTTCCGTCAAGCAATCCAATGTAGAAGTCGTTAGTTGCCGTAGCTGATGTTGTGGGGGCTGTACTTTCGTTCACAGGCTTGTTTACATAAACACTGTTAAATGTTCCGTACAGATAGAACTTCTTCTTGTTGCTGTTGTATTTCACTTCAAACACTCCGTCTTTTCCGAGTTCTGATTCTGTACCTCGGAGTTCAGTCTTGGTGGTGGTTAGATAGTAAGTGTTGTCGGAGTTGCGGATTGAGAATTTCTTGCCTTCTGCTGTTTTGTACAAGGCCTCCAATGCAGCGTTGATTTTCTTCCAACTAGTGTAATATCCTTCGCTTTCAGAAGAATATGTTACGGCGTTGATAGTTGTCTTGGCCGTTGTGACATCATCGGCAGCGAACAGAACAGAGATTTTGCCAAGGGCTTCTGTTTCTGCGATGGC
>CAVGQS010000002.1:0-33095 GCA_963631415.1 Lactococcus garvieae | reverse complement strand
GTAGTAAAGCCGTCTGCCAAACTAAAAAAAATCGGAAGCATGAGTGGCGATTTGTTTACCTATAATAATGGTGAAGGTTGGGGACTGATGAATGTTGATGGCGAGACCTTGATTCGTGCAAAGTACGAAGACCTATATATAGATGAGGACAACTTGCTTGTTGCGATTGTGAAGGATGACGATTCGTATGAGTTTAAATACGTTGACCAGAAAGACAACCAAGTTGGCGAGGATACCTATGTGAACGTGTTCCCGTTCTGTATGTTTGACGACGAGCATGCCATTGTCAAACCAAACGACAAGATTTTCTCAATCATTGACAGAAACGGCAAACAGTTGGAGGGACTACCTGACATTGTTGATATCGGAATCGAAGATGGAGAATCGTACATAAAGAGTGATTATGTAGACTTGGACAAACTCGTTGCCGCATTTAACATTACCCAAGATGGGATGATGGGTATAACGTTCAATTCGAAACCACAAGATGCAGTTAAGATTGAAGTGAAGGAGGGGGCTGCTGCTGGTGCCGATGAACACAAAGCGGGACATCCATATTGGTACGACTACTCCGATGCTATTCGCATCGATAAGACGGTAAATGGGGTTAGTGGACATGCAGATATAAGTTTTACCGGCAAACTGAGCCGACAGACTTTCCGCAAAAAGATGGTCGTTGATTTTGCCATTGGCGATTATTATTGGTATCATTACGACCACATTCCAACGGGGTATGTGTGGAATGATGTTAAACCGCGTGTTTTTTACTTGGTTTTTGGCAATGAAGGAAGAATGCATGGAAAATTGAGAGCCCTGTACAAGGTGCTCTACGCCAAGTTCAAGAAAATGGGCAAGGTGGAAAAAGAAAACAATGGCGCTGCGGTCATTAGTCTGAAGAATGGAAAGCGAGCTATTGTGGGATTGAAGAAAGACAATGTTTTTGTTCAATGGGGAGACCTCAAGCCTGCAAAAGATATAGACATTAGTGAATATGAGGATGCTTGTGAAGAGGATGATTACGACTGCTCCGAAGATACGGGCACGTATGAAGTAGATACAACGGCCGTTTATGCAGACACAACAAGTGTGTTATAAGCGGTAGTGGCCATGGCCAAGGTGACAAAGCTGTCTGTTGTGTAAGTAACAAGCGAGTCCGCCAGAAGTCACTGGTCGTCAAACTCTGTCGCATGCCGTTTGGCGCATTTGTCTGCGCCTAGGTGTCAGGTTGATGCATACGAAAAAAAAGACGCATTTTTTTTGCAGATTAAAATAAAAGAGATACCTTTGCACCGCAAAATTGGAAACGGCATGTATCCAAGGTCTTGCGATGGCCCGTTCGTCTATCGGTTAGGACGAGAGATTTTCATTCTCTAAAGAGGAGTTCGACTCTCCTACGGGCTACAAAATTAAAGTAGAACAAAAGAAATTAGAAACAGCAGATGGCAAACCACAAATCATGCGTCAAGAGAATACGCCAGACTAAAACGCGCACAGAGCACAACAAGTATTACGCTAAGACGATGCGTAACGCTGTACGCAAACTTCGCGCAACAACCGACAAGGACGAGGCAGTGAAGCTTCTTCCCGTGGTTCAGAAGATGTTGGACAAACTGGCTAAGACTAACATCATTCACCCCAACAAGGCTTCGAACATCAAGTCGAGCATTGCACTTCACGTGAACAAACTTGCGTAACTAAACGCAATACGGAATAAAATCCTATCTTTTTTCATAGGGAAATGGGCAGCTTGCGAAAGTCGTCCATTTTTTTGTGTATCCCTATGTTTCTGCCGCGCCGGGCAGAAAAAACAGTGCCGCAGAGCGCCTTTTGTTCACGACAAATAAGTATCTTTGCGCACTGATAGCCGTTTTTCTGGTCATGAAGACCGCAAAACGCGATGCCGAGGCGCACAAACGCTTGCGGGCTGGCAGAAAACAACAAGGCAAAACACGCTAAAACACAATCAACTTACCACAATGAGCGAAGGATTGAAAATAGAACACATCAAAGATGTAGTAGTACTTTTCGCCGGTGATTCCGGCGACGGAATGCAATTGGCCGGCAATATTTTTTCCACAATATCCGCCATTGCAGGAAACAGCATAAGCACGTTTCCGAACTATCCCGCAGACATCCGCGCTCCGCAGGGCAGCCTGACGGGCGTGAGCGGTTTTCAGGTGCACGTAGGCGCTGAGCAGGTGTATACGCCTGGCGACAAGTGCGACGTGCTGGTGGCCATGAACGCTGCGGCGCTGAAGACTCAGTACAAGCACGCCAAGCCGGGTGCCACCATTATTATAGACACTGACGCGTTTCAGGCGAGCGACCTGAAGAAGGCCGCCTTCCAGACCGACGACTACCTGGGCGAGATGAACATCGACCCGGACCGCGTGGTGAGCTGCCCGCTCACTCAGATGGTGAAGGACGCGCTGGCCGACTCGGGCATGGACAACAAGGCGGTGCTGAAGTGCCGCAACATGTTTGCCCTGGGCCTCGTGTGCTGGCTGTTTGACCGCGACCTCAACGCCGCTTTCAGCTTCCTGCGCGAGAAGTTCAGCAAGAAGCCCGGGCTGGCAGAGGCCAACATCAAGGTGATTCAGGCTGGCTATGACTACGGCCACAATACCCACAGCACGGCGTTTAACACCTGCCGCATAGAGACCGAGACGAAGGTGCCCGGCCGCTACATGGACATCACCGGCAACAAGGCTACCGCCTATGGCCTCATCGCCGCTGCCGAGAAGGCCGGGCTGAGGCTCTACCTCGGTTCGTATCCCATCACCCCGGCTACCGACATACTGCACGAGCTGTCGAAGCACAAGTCGCTCGGCGTGACCACGGTGCAGTGCGAAGACGAGATAGCCGGCTGCGCTTCGGCGCTGGGCGCGTCGTTCGCCGGCGCTATGGCGGTGACCTCGACCTCTGGTCCCGGCATCTGCCTGAAGTCGGAGGCGATGAACCTGGCGGTGATAATGGAGTTGCCGCTCGTGGTGGTAGACGTGCAGCGCGGCGGTCCCGCCACGGGTCTGCCCACCAAGTCGGAGCAGACCGACCTGCTGCAGGTGCTTTTCGGACGCAACGGCGAGAGCCCCATGCCCGTGATTGCAGCCACTTCGCCTGCCGACTGCTTCGATGCAGCCTACAACGCCTGCAAGATGGCGGTGGAGCACATGACCCCTGTGGTGCTGATGACCGACGCCTTCATAGCCAACGGCAGCGGTGCCTTCAAGCTGCCCGACCTCGGCGCTTATCCCTCCATCACTCCGCCGTACGTGCCCGAAGAACTCAAGGGCAAGTGGACTCCGTATATGCGCAGCGAGAACGGCAGCCGCTATTGGGCTGTGCCGGGACGCGACGGCTTTGAGCATATCCTCGGCGGACTGGAGAAGGACAACAAGACCGGCGCTATCTCTACCGATCCGGAGAACCACAACCTCATGACCCGCTTGAGGCAGGAGAAGATAAACAAGATTGCAGTGCCCGACGTGGAGGTGCTGGGCGACAAGGACGACGCCGAACTGCTCATTGTGGGCTTTGGCGGCACCTACGGCCACCTGCATGCCGCCATGGACGAGATGCGCGCGTCAGGCAAGAAGGTAGCCCTCGCCCACTTCAAGTATGTCAACCCGCTGCCCGCCAACACCGCCAAGGTGATGAAAGCCTATCCCAAGGTTGTAGTGGCTGAGCAGAACATGGGACAGTTTGCCGCCTTCCTGCGCATGAAGATAGACGGCTTCGTGCCCTATCAGTATAATGAGGTAAAGGGACAGCCGTTTGTCATCAGCGAACTGGTTGCCGCCTTCAACGACATCATCAAAAAGTAATTAACCCATTTCAAACACTGACTACATACACATCATGGAATATACAGCATCAGATTTCAAAAAAGGGCAGCCGAGATGGTGCCCGGGATGTGGCGACCACTTCTTCCTCGCCTCGCTCCACAAGGCTATGGCGGAGATTGGCATCAAGCCGTGCAACAACGCTGTGATTTCGGGCATTGGCTGCTCCAGCCGCCTGCCGCACTACATGGCGACCTACGGCATGAACACCATACACGGACGCGCGGCAGCCATAGCCACCGGCTGCAAGGTTGTGAACCCCGACCTTGAAGTGTGGCAGATAAGCGGCGACGGCGACGGCCTCGCCATTGGCGGCAACCACTTTATCCACGCCAACCGCCGCAACATCAACCTCAACATGATATTGCTCAACAACCGCATCTACGGCTTGACCAAGGGACAGTATTCGCCGACATCGCCGCGCGGCTTCGTCAGCAAGTCGAGCCCCTACGGCACGGTTGAAGACCCGTTCCGTCCCGCCGAGCTGTGCTTTGGCGCACGCGGCCACTTCTTCGCCCGCGCCGTCGCCACCGACGGCCCTGGCACCATTGCCATCCTGAAGGCTGCGCAGAAGCACAAGGGGGCATCGGTGTGCGAGATACTGCAGAACTGCGTGATATTCAACAACGGCACGCACGACAGCGTCTACTCCAAGGAGGGACGCGCGAGGAACGCCATCTACCTGGAGCACGGCAAGCCGATGATCTTCGGAGAGAACAACGAGTTCGGACTCGTGCAGGAAGGCTTCGGCATCAAGGTGGTGAAGATTGGCGAGAACGGCATCACGGAGAAGGACCTGCTGGTTCACGACGCCCACTGCCAGGACAACACGCTGCAGCTCAAGCTGGCCATGATGGAAGGCCCCGACTTTCCCATCGCCCTGGGCGTGATACGCGACGTGGAGGCACCCACCTACGACGACTGCGTGACAGAGCAGATAGAAGAGGTGAAGGGCAAGAAGCCGTACCACAACTTCGCTGAGCTGCTCGAGACCAACGACATCTGGACGATAGAGTAAAAACAGAGCGCAAAACATAGTGCTCGCCGCGTGCGGACACGCAAAAAACACTGGTGAAATCCCCTGCCTGCATTATGCGCACGACGCACGATGCAGACAGGGGATTTTGCGGGCGCTGAAAGTGCATTTTTTTGCGCTGGCGCGAGGCTCTATTCCAATTATTATTAGTAATTTTGTATGGATATACAGCAAACACTAATCCATGGCAGAAGTTAGAAACGAAGAAGCGAATTATTCCGCATCAAACATTCAGGTGCTGGAAGGTCTTGAGGCCGTCCGCAAACGTCCGGCGATGTACATTGGCGACATTAGCGAGAAGGGTCTGCACCACCTCGTTTATGAGACGGTAGACAACTCAATAGACGAAGCCCTCGCGGGCTACTGCACCCATGTGGAGGTGACCATTGGTGAAGACAATTCCATCACCGTTCAGGACAACGGCCGCGGCATTCCTGTCGACATACACGAAAAAGAGGGCGTGAGCGCTCTGCAGGTGGTGATGACAGTGCTGCACGCCGGCGGCAAGTTCGACAAGGGCAGCTACAAGGTCAGCGGCGGTCTGCACGGAGTGGGCGTGAGCTGTGTGAACGCCCTGTCAAGCCACATGCTCTCGCAGGTGTTCCGCGACGGCAAGATCTATCAGCAGGAATACGCCTACGGCAAGCCTCTGTATCCGGTCAAGGTGGTGGGCGAGACCGAACTGCGCGGCACGCGCCAGCAGTTCTGGCCCGACGGCTCGATATTCATAACCACAGAATACAAGTATGACACCCTTGCCGACCGCATGCGCGAGTTGGCTTTCCTCAACGCAGGCCTTAAGATAACCCTTACGGACATGCGCGAGAAAGACGAGAACGGCAACCCGAAGCAAGAGGTGTTCTACAGCGAAGAGGGTCTGCGCGAGTTTGTGCGCTATCAGGACTCCATGCGCACTCCGCTCATTCCGCACGTCATATATATAAAGACAGAGAAGGAGGGCATTCCCATTGAGATAGCTTTCCTCTACAACACGGGATTCAGCGAAAACCTCCACAGCTACGTCAACAATATCAACACCATTGAGGGCGGTACGCACTTGGCTGGCTTCCGCTCGGCACTGACGCGCGTGCTCAAGAAGTACGCCGAGGAGACGGCGGGCAAGCAGATAGAGAAAGCCAAGATAGAAATATCGGGCGAGGACTTCCGCGAGGGACTCACTGCAGTGATCAGCATCAAGGTCGCCGAACCCCAGTTTGAGGGACAGACGAAGACCAAGCTCGGAAACTCAGAAGTGATGGGCGCCGTGAACCAGGCGGTTGGCGAAGCCCTCACTAACTACCTCGAGGAGCACCCGAAGGAGGCTAAGATAATAGTAGACAAAGTCATCCTGGCAGCCACCGCGCGTATCGCCGCACGCAAGGCGCGCGAGACGGTACAGCGCAAGAACCCGATGTCGGGTAGGGGACTGCCCGGCAAGCTGGCTGACTGCTCGAGCAAGGATCCCGCAGAGAGCGAGATATTCCTCGTCGAGGGAGACTCCGCCGGTGGTAGCGCCAAGCAGGGCCGTTCGCGCCAGTTCCAGGCCATTCTGCCCTTGCGCGGTAAAATCCTCAACGTGGAGCGCCAGCAGTGGCACAAGGCATTCGAAAGCGAAGAAGTCAACAATATCATCCAGGCTCTCGGCGTGCGCTTCGGAGTGGATTCTGAAGACAGCAAGTCGGTCAACCTCGACAAACTGCGCTACCACAAGGTGATCCTCATGACCGATGCCGATGTGGACGGACGCCACATCAACACTCTGATACTGACACTGTTCTTCCGCTACATGCCTGCGCTCATCGAGCAGGGCTATGTATATCTCGCCACTCCGCCGCTCTACCGCTGCAAGATTGGCAAGACAGAGGAATACTGCTACAACGACAACCAGCGCATGGAATTTATGCGCAAGTACAACCATGGCTCGGAGAAGGGCGTGACTACGCAGCGCTACAAAGGTCTTGGTGAGATGAACAAGGAGCAGCTCTGGGAAACGACCATGAACCCTGCCAACCGCCTCCTTAAGCGCGTGACGCTTGAGAACGCCGCAGAGGCCGACCACACGTTCTCCATGCTGATGGGCGACGACGTGGAGCAGCGCCGCAGCTTCATAGAGCGCAACGCCAACAATGCCAATATTGACGCATAGGGCAAGTCCCTTGCTGCAGCAATAAAAAAAGCCACAAGGGATATTTTCCTTGTGGCTTTTTTAGTTTATAAGAACTACTAACCGTCACTGCGTGAACAACTTGTACCAAGACATCTGCGCTGAACTTGCCCCTCTCTATGACGAAAGAGAGGCGAGGGCTCTTGCGAGAATTGTGATAGAGGACGTGATGCACCTGTCGTTTACCAAGGCGATGGCAGGGCTTTGCGGTGAGATGAGCGCTGAGCAGATGCGGACGCTGTCAGACACCATGGCGCGGCTGAAGCGGCACGAGCCGATACAATATATAATAGGTGGGACGGAGTTTTGCGGTCTGCCTATAAAGGTGAATTCCTCAGTGCTCATTCCTCGGCCAGAGACAGAACAACTGGTAGAGATTGCCACCACTGTGCTTGACGACGAATGCCCCGTCCGTGTGATGGACGCCTGCACGGGCAGCGGCTGCATCGCTGTGGCTGTGAAGAGCTTGAGGCCGAAGTGGGAAGTGAGCGCTTGCGACATATCGGCAGGGGCACTCGAAACAGCCAGGCTGAATGCAGAACTGAACAATGCGGAAATATCGTTTTCCCAGTTCGACTTGCTGTCAGGCGAGTTTCCTGCCGGCCGCTATGACATGATTGTGAGCAACCCGCCGTACGTCATGAACAAGGAAAAAGCGACGATGAGCAATAATGTCCTGGAATATGAGCCAAGCGTCGCGCTGTTTGTGGACGACGACAATCCGCTTGTGTTCTACAAAGCCCTTGCGTCGTGGGGACAGCTCGCCCTAGGCAAAGGCGGTGTGCTGCTTGTTGAGATAAACCACCTGCTGGCAGACGAGACGATGGAGGCCTTCGTGGTGCAGGGCTACGCTGGGGTGAAGGCTGTAGATGACTGTTTTGGAAAACCGCGGTTCGTGATATGCAGAAAATGAAGAAAATCCTTTCGGAGCAGGAGATTTACCTGAAGTTGTCGGGACTTTGTTCGACATGCGAATATTCTCCGTTTGACATCAGGCGTAAGGCCGCTGCGTATGGTGCGTCGGCAGAGGCCGCCGACAAGGTGGTGGACCGCCTGATTGACGAAAACTATATCAGCGAACAGCGCTACGCGGACTCGTTTGTCCACGACAAATTTGAGTTTAACCGTTGGGGGCGCAACAAGATAGTTGCGGCACTGCGACTTAAGCACATCCCTTCGGCTTGCATAGACAAGGCAATGGATTCTATTGACGCCGAGGAGTACAGAAAAGTGCTGCAGGAACTCATCGTAGCAAAGAATAGGCAAACCAAAGAACCGGACGCGTATAAGCGCGCCAAGAAACTGCTTGCCTTTGCAGCGTCGCGCGGCTTCGAGCTGGAGCTTGCCTATGATATGGTAAATGGCTTGTGCAGGCAAGACTCTTTCTGACGGCGCAAGAGCCGTTGTGGCGGCGGGGAAGTTGGCGAGAGTGCCTATTCGAGTTCGCTAAGCTCTAGCCAACGCATGGTCTTTTCGTCAAGTGCGCTGTCGATGACGGGAAGCCGTTTGGAGAGCGTTGTTATCTCGCTGACATCGACAGTGGCCCCGCTTAATTTCTCGATGATTTCGTGCTTTTCTGCTTCGAGAGCTGTTATCTCAGCCTCAAGGGCAGCGTATTCCTGGCGCTCCTTGAAGGACATCCTTTTCTTAGTGGTTTTCTCCTTGGCCTTGGCAGCTGGCCGACTCTCCGTGGCGTTGGTTTTTGGGTCGCTTTTGCTCTTCGAGGCACTCTCGTTGCGGTATTGCGTATAGTTGCCGGGAAAGTCCTTCACTTCGCCATCGCCTTTGAACACGAGAATGTGGTCCACTACTTTGTCCATGAAATAGCGGTCGTGGCTCACGATGATGACGCAGCCCTCAAACTGCAGGAGATATTCCTCGAGCACTTGCAGTGTGACGATGTCGAGGTCGTTGGTGGGCTCGTCGAGCACCAGGAAGTTGGGGCTGCGCATCAGCACTGTGCACAGGTAGAGACGGCGCAGTTCTCCGCCCGACAGCTTGTAGATGTAGTTGTACTGCTTCTCGGGTGAGAAGAGAAACTGCTGCAGAAACTGTGAGGCGCTGAGTTTGCGCCCTTTGCCCAGGTCGACGTATTCGGCTATGTCGCGCACGGCGTCGATTACCTTCATCTGCGTGTTGAACTTCATGCCCTGCTGGCTGTAGTAGCCGAAGCGCACGGTTTGGCCGATGGATATCTTGCCGGAGTCGGGCGCCACTTCGCCAAGCAGCATGCGGACGAAGGTGGTTTTGCCCGTGCCGTTGTTGCCCACGATGCCCAGCTTTTCGTAGCGCGAGAAGTTGTAGTAGAAATCTTTGAGTATCACCTTGTCGCCAAAGGCCTTGCTGATGTAGTTCATCTCGAAAATCTTGTTTCCGATGTACGAACTCTTCACCTCGAGGCGCGTGCTCTCCTGGACGGTTGACTTGTGCGCCTTTTCCTCAAGGTCGTAGAACGCCTCTTCGCGAAAGCGCGCCTTGTGGCCTCTGGCAGAGGGCGTGCGCCTCATCCACTCCAGCTCACGTCGGTATAGGTTGCCAAGGCGCGCAAGTTCCGCATTGCGCTGGTCGAGGCGTTGTTGCCGCTTGTCGAGGTAGTAGGAGTAGTTGCCGTGATAGGTGTAGACGGTCTGGTCGGCCAACTCCATGATGTCGTTGCACACGCGGTCGAGGAAATAGCGGTCGTGGGTCACCATGAGCAGCGACATGGTGGTCTGCTGCAGGTAGCGTTCCAGCCATTCTATCATTTCGAGGTCGAGGTGGTTGGTCGGCTCGTCAAGCACGAGCAAGTCGGGCTCAGTGAGCAAGATATTGGCGAGGGCGACGCGCTTGACCTGGCCGCCGGAGAGATGCCTGATTTTCTCGTTGAAATCGGTGATTTTGAGCAGCGACAAGGTGCTCTTGACCTTAGCCTCATAGTCCCACGCCCCGGCAGCGTCCATCTTCTCTATGCATTCGTCAAGGCCGGGGTTGCCGGGTGTGTCGAGAGCCGTTTGGTAGGCGAGCACCGTGTTGGCGAGGGGCGAACCGTGTTGCAGGCACGCTTCCAGCACGGTCAGTTCCTCTGGGTAGGAAGGGCACTGCTTGAGATAGCCCGTGCGCAAGTTGCGCCTCCACACTATTTCTCCCTCCTGGTAGTCTTCGCCGTCGCACAAGATGTTGAGCAAGGTCGTTTTGCCCATGCCGTTCTTGGCGATTATGCCGACCTTGTTTCCTTCGGTGATGCTGAAGCTCACCTTGTCCATCAATGTAAGGCTGCCTATTCGTTTGGTCAGTCCCCTTACATCAAGTATAGAGTTGAGTGCCATCTGCGTGTGGTGTTTGTTTGCAAAGTTACGCATTTTTCTCCTCCCCTATGGCGCAGAGCGGGGGAAGATTGGGCTCAGCCAAAGGGACGGCCGCATCCTCAGCCACCCTGCCGCTGCCGCTCCTTTCGCAGAGGCTTTGCTCACATATCTTATAGGCGCGGTCACGACTTTGGGCATAATTTCGTATCTTTGCAACAAAATAATTAAAACACCATATTTATATGAAGACCGTTGAAACAGCATTTGCAGAACAGCTGCTTGAGGTGAAAGCCATTAAACTCCAACCCGAAAACCCCTTCACTTGGGCAAGCGGCTGGAAGTCTCCGTTCTATTGCGACAACCGCAAGACGCTCTCCTATCCCACACTGCGTACCTTTGTGAAGGAGAACCTTGCCAAAATGATAAAGGAAAACTTCCCGGAAGCCACTGCGGTGGCAGGCGTGGCCACGGGTGCCATTGCTCAGGGCGCGCTCGTGAGCGACGAACTGGGACTGCCGTTCTGCTACGTGCGCTCAAAGGCCAAGGACCACGGCATGGGCAACCTCATTGAGGGCACGCTGCCCGAAGGCAGCAAGGTTGTGGTGGTTGAAGACCTCATCTCCACCGGCGGCAGCAGCCTGAAGGCTGTGGAGGCTCTCAGGGCTGCAGGCTTTGAGATTGTCGGCATGGTGGCGGCCTACACCTACGGGTTCCCCGTGGCAGAGGAGGCGTTTCGCAATGCTGGCGTGAAACTGCTCACCCTCACCAACTACCAGGCAGTGGTAGATGTGGCAAAGGCAACCGGCTATATCACAGCCGATCAGCAGCCGACCCTCGACGAATGGCGCAAAAACCCGGCTGAGTGGCGCAACGACCTCAAAGGATAAGTCACGCTAAAACCTACAAGACATGAGCGAGTTTAAAAGTGAAGTGAAGCAGATTCAGGCTCCGCAGACCGCAGTATACACCAAGCTCTCGAACCTCAAGAACCTGGACTCCGTCAAGCGGCATATGTCAGACCCCGAGGCGGTGAAGAAACTGGCTGACCAAATGGGGCAGGACAAGGTTGAGAAGATGAGCCAATATCTGGAGAACGTGGAGTTTGACTTAGACACGATAACCGTAAGCGGCACTCCCGTTGGCAATGTGTGCCTGAGAATCATTGAACGCGAGGAGCCGAAGACGATAAAGATGCAGGTTGAGGGCGTGCCGTTCTCCGTCAACATGTGGATACAAATGTTGCCCAACGGAAGCGACGCCTGCGCTCTTAGGGTGGTGCTCAAGGCAGACTTGAACTTCTTTATCAAGCAAATGGTCAGCAAGCCGCTGCAGCAGGTCGTTGACGGCATTGCAGAGTTCTTTGCGCGCATTCCTTACTAACACATACAGAAACAGGACATTATGGCAAACAAACTTTGGGAAAAGAATGTAGAGGTCAACGACAAGATAGACCGCTTCACCGTAGGGCGCGACCGCGAACTAGACCTCAGCCTCGCAAAATATGACGTGATGGGCTCAATGGCCCACATCACGATGCTTGAGAGCATAGGCTTGCTCCAGGCAGACGAGCTGCAACAGCTGCTCCGCGAACTGCGCAACATCTACGACATGGTGGAGAGGGGCGAATTCGTCATCGAAGACGGAGTGGAAGACGTCCACTCACAGGTGGAGCTGATGCTCACGCACAAGTTGGGCGACATGGGCAAGAAGATTCATTCGGGCCGCTCGCGCAACGACCAGGTGCTGGTAGACCTGAAGCTCTTCACCCGCGACCACATCATGACGATAGCCAACAAGGTCAAGTCGCTCTTCACAACACTGCAAGAGCAGAGCGAGAAATACAAGGACATTCTCATGCCTGGCTACACCCATCTGCAGGTGGCGATGCCCAGCAGCTTCGGCCTGTGGTTTGGCGCCTATGCCGAGAGCCTCGTAGACGACATGCTGTTCTTGCAGGCCGCCTATAAGATGTCTAACCGCAATCCGCTTGGGTCGGCGGCGGGCTACGGCTCGTCGTTCCCGCTCAACCGCACTATGACCACCCGCATGCTGGGCTTCCAGTCTATGAACTACAATGTGGTCTATGCGCAGATGGGGCGCGGCAAGACGGAGCGCAATGTGTGCTCGGCCTTGGCTGGCGTGGCTGGCACGCTGGCAAAGATGGCTTTCGACGCCTGCATGTTCAACTCGCAGAACTTCGGCTTCGTGAAATTGCCTGACGAGTGTACTACCGGTTCGTCCATCATGCCCCACAAGAAGAACCCCGACGTGTTTGAGGTGATGAGGGCCAAGTGCAACAAGCTCCAGGGCTTGCCCAACCAGATACTGCTCATCATGAACAACCTGCCGTGCGGATACTTCCGTGACTTGCAGGTGATAAAGGAACTCTTCATTCCGGCTTTCGATGAACTTGAGGACTGCCTGGACATGGCGGAATACATTGTAGGGCGCATGAAGGTCAACGACAACATCCTGTCAGACAGCCGCTACGACGCAATGTTCAGCGTTGAGGAGGTCAACCGCCGCGTGCGCAACGGAGTGCCGTTCCGCGAAGCCTACAAGCAGGTGGGGCTCGAGATAGAGGCGGGACAGTTCGTGCCTGACAAGAACATACACCACACCCACGAGGGTTCTATCGGCAATCTGTGCAACCAGGAGATAGCCAAGCTGATGCAGGATGTTTATGACGGCTTTGGATTCGACAAGACGCTGAAAGCCGAGGCTGAACTGCTGAAAACAAAATAAGGGCTGCCATTATGAAAAAGGCTCTCGCCGTGATATTGGGACTTGCCGTGCTGTGCGGTTGTAGTGACAGCGACTCGTACACCAAATACAGTCGCTACAAGGCAGACTTCACCTACTTCTATGTGCAGACTGCCACGCCGCTGAAGAACGCCCTGTATTCTCCGGGCATATACTGCACAATAAGGCTTGGCGTCGACAAGAAGTTGCGGTTCCAGACTCTCACCGAAGAACTGGCGCTGCCTGTTACCGCTACCAATTACTATCAGAACTATGTGTGCATCTCGGGATTTATCGTTGGCTACTCAAATCTTATAGAGGTAGGGGCTGACAACCTGAGCCAGGTGTGCTACGACCTTGCGTGCCCCAACTGCTATCATGACGATGCCATTAGTCGCGAACTTACGCTAAAGGAAAACGGCTATGCCTATTGCTCACGATGCAAGCGCACTTACAGCCTCAACAACATGGGCATGATAAACGCAGGCGAGTCCGGGCGGCCGCTTGAGCGCTACCACATCAGTTTGCCTGACCAAAACCGCATGGTGATATACAACTAAGCTTTGGGAAACCAGCTACAGAACGCGTCTCTCGCAACAAGATCGAGGGACGCGTTTTTTTGTTGCTGTCCGCTAAAACTCAAGCGAACAACCTGTTATAAATATTATAAACGATTGCTGTCCGCCACCCCCTTCGAAACTACAAGACTCTTGCCAAATCCGCAACCCCAACCACCGGGGCTGCGGATTTTTTTTTGCCCGGCAATCTCCAATCTGCCAAATATCCAAAAAAGCGGTCATAAAACAACAAGAAAACAGTTCGCAAACGCTTCAAAGTTATAAAGTAGGACTTAAAAAATTTTTGTGCGGACTTAAAAAATTTTCGTGCGGACTTAACGAAAAAATTTCGGGCGAAACGCTGCAACGTTTCGCCTCGAAACGTTGCTTTGTTTCGCCCGAAACGTTGCAGCGTTTCCCCCGAGATTTTTTCGTTAAGTCCGCATAAAATTTTTTTAAGTCCTACTTTTCAATCGCTCAAGTCCTACTTAAAAATTCTTAAGTGCGCGCTGGACGTAACGCGCTGGAAATGAGGCGCACACGAACTGCGCGAATTTTCACGAAAAGGGCTTTTTGGGGACAGGGGGGCAGCGGTTCGAATGTTAGAGGGCTTTAGCGGACAGCAATGTTTTTTTTGTGCCTGAAAGCTAAGGGCGGAGCGAACAAGGCGGCTAACTTTGCGCGCGGAACGATGCGTTTATTCATGATTTTGCTAACGAGGTGTCTGCCGAGTTCTTTTTCATGCTAAAGTTCCTTTGGTATGAGGAAAAATCCCTAACTTAGCATCAGTAAAACGACTGTTAAAAACGGAGGCTATTTATGGACGACAGAAATTATTGCATCATACTTGCCGGAGGCGTCGGTTCGAAACTGTGGCCGATAAGCAGTTCTGGCAAGCCAAAACAGTTTTTGGACTTGTTTGGCACGGGTCGCACCATGCTTCAGGTGACCTACGACAGATATTCCAAGATTGTGCCGGCTGACAACATATACATCAGCACATACAAGAACTATGTTGACATCATCAAGGAGCAGCTGCCCGAAATCAACCCCAAGCATATCGTGGCGGAGCCCTTGCAGATTAACACTGTTCCGGCCACGGCTCTGACGATGATAGACATCATGGGGCGCAACCCTGAAGCCAATGTCATTTCCGCTCCCGCAGACCATATTATATACGACATGTCTGTGTTTGAAGAACAGCTGGGCAAGGGACTGAAATTTGCCGGTGAAACGGGCAATTTCATCGCTGTGGGCATTAAGCCGACGCGCCCTGCCACAAGCTATGGCTACCTGCAGGTGGGCGAGGAGTCGCAAGATGGTTTCCTGCACCTGAAGAGCTTCACCGAAAAGCCGAACAGCGATTTTGCCCGCTTGTTCTGTGAGAGCGGCGAGTTCTATTGGAATACGGGAATCTTCATTTGGAATGTCCGCACCATGCTCCGTGCCATCGCGCAGGACTATCCTGAGTTCAACAAGTACTCGTCGCTGTTCAACGGCTCCATAATAGCGGAAGATGCGGTTCGCGTCATGGAGGGGCTCTATTCGCGCATTCGCTTCCAGTCTATCGACATGCTTATCCTTAAGCATGGCGAGAATGTCTTTGTCGCCCCGTGCGACTTTGGCTGGGCCGATGTCGGCACGTGGAAGAACTTCTATGACCTTCACCAAAAGGACAGCGACAACAACGTAGTGGTCAACGCAAAGAACATACTCCACGACAGCAAGGACAACTTGCTCTACACTTCGTCTGACAAGGTCGTGGCTGTGCAGGGACTTGAGGGATACGTTGTTGTGGAGAACGACAAGGTTCTCATGATTTGCAAGAAAGACGACCCGTCGCAGGTGAGGCGCCTCATGAACGACGCCAAGCTGAAGTTTGGCGATGGAGTAATGTAGTGGGCGCCGCCTTGTAACAGTTCCGTTCGTATGGATAAGGAAACGAAACTATACCCTTTCTTGTTTGAACCCAATCTGCGCGAGGTGGTTTGGGGCGGCTCTAAGCTTGCGGCATGGAAAGGCTTGCCCAACGACGGGCGGCCCATTGGCGAGAGCTGGGAGGTCAGCGGACTCCCCGAACGCCCCGGGATCGTGAGCAACGGCAGCCTTGCAGGCAAGAAGATTGCCGACATCATCTCGTCGTGCGGCGAGCGGGTGCTGGGTAAGTCCGTGGCTGAAAAGTACGGCCTTGAGCTCCCGCTGCTGGTCAAGTTCATCGACGCGAAGGAAGACCTGAGCATCCAAGTGCATCCCGACGACGAGATGGCGCGGCGCTGCCACGGCAAGAGGGGCAAGACGGAGATGTGGTATGTCCTCGCTGCCGAGCCGGGCGCAAGCCTCTACGCCGGTTTCAAGGAGCGCATCACTCCCTATGAATATGCCAGCAGGGTCAAGGACGGCACAATCTGCGACGTGCTGGCCCGCCACGACGTCAAGCCCGGCGACGTTTTCTTCATTCCGCCAGGCAGGGTGCACGCCATCTGCGGCGGCACGCTGCTTGTGGAAGTGCAGCAGAGCAGCGACGTCACCTACCGCATCTTCGACTACAACCGCCGTGATCTGGACGGCAACCTCCGCCAGCTCCACACCGACCTTGCGGCGCAGGCCATTGACTACGAGGTGCAGGACGACTACCGCACCAAATACCTCGATGAAACCGAGAGAGCCGTGCCGGTCATCAGGAGCCCGTATTTCAACATCAGGGTGATGGAGATAACCAGCGCGTTCCATCGCAACATGCTGAAGTACGACTCGTTCATCATAAGCGTCTGCCTTGGCGGCGCATGCCAAATCTGCGTTAGGGGACACGAAGATTTGCCCCCTGTGGTCCTGACCGAGGGCCACAGCTGCCTCATCCCGGCAGAACTTGCCGACTACGACATCGTGCCGCTCAACGGCGAGGCGAAGATTCTCGAAACTTTCATCAACAACATGGACTCAAGCCTTGCCGCAAAGATAAACAGGTTCTTCCATATATCAGGAAGGTAGCATGTCTGGGTGATAGCACTGCCTTGTGCTGTCCGTGGTGTCATAAAACCGTTTGCCTTCGCTACTTGCGAAGGAGCCCCCGACAGCCAATTTTCGACAAACTCAACAAAAAGCACAAAAAAAAGCCGAATACCCATCCAGGTATTTCGGCTTTTCTTGTGCCTGTATCTTTGGCTGCTTAGAACATCTTTTCGGGATACTGTCCTTCGGCGCCCAGCTTTGCGAATTTCTCCACAACTCCAGGACGGTCTTCGGGATAGGTCACGCCGAACCACTTAGAAGTGGTGTCGAGCACCTCGCATGTGGCCTTGCCGTTCTTGATGAGGTGGTCCACCATGAGCGGAATGAAGAACTCGCTCTTGAGGTTCTTCTGGTTGGCGGGGTCGGAGAGGAAAGTCTTGAAGAACTCGTCGCTGTACTGGAAGTAGTCGGGAGTGAAGCCCCAGAAGTTCATGCTGACGGGAGTGGTGTCGGGAATGGCAACCCACTTGTCGTTTTCGTCAAGATATTCCACTGTGCCGTTGTGGCGCTCAATCTTGGTGCGCTCCACAACGCTGGTGAGGTGGTGTGTCTTCTCGTCATATTCGCACACGCCGCGGCTCACCGAACCGCTGTCGCTCAGCGTGTTGTCCACGCGGAAGCCCACCATGGCGTATTTGCCGGTGCTGCCTTCAGGCAGTTCGCTGAGGAACTTGCCCATCACCATAAAGGAATCTCTGTCGTAGAAGTCGTCGCAGTTGATTACGGCAAAAGGTTCCTTGATGATGTTCTTGCCCATCATGACGGCGTGGTTTGTGCCCCAAGGTTTCTGGCGTCCTTCCGGCACGGTGAAACCTTCCGGCAGGCTGTCGAGCGACTGGAAACAAAGGTCGCACGGCACGTGGCCTTCGTATTTTGCGAGAATCTGGCTGCGGAACTGCTCTTCAAAGTCTTTGCGGATCACCCAGACGATCTTGCCGAAGCCGGCCTTGATGGCGTCGTAGATAGAGTAGTCCATGATTGTTTCGCCGTGGGGGCCGAGGGTGTCGAGCTGCTTCAGGCCTCCGTAGCGGCTGCCCATGCCTGCAGCCAGGAGGAATAGTGTAGGTTTCATGTTGTTATGTTTTTAGTTGTGTAATTTGTGCCTGTGTGCCGGCGCAAGTTGCCGCACGTTGCGGACTGCGCCAAAAACTTTACAAAGATAGGCTTTTTATCGCTCTTGTGTATGCCAAATTACATTTTTTATATAAAAATAGTTGATTTTTGTGCCGCGGCTCAACTATCGGCGCGCAATAAGGACATAAAGTATTACGGGAACGCCGAACAGCGGCGTCACCACGTTGAGCGGAATGAGCGTGCCGTCGGGCGGCAGGCTGCAAACCCAGTTGCAGGCGAGCCCCACAATGCCGCCGAAGATGAGGGTGAGGGGCATCAGCGTGCGGTGGTTGGCGGTGCGCGACGCCATCTTGGTAATGTGCGGCACGGCAAGGCCGATAAACGAGATGGGACCGCAAAAGGCTGTGCTGACAGCCGAGACGAGCCCGGTGGCTGCGAGTGTGGTGTTGCGTATGCGCTTGACGTTGAAGCCCAGGCTGCGGGCGTAGCGGTTGCCCAGCTGCAGGGCGTTGAGCGACTTGGTCAGCGTGACGCATAGGGCGATGCACACCGCCATGGCCACGCTGAAGAACGGCAGCGCCTTGAGGCTGACGCCGCCAAAATTGCCCAGTCCCCACATCACGTAGCTGTGCACGCCCTGCTCCGTGGCGGAGTAGTTGAGCAGCGAGATGAGCGACGACGTGACGTAGCTTATCATGATGCCGGCTATGAGCAGCGTCACGCTGCTGCGCACATAGTTGGCGAGCACCGCCAGCAGGGCGATTACGGCCAGGGCGCCGGCAAAGGCTGCCGCCACGATGAGCACAAAACCGCTCAGCAGCGTCCCCATAGTCACCACGCTGCCTCCCAGCAGCAGCATCACCACAGCCACACCCAGTCCCGCGCCGCTGTTGACTCCCAGTATGGAGGGGTCGGCAAGCGGGTTGTGAAGCACGGTCTGCATGACGAGTCCGCTTGCCGCCAGCGCCGCGCCGCAAAGGACTGCGGTCAGAGCTTGCGGCAATCGCGACTCAATGACTATATACCTCGTCACGGGGCTGCTTCCTGCCCCCGTCAGCGCCGACATGACATCGGCAAAAGGCAGGCGAACCGAACCAGAAAAAATATTGAGCAGAAACAGCAGAATGAGCAGAATGGCGCTTCCGGTAAACAGCGTAGCGCGGCGTGTAGGGCAGGTCATCGGAGTGGGGAATAGAATTTCAGTTTGTGGTTGGGCAGCAGCTGCGGGTGGAAGATTTTTATCATGTCGGCAATCAGCAGGTCGGGCCTGAACGGAGCCTCGTCGTAGAACGGCACCTTGGTGGTGTTGCAGCCGTAGACGTTGTGCGTCTTGAACGCCCGGAACTTGCCGTAGGCGCTGCTTTCCCTGCTCAGCGAACTGTAGGTGAGGTCGCTGCTCTGCCCGTATTTTATAATCCACACGTCGGCGTCGAGGGCGGTGGCCATCACCTTCTCAAGCGACAGCGACTGGGTGCCGCTCAGCGTCTTGTCGCCAATGCTGTAGTCGGCGCCCGCATCGGCAAAGAGCTCTCCGTAGATGCTGTTGCCGCCGGGCAGATACCACGTCCGCGCGTTCATCATGTCCACCAGCAGTTTGGGGCGCTGCTTGACGTTGTCGGTGAGGTGCTTGAGCGAAAGGTAGCGGTCCCTTATCTCGTTGAACAACGCCTCTGCCTCTTGCCCTTTGCCCACCAGCATGCCGTAGAACTTTATCCACTCGGCGCGCCCCAGCGCGGAGGTCTCCATATAGTCGGCGCACTCCACAATCGGTATGCCGATTTTTTCGATGACTCCGTAGCTTGTGCCCTTGAAGGGCGACATCAGGATGGCGTCGGTGTTGAGCTGCACTATGCGCTCCGTGTTGGGGTTCATGCTGCTCCCGGCGTTGCGTATCTTGCCGCTGGCTATTTGCCGCAGCAGGGTGCTGTCCATGATGTAGCCGGCGTCGCATACGCTGCCCACATTGCCCAAGGCGTTGAGCTGCTTGAAGAGGCTGGCGTGGACCGCCGTGCTGACGCACATTCTCCTTAGCGGAACTCTAATAATCGTGGTTTCATCGGGCAAATTTGCCGGTTCTTCCGCCTCTTGTGTCACCAGCGCATATTGGTGCAGAATGGCGTTGTCTGCCCACGGGTCGGCCACCGTGACCAGGGTGCAGCCCTCGCGCTGCTCTATGTGGAGCAGGCGGCTGTACTCCATGCGCAGCGTGTCGTGCGGCTGCTCGGTTTTGGCGGTCTTGCCGCACGAGGCGAGTGCGGCGCAAAGTGCTGTCAGGGCGAAAAGCCTCAAGGCTGAAGTCATCAGTAGTCGTGTGTGTTAAAAAAAGGAAAGTCCCCCAGCATTGGCTGCTGGGGGATTTTTCATAATGTAGGGTTAGAAGAAAATGATGGTGCCCGGGTTCACTCCGCAAGCGAACTTGTCGAGTTTGGCGCCGTTCTTGTCGTAGCGCATCACGTAGCAGTCGCCGTTGTAGTTAACGTTGAGCTTGCCGTCGCCGTAGTCAATCGAGTTGTATGACGCGATGTAGACGTCGCCATTGGTCGGGTTCACGCCAATGGTGTAGGGCGAGAAGGGCAGTTCGCTGGGAGTCCACGCTGCCACCGCCTTGGTGCTCAGGCTGTAGACGGAGTAGGTGATGCCCGTGGTGGAGTAGTAGTTGTTATTAATAAGGTAGAGGCTGCCATTGCCCAGAGCCATGTTGGTGGCATCGGCAATCTTGGTGGCAGCGCCCTCCGCGTCGAGAGTGTAGACGGCGGGGTTCTCATCGTAGCCGGTGTAGTCAGCCTTGTACTTGCCCGAGCACAGCAGGAACAGAGTCGTGCCGTCGGTGGCGAACTCCACAGGGTTGGTGGACACGGTGATGTTGCCTTTCAGCTTAAACGTTCCCAGGTCTACCGTCGTCACGGTGTTGCCCGAGCCGTAGCCGGAGTTGGCAACGTAGAGCGTGCCGCCTAGCACAGCCATGCCTTCGGGATAAGCGCCGGTAGCCACCGTTCCGGTGATGCTGTAGTTAGTGGTGTCGATTTTCACAACCTGGTTGTCATAGAACGAGGTAGCGTAGATGTTGCCGTTGTAGGCCTCCAGGCATCTTGCTCCCTTCAGCGTAATCTGCTTCAGGCTCTTGGCGGTCTTGGCGTCCACCACCTCAATGAGGTTCTCGTCGGTGTTGGCGATGTAGAGTTTTGAACCGTAGACAAGTCCGTCGTTGCAGGTGCCCGTCAGCGACCGCTCGTTGGCGCTTTCAAACACGCTGTTGGTGCAGACCTTAGTCTCAGGGTCATACGACGTGAGGTCGCCGTTGAGCTTGCTGTAGTAGCTTCCTTCGCTCAGCACATACACACCCTTCACGGTAGTGGTGGTGCCTGAGCCGTTGCTAGATCCGTTGTTGTCGTCGTCGCTGCACGCCACGAGGCAGAGCGAGGCAAGCGCAGGTAGCGCAAATCTGAAAATGTTTTTCATCTTTTTGTTGTGTTTATTAAGGATACAATAATTTCTCGGTTCCTATGTGAATTTCGCCAGCCCAGTACGGTTTTCGCAGTTACTGTATGGTTTTCGCAGTTCCTGCATGGACATGGTTAGTCTGCATAATTACTCCTCACCTTCCTTGCCGCGGCAACGCTTACGTGGCCGACGACAGTCTCTGGCATGATTGCAGCAAGAGGCCCGCTACCTGAGTGCTCGCAGGTTTCTTCGGACAGACAATGACAAACAGGTCTTCTGGCTCGTCCCACATGATGCGCCTTCCCAGTTATTGCAAGTGTGCGCCTGCGCCTTTGCAACCAGTGGCTTGTGAGTGCATCACGTATCAAAGGGGACATACAGCAGCGAGTACTGCTCCTGATTCCAACAGGATTCCCTCTTCGCCCTCGTTCAAGCGAAGCCCCGACGCGCGGGGAGAATGTCTAGTCGGTGCAAAGATACTAAATCTAAGCGAAAGACCGCGCCTTTGCGCCAAATTTTGCAGGCTTTTTTGGAAAAGCGCAACCTCAGTTCATCAGAGAAGCACTTGTTTGACGAAGAGAAGTCCTTGTCTGATGAAGAGAAGTCCTTGTCTGACGAAACGAAGATGTTCTTAGATGAACCGCTTCTGGGCTGGGCACTTAAAACCAGCCAGTTCAAAGAGAATATGTTGCGGAAATCCTCCAGCCGCGTCCGGGCATGGGGTAGTGGCCCACGACTTCATACTGCTTGTTGAGAACGTTGCTCACGGTGAGCGACAGCCGCAGGTCGCTGCGCTCGCTTAGCCTCAGGGTTTTGTAGGCTGTGAGGCTAAGCTCAGCGTAGCCGGAAATCTTGGAGCCGTTGCTGTGGGAGCTGGTGGCCCATCGGCAACTTTGCCCGTTGGAATTGGCAGAAATGTTGACCCACGGGTTCTCCCAGATGGCCGAGACACTGAAGGTGTTGAGGGGCTGATAGGCTATCTGCTTGTCGTAGGTGTTGGAGGTCTTGCTCGACTTGTCTACTGCGCGCTGGCAGGAGTAGTTGCCCCTCACTGTCAGCTTGTGGCTGTGGCCGAGCTCTTGGGCGACGCCGAGGGTGATGTCAGCCCCGGTGATTTCCACTCGCGAGGCGTTGATGTTCTGCCAAAGGAAGAGATTGACGGGTATGGAGACAATCTTGTCGGTAATTTTGTTGTGGTAGCCGTCCAGGGTCAGTTCTGCTGTCGTCCGCTTGCCGAGCCGCCTTGAGGCTGTCACTCCGAGGTTCCACATGGAGGTCTGCTCGGGGCGCAGGTCTTTGGTGCCCAGGTGGTAGTAGTAGAGGTCGCTGAACGACGGCATGCGGAATATCTTCTTCCACATGGCCCTCACGGTGACGCCCGGTGCTGCCCTGAGCGCGAGGCTTGCCGAGGGGGTCCACTTGTGGTAGTCGCGTCCGGCTGTTCCCGTATGGGTGCTGTTGATGTAGTTGGAGTTGAGCAGGCGTGCGCTGACGGATAGAATTCCGCGATTCCATCGGGCAGAAACGGTGTTGAGGATGCTGTGGCGCAGGGGGCGCACGTTGGTCGTCATGGCGGCATGGCTGCTCAGCGCATTGGCGAAATAGTCTGAGGCGACCGACAGCGCCCACTCGCGGTGGGGCCTCCACAGGACGGCGTTGCTCACATACCACTCGCGCTGCTGGTAGTAGGCGTCCATGATGCGGTCTTGGTACAGCCTGTCGCGGTAGTCCGACGACGACCAGTCCCACTTGGCGGCGCTCTTCAGCTGCCATTGGCCGGAGAGTTTCCCTTCGTATCTTGCCTGGACGAAGGTGTTGCGCTCGCGCAGCAGCTGTTTGCTCTCAGAGGTGTAGTATCTCACTATGCCCGGCAGCTGCCGGTCGTTGTCGTAGTAGTAAGCCTTCGCCGACAAGCGGTGGCGGTCGTTGAACTTGTAGGACGCCGATACTTCGGCATGGCCTTGGCTCATCAGCGAGTGGATGCGGTGCTTGTGGATGCGCTCCGACATGTTGTAGATGGTGAACGGGTAGTCGTTTTCCGCATAGAGGTAGTCGGCGGCGAGCGAGAGGTGCAGCTTGCCCAGCCCCTTGCCGATGCTCAGGGCGGGGTTGGTGTAGCCCCACGCGCCGGCTGTGAGTTGCGCGTTGAGGTGCAGGGCGGGGTCGTCGCAGTGCTGCGTAGTGATGTCGATGGTGCTGGGCAGACAGGCGTTGCGAGCCGCCACAAAAATGTCGGTTCCATCGCCAGTTTTCAGTGATATGCTCTCTATTCCGTTGAGCGTGTAGCGCTGGAGGTCAACCTGTCCCGTTTGGGGATTGCTCACGGCTATGCCGTCGTAGTTTACGGCGGTAAACTGCGCCCCGAGTCCTCTGACGCCCACCGTCTTCATGCCGCCGGCGCCGCCATAGTCGCGCAGCGTCACGCCAGCCATGTGCTTCAGTGCGTCGCTGGTGTTGGCGTAGCCCAAATCCCTCATTTCATCGATGGAAACGGTCTGCGTGGGAACCGTGGCGCTGAGCGCGCGCTGCCGGGCGCTGTGGCGTATGGTCACCCCGCTCATCCTGGTGTCTGTCTTTGTGCTGTCGGCCCGGCTGCCAGCGGTTGCCTGCAGGCAGGAGAACACCGCCGGTGCCAATGCGATGAGCAGAAGTTTGGGACAGATGTGCGGGTGAATGGCAGTGAACATTTGCAGTCAGTTCTCCTTGGCGGTATTCAGTTCTCCTTAGCGGTACTCAAACATCTGGCCGTTTATGCCTATTCCTTCGGCAATAATGTGCAGGCGTTGCTCGCCGCGTGAGTTGGAGTAGAAGATTACGTCGGTCTTGCCGTCCTTGTCGGTAGTGAGCGAGGGATTCCAGTAGAGGGTGCGCCGGTGGTCTGCCGGTGTTGGAATGTCCTTGAGCCGGTAGTCGGGACTGAAGAATTCGTCGCACTGTGAGTAGCCGTGGATGGTAGCCCAGCGGGTACCTCTTTTATAATACTCCGTCTCTTTCTCGTCGGCAAGCGAGAAGACGTAGGCGACGGCGTTGGTGGAAGAGCTGGAGAATTCAGAGAATTCCCCGTTTTCGTCAACCTGAGTGCCCGTTACATTGCGGCTGATATTGTTGGCGGCGTCGATGTTCTCCACGATGACCAGTGAGCGGTATTGGTTCATCGGATAGCTGCTGTCGACGATTCTTATGCGTCCTTCCTGCGTTTTGTCGATGTCTCTGCTCACTTCCATCAGCCTGCCGTTGTAGTACTTCTCGTCGTCGGTGGGGTAGTATTCAAACGAGGGATTCACTGTGGCGAGCCACTGCCACAGATTGGGTATGGCGTTGCCCTGGTCGAGGTATTTGTCGAGTTCACGCGGTATGTCGTAGATAAATGAGGCACCCTGCTTGGCGACGTTCTCTCCCGACCCTCTCTTCACGCCTATTGGGTCGTAGCCGAAGATGGACTTGCGAGCCTTGATTTCCACGCCTCCAATCTTGACCAGCTTGCCCACCACGTCGGGGATGGTGTCCTGCCACTCAAAGGTGACGGACGGTTTGGAAATGGCGTTGGCGCGTATCTGCTCCACGGGCTTGGGCTTGGTGACGGCTATGGGTTCGTAGGGCTTCACCGCGGGCGAAAAGTTGCGTTGGATTCGCAGATTTGTGTAGACGCGCTTGTCTTTCTTGTCGGTCACGGTGATGATTGACGGTGCGTCGCCGTAGAATTTGGGCAGGGCCACTGCGTAGTTGCCCTTCTTGTCGGTGTTGACGGAGAAAGCCTTGCTTCCTATCGAAGTGTTGAGCAAGAAGTTTACCGACAGGGAACCATATTTCTCGAGCGCATTCTTCGCTGCATTTGTCTCGGTCACGTTGCCAAACAGGAGCAGGCCGTCCTCAATGGGCTGAGTCACCACCAGCCGCTCTACTCCTGCCATCTGCTTCCAGGAGTAGCGCCTCCAGCCCTGCACCATCAGCAGGAGGTCGAGGTCTTGGCGGCACTTTTCGCTGTCGTCAAAGTAGTACTCCGGATTGCGTATGTAGCCCTTCAGCTCTGAGGCGAGCAGCATCTCTGTCTGCAAGCTGTGGTAGTCGGGCGCCGTCTCGGTGTTGGCGTCTCTCACGCTGATGGAGAAGTCGCCCTGCAGCGGCTTGTCGTCGGAGTCCGTCAGCGAAATGCCCAACACCACGGGCGAGTAGGGACCGTAGGTGTCTTGGTTTTGCGCTATCTGCATTTTGGGCGCTGTGCCTTGCGGGTCTTTCCATACGAGTCGCTCGCTCAGGATTTCGCCCATGGGCGTGAACAGGGTGATTTGGTTCACTCCGTCGCGGAGGTCCTCAGCCGCTATCGTGATGGAGCCGTCGGTGGCAGGCACGAGGCTCTGGAAGAATCCCAGTTGCGAGCGGCACATCACGCTGATGCCGAGCGTGTCGTGCTGCAAAGCTTCCGATGCGCGCACAACTACTGTGACGCTGCTGTCGGGGTTTTGCGTGACGTGGAGGTCGGCTCCCGTGGCACGCGGCTGGGGCAGGTCGAAGCGCAATTCCTTCTTGCCGGCCGTGACCACGGCATAAGCCTGCTCGGGCGTCTGCGCGAGGCAAAAACTGCCCATTCCATCGTGGGAAGTGTGGGAGGCGGCGAGAACTTTGCCGTTGCCGTCGTAGACCATGATGCTGTCGCGCAACGGCAGTCCGTAGACGTCGGTCAGCTTGTAGGCTACGGTAGACTCAAGTCCGAGGGTGGAATATCCGCCTTCGGGAAAGAACGAGAGCATCACGTTGCTTTTCTCCTGGGTGCCCGGCGCGGTCAGCGGCTCGGGGGCGGTGCGTATCTGGTCGTTCTTCTTCCTGTAGTTGTAGACGGTCTCGGCGACCTTCGTGTCCGTAAAGTTAATGGTGTCGGTCGGCTCTTCATAGACGGGGATGACGCGGCTGAAGATGAAGGCGTCGTCCCAGTTGAGCATGGCTCGCGTGTAGGCCCTCACCTGATAGAATCCGGAGTGGCAAGAGTTTTTGTCGAGCTTGAAGTCGCCGTATGTGCGTCCGTTGAGTATGGGCAGTGTCTTGCAGTCCACCACCTGACCGTGGGGGCTGAGCAGCTCCACGTAGAGAACCTTGCTGACGTCGGTGGGCAACAGCGTTGACGCCCTGAACACATAGGCCTTGAACCAAATGTTCTCGCCCGGCAGGTAGCCGTTGTTGTCGAGGTGCAGGTACACCTTCTCCTGCGTGTAGAATTTGTCGAATGCTTTCAGGTTTTTTGCGAAAGCGTTGATGCGAGCCTGTGCTGTGGTGTCGCTCTGGGCGCTCATGACACTTAGCGGAAGTGCCAGGAGGATGAAATACATTAGTCGTCGCATGGCTGGTTGAGGTTTTGGTTGGTGGAAAGTTGGAGGTTTTGGCTAATTGTCTGTTTTTCCATAATGTTTCAGCTGCAAATGTAGTTTTTTTGTATGGATACGGCGCAAAAATCATCCCGCTTTTTGCTTGTGGAGGTGCAGCGCGTCCAAACAGTGTCTCGCCGCCGGCAATTTTAATATGCGATAAAGGGGGTATAATCCTCCTAAAAGTAGTAACTTTGCTACATATAATAATGTAATACATTGCAGGATGATACAATTTTACAAGACGCCGGGAGAAAGCGTGATTGCGGTACAGGCCACCGAGCCTCTGTCAAAGGAAAACGTGAGCGCTTTGTGCTGGCTTTTCGGCGGTGCTGAAGTAGTGGAAAGCGATGTGGTGGAGGGCTTCTTTGTGGGCCCGCGCCGCGAGATGGTCACCCCCTGGAGCACCAACGCCGTGGAGATAACTCAGAACATGAGCATCAAGGGCGTGGAGCGCATCGAGGAATACTTCAGGGTGGAGAGCGAAGACGCCGACCACGACCCGATGCTCCAGCGCATGTACCACAACCTTGACGGCAAGGTCTTTGAAACCAACATCAAGCCCGCGCCCATCAAGACCATCGAGAACATAGAGGAATACAACGAGGAGGAGGGCCTTGCCCTGTCGCCCGAAGAAATAGAATACCTGCACAAGGTGGAGGGCGAACTTGGCCGCAAGCTGACGGACTCTGAGGTCTTCGGCTTTGCACAAATCAACTCGGAGCACTGCCGCCACAAGATTTTTGGCGGCTCGTTCATAATCGACGGCAAGGAGATGCCCTCGTCGCTCTTCGCCATGATAAAGAAGACCACCAAGGAGAACCCGCACCACATCTTGTCAGCCTACAAGGACAACGTGGCGTTCTCGCAAGGCCCCGTTGTGGAGCAGTTTGCCCCCGGCGACCAGAGCACGAGCGACTACTTCGTCATCAAGGACATAGAGAGCGTCATCTCGCTCAAGGCGGAGACCCACAACTTCCCCACCACCGTGGAGCCCTTCAACGGTGCCTCGACAGGTACGGGCGGTGAGATTCGCGACCGTATGGGCGGCGGCGTAGGCTCGTGGCCCATTGCCGGCACGGCTGTCTACATGACCGCCTACAGCCGCCTCGACGGCGAGCGCCCGTGGGAGTCCATCCTGCCCGTCAGGAAATGGCTCTACCAGACCCCCGAACAAATCCTCATCAAGGCCTCCAACGGCGCCAGCGACTTCGGCAACAAGTTTGGCCAGCCGCTGATTGCCGGTTCGGTGCTGACTTTTGAGCATCAGGAGAACAACGAGAAATATGCCTACGACAAGGTGATAATGCTTGCGGGCGGCGTGGGCTACGGCACCAAGCGCGACTGCCTCAAGAAAGAGCCTGCCAAGGGCAACAAGATAGTGGTTGTAGGCGGCGACAACTACCGCATCGGACTCGGCGGCGGCTCCGTGTCGTCGGTCGACACAGGCCGCTACTCCAACGGCATAGAACTCAACGCCGTGCAGCGCGCCAACCCCGAGATGCAGAAGCGCGACTACAACCTCATCCGCGCGCTGTGTGAAGAGGACGTAAACCCCGTCGTCTCCATCCACGACCACGGCTCGGCTGGCCACGTCAACTGCCTCTCCGAACTGGTGGAGGACTGCGGCGGCGAGATAGACATGACCAAGCTGCCCATCGGCGACAAAACCCTCTCGGCAAAGGAAATCATCGCCAACGAGAGCCAGGAGCGCATGGGTCTCCTCATTGACGAGAAGCACATAGAGCACGTGCAGAAGATTGCGGAGCGCGAGCGCGCCCCGATGTATGTGGTGGGCGAGACGACTGGCGACGCCCACTTCTCCTTCCGCCAGGCCGACGGCGTGAAGCCCTTCGACCTCGACGTGGCTCAGATGTTCGGCCACTCGCCCAAGACGGTGATGGTGGACGAGACCGTGGAGCGCAAGTACAAGAACCCCGAATATGAAGAAAGCAAGATAGCCGAATACCTCGAGCAGATGCTGCAGATGGAGAGCGTGGCCTGCAAGGACTGGCTCACCAACAAGGTGGACCGCTCGGTGACCGGCAAGGTGGCGCGCCAGCAGTGCCAGGGCGAACTGCAGTTGCCGCTTAGCGACTGCGGAGTCGTAGCTCTCGACTACAGAGGCAAGAAGGGCATCGCCACCGCCCTCGGCCATGCGCCGCAGGCTGGCTTGGCAAACCCCGCCGCCGGCTCGCAGCTCTCCGTTTCGGAGGCTCTGACCAACATCGTCTGGGCTCCGCTGGAGGAGGGACTCGACAGCGTGTCGCTTTCCGCCAACTGGATGTGGCCCTGCCGCTCGCAGAAGGGCGAAGACGCGCGCCTGTACAATGCCGTAGAGGCGCTGAGCGACTTCTGCTGCGCCCTCAAGATCAACGTGCCCACGGGCAAGGACTCCCTCTCGCTGAGCCAGCAGTATCCCGACGGCGAGAAGGTCATCTCGCCGGGCACCGTGATCGTCAGCGCCGGCGGTCAGGTGAGCGACATACGCAAGGTGGTCTCTCCCGTGATGGTCAACAACGCCAAGAGCACGTTCTACCACATAGACTTCAGCTTCGACAACCTGCGCCTGGGCGGCTCAGCCTTTGCCCAGAGCCTCGGCTGCGTGGGCAACGACGTGCCACAGTGCAAGAGCCCCGAATACTTCCGCTCGGCGTTCAACGCCGTTCAGCAGCTGGTGGACAAAGGCCTCTTGATGGCTGGCCACGACATATCGGCAGGCGGCCTTATAACCACGCTGCTTGAGATGTGCTTCGCCAACACGGAGGGCGGCATGGAGATAAGCGTAGACGGATTCAAGGAGACCGACCTCGTGAAGATCCTCTTTGCCGAAAACCCCGGCGTGGTGGTTCAGGTGGCCGACGCCAACAAGGCTGAGTTCAAGAAGATTCTGGAAGACGAGGGCGTAGCGTTCGTCAAAATCGGCAAACCTGCCGACGAGCGCCACATACTGCTCACCCAAGACAATATCACCCATCAGTTCGCCATCGACTATCTGCGCGACGTGTGGTACCACACCTCCTACCTGCTCGACACCAAGCAGTCCTTCAACGGCCAGGCCGACGAGCGCTTTGTCAACTACAAGGCTCAGCCCGTGGAGTTTGCCTACAACAAGGACTTCACCGGCAAGTTTGCGCAATACGGCATCTCGCCTGAGCGCAGGGAGAAGAGCGGCGTCAAGGCTGCCATCATTCGCGAGAAGGGCACCAACGGCGAGCGCGAGATGGCGTATGTGCTCCATCTGGCTGGCTTCGACGTCAAAGACGTGATGATGACCGATCTCGTCAGCGGCCGCGAAACGCTCGATGACATCAACATGATAGTCTTCTGCGGCGGATTCTCCAACTCCGACGTGCTCGGCTCCGCCAAGGGCTGGGCTGGCGCCTTCCTCTACAATCCGCGCGCCAAGGCAGCGCTCGAGCGCTTCTACGCACGCGAGGACACCCTGTCGCTCGGCGTGTGCAACGGCTGCCAGCTCATGGTAGAGCTCGGACTCGTCAACCCCGAACTCAATGGCGGCAGCAAGATGCTCCACAACGTGAGCCACAAGTTTGAGAGCGCCTACCTGGGCGTCACCGTGCAGACCAACCGCAGCGTGATGCTCGGCTCGCTCAGCGGCAACAAGCTCGGCGTATGGGTGGCCCACGGAGAGGGACGCTTCAGCCTGCCGTATCCCGAAGACAAATATAATGTAGTGCTCAAATATAGCTATGACAACTATCCCGGCAACCCCAACGGGTCCGACTACAGCGTAGCGGGCATCTGCTCGCTCGACGGCCGCCATCTGGCCATGATGCCTCACCCCGAGAGGGCCTTCTTCCCCTGGCAGTGCGGCACATATCCTGCCGGCCGCCTCGGCGACGACGTCACGCCGTGGATAGAAGCCTTTGTCAACGCCCGCAAGTGGGTGGAAGACAAAACAAAGTGACGCCAGCGGGACGCTGAGGCCTTGAGCCTCGCCGCCTCCTCCTGACGCACAAGCCCCGTACAGCGACAGCCTAGTGTCGCTTGTACGGGGCTTTTTTCGTACCCGCTTCTTCACGCTATTTTCGCTCAGGTGTAACAGGGTTGTAGCGGTTTTGTAATATCATGCCACTACTTTTGCACCATCAAAATAATACATTTATGAACCGTTACACAATCAATAGAATCAAGCGGCTGTATGTCAAGTCTCGCATCGTGTTGCTGTGGGTGTTGCTGGTACTGTTTGTGTTGGTAATGTCTTTATAGTCAAAGTTATGAATATTGCAATGAACAAGAATAACGCATACGTCAAGTTGGGTGATGTGGAACTGCTCCTGCGCAAGCACGCCGACTGCCTGCTCCACAAAGGATTTCGCGGCTGGAACGGCGACTGGGGCGAAGGCTGGCAGGACGACGACGAGGACGACGACGACAGCGACGACTGAGAAACGACGGCTGGGAAGCGCGCTGGCTGACACTCCTCGCAACAGCCAAACAAAAAAGTTTCTCGCAACAGCCAAAAAAGACTCCTCGCAACAGCCAAAAAAAATGTGGGCTGGGTGAAATTCTTCTTCACCCAGCCCACAAACTGTAGTATCCTCTTTGGCGTCTGCCTATACAACAGGTTTGCGCGCCTTGTCTTCGGCCTGCACCACGTTGACCACGTAGTCGCCGATGCGCTCGCACTCGCCGATGAAATCGTTGAAGAACGTGCCCAGGCGGTAGTTGTAGACACCGGTGTTGACAGCCTCGAGGTTCTCGTCCTTGCACTTGGAGCGGAAGTCGTTGAGGCGCCTTTCCATCTGGTAGGTCTTGGCGAAGTCTATCGGCTTGCTGAGGTCTTCCTCAAGAATGTTATACATATTGTTGAGCGACTCCTCAGTGAAGTTGAGCATCTCCTCCATGTGCGCTCTCTGCTCGTCGGTAAACGCTGCGGGCTCGTGCTGGCGCTTGCGCGAGAGGGTGCGCACCAGGTTGTACATGCTGTCGCCCACCGACTCCAGCTCGTCCACCTCGCGCAGCATCTGCGTGATGTGTTTCTTTGAATCATCCGACAGGCGTCCCTCGCTCACCTTGCGCAGGTAGTCGGCAATCTCCGTCTCCATGTTGTCGGTAATCTGCTCGTAGTGCTCCACCCGCTTGAAGCAGCCGTCAAAGTCGCTGTCTTTCTTCGACGACAGCGCCTTGCGCACCATGTCTGTCATGCGGCAGCACCTTTCGGCCATCACGCCCACCTCGTTGCGGGCCTGCACGATAGAGAGCTCAGCCGTAGAGAGCAGACCGCCGGCGATGAAGCGCAGGCGAGGCTCTTCCTTCTTCTCCTTCTGAGGCAGAATCTTGCAGACAATCTGCTCTATCTGCTTGGCGAACCATATCAGGACGAGCGTGTTGAACACGTTGAATACAGTGTGGAAGGCTGAGAGCTTAAACAGGTCGTTGTCGGGAGCGCCCATCACGTTGCTCACAAACCAGTCGATGCCATCGCAGAACGGATAGAACATACACAGCACCAGCACCACGCCAAACACGTTGAACAGCGTGTGGACCAGCGCAGCCCTGCGCGCCTGGGTGTTGGCGGTCAGCGCCGCTATAAACGCCGTGATGGTAGTACCGATGTTCTGGCCCATGGCGAGCGCGGCAGCCTGCTCCAGTCCGAAGCCCGGAATGTGCATGTCAAACAGCATCAGCGTGACAGCCATCGTGGCAGCCGAGGCCTGCACCAGCATGGTCACCAGCGCGCCCACAAACACAAAGAGGATGATGGTGAAGAATCCGCCGTCAGCCACCTTGGCGAGCATCAGCGCCACGGCCTTGCCCATCTGTATGTCCTCAGCCGACTGCTGCAGGAAACTCAGGCCCATAAAGAGGAACGAGAATCCGAAGATAAACTCGCCGATTGACTTGCGCTTGGAGTTTCCGCCAAATATCAGGGGGATGCCGATGGCGAGCAGCGGCAGGGCGAAGGCGGCGATGTCAACCTTGAAGCCGATGGCCGAGATAATCCAAGCCGTGATGGTAGTACCGATGTTGGCGCCCATTATCACGCCGATGGCCTGAGTCAGCGTCATCAGGCCCGCGTTGACAAACGAGATGACCATCACCGTGGTGGCCGAAGACGACTGGATGAGGGCGGTAACGCTCAAACCGGTGATTACGCCCATTACTCTGTTTTTGGTCATTGCCGCCAGTATGTTGCGCAACCGGTCGCCGGCAAATTTCTCCAAGCCCTCGCTCATTATCTTCATTCCGTAGAGGAACAAGCCGAGCGCGCCGAGCAAGGAAAAAATGTTTACAATTGTCTGCATTTGATAGTCTTTGATGTAATTGCAGCAAAGTTATTACAAAATTGTTACAAAATTGTTAAACAAACGAAAAAGATAGGCTGTGGCACACCCCTTTTCCGCCACATTTGCGCCAACTTACAAAATGCCTTTAGAAAACGCACCCGCCGACCCCGTAACGAGCCGTTTCCGCCACCCTTTTCCCCGCCGCAAACACCAAGAAAAGTTGCCCGCGCGCACTTCAAAGTTATAAAGTAGGACTTAAAAAAATTTTGTGCGGACTTAAAAAAATTTCGTGCGGACTTAACGAAAAAATTTCGGGCGAAACGCTGCAACGTTTCGCC
>CAVGQS010000001.1:0-38891 GCA_963631415.1 Lactococcus garvieae | reverse complement strand
TTTAAGTCCTACTTTATAACTTTGAAGTGTGGTGCGGACAGCAACCGTTTATAATAGGTGGTTCGCTTGAGTTTTAGCGGACAGCAACAATAAAAAAAGGGGAAAAATTTAGTGGAGTCTTAATTTTGTTATATTTTTGTAGAATGAAATGTTGCGCACTGCAACAAAAAGGCAATAAAGTAATAAAAAACACAACAATGAACATAGCATTGATAGGCTACGGCAAGATGGGCCGTATGATAGAGAAGCTGGCCGTGGAGCGCGGCCACAAGGTGGTTTGCATCATCGACATTGACAACCAGAGCGACTTTGACAGCAAAGAGTTCAAGACCGCCGACGTGGCGATAGAGTTCACCACGCCGTGGACCGCCTACGACAACATCAAGAAGTGCTTTGAGCGCGGCGTGAAGGTGGTGACCGGCAGCACCGGTTGGCAGAAGGAGCACATGGACGAGATTTGCGGCATGTGCCGCGGGGGCGAGCACACCCTGTTCTGGAGCAGCAACTTCAGCCTCGGCGTATACCTGTTCAACCAGCTCAATGCGCGGCTGGCGCAGATGATGGCGCCCTACGGCGACTACGACCCCAAGATGGTGGAGATTCACCACGTGCACAAGCTCGACGCCCCATCTGGCACCGCCATCACCCTGGCTGAAACGCTCATCGACAACTACCCCGCCAAGAAGTCGTGGGTGAAGGGCACGGTGCGCAAGCCCGACGGCACAGTGGAGGGCACCGACGAGGCCCAGCCCGACCAGCTGGTGGTGAGCGCAGTGAGGGAAGGCGAAGTGCCGGGCACCCACACCATCACCTACTCAAGCGAGTTTGACGAGATAGAGATAACCCACCGCGCCAAGTCGAGAGGCGGCTTTGTGCTTGGAGCCGTGATGGCAGCCGAATATGCCGCCAACCACAGCGGACTGCTCACGATGGACGACCTGTTCAAATAAGTAAGAAAAACTTTTGGTCCAGATGAACTTCAGAAAAGCAAGGGGCGGCAAGAAGAAGGCCGAGCGCAGCCTGCTCCAGAGGAGCGTGACGTGCGGCGTGGTGATAGTGGTGTGGCTGTTGTTCTGCCTGTGGGTGAGGAGCTGGTGGGGCCTGATAGTGGTGCCCTTCATCTTCGACGCCTACATCACCAAGAAGATACCTTGGGGCTGGTGGCGCAACATCAAGAATCCTGCCCTGCGCACCCTGATGAGCTGGGTAGACGCCATAGTGTTTGCGCTGGTGGCGGTCTACTTCGTCAACCTGTATTTGTTCCAAAACTACGTGATACCCACCTCGTCGCTCGAGAAGAGTCTGCTCACGGGCGACTACCTCTTTGTGAGCAAGGTGAGCTACGGCCCCCGCAAGCCCTTCACCCCCATCCACATGCCGCTGACGAGCCACACCATGCCGCTGCTCGGCTGCAACAGCTTCTCTGAGCTCATCAGCTGGGGCTACGAGCGCGTGGCGGGACTGGGCAGAGTGGAGCAGGGCGACATCGTGGTGTTCAACTACCCGTCGGGCGACACGGTGCTTGCCAACTACCAGAACCAGGACTACTACACCGAGTGCTACCAGGTGGGCAAGATGCTGATGGCGCAAAACCAGGGCAAGACGTTCGACGACTATGTGAACGAGTCGAAGGCGCTGCCCATCGACCAGCAGCTGGCGCTCAGCAAGGAGGAATACGGCATGGGCAGGCAGATGCTCGTGTCTCAAGAGGCTGAGGTGGGCAAACTGAAGTATCGCCCCGTAGACATGCGCGAGCACTACGTGAAGAGGTGCGTGGGCCTGCCCGGACAAACTCTGAAGATAACAAAAGGCGCTGTCTATACCGACGGCAAGAAGATGTTTCAGCCCAAGAACGTGCAGTACAGCTATCGCGTGACGCTCAAGACGGGACTGCCCGACGACCTCTGCCGCGAGCTCGGCATCAGCGTGGAGGACCGCAGCCAGGTAGTGTCGGAAGACGGAACAGTGCTGCGCATGCCGCTCACCGCCAAGGCCAAGAAGGCGCTCGAAGCCCGCAAGGACATCGTGGCCAAGATAGAGAAGAGCGAAGAAGTGGACTGCTACACCCTCTATCCCCACACCTACAACACGGGCTGGACCGCCAACGAGTACGGCCCCGTGTGGATTCCCAAGCGCGGCGCGAGCATCAGGCTCACTCCGCAGAACCTGGCCCTCTACGACCGCTGCATCAGGGTGTATGAAGGCAACAAGGTGGAGACCAAGGGCGGCCGCGTCCTGATCAACGGCAAGCCTGCCGACAAATACACCTTCAAGATGGACTACTACTGGATGATGGGCGACAACCGCGACAACTCTGCCGACAGCCGCTTCTGGGGCTTCGTGCCCGAAGACCACATAGTGGGCAAGCCCATCTTCGTGTGGCTCTCGCTCGACAAGGACAGAGGCTGGTTTGACGGCAAGATAAGGTGGAGCCGTATGTTCAGGTGCGTGGACAACATGAAGTAGGCAAACACCAAGAAACCATACAACTTTAAGGAAAACAACAACATAGACGATATATGCAAGCTATAATACTGGCGGCGGGCATGGGAAAGCGGCTTGGCGAATTGACTAAGAACAACACCAAGTGCATGCTTGAGGTAAACGGGGTTCGTCTGATAGACCGGTTTATCACGCAACTGTCGAAATACGATCTGACGCGTCTTGTCATCGTTGCAGGATATGAGGGTCAGAAACTGATGGATTACATCGGTCATCGGTACGACGACGTTTTGAACATAGAGTTTATCAGCAATCCGATATACGACAAGACAAACAACATCTACTCTTTGTCTTTGGCAAAAGAGGAGCTGTGCAAGGACGACACGATTCTTCTGGAGTCTGACCTCATCTTTGAAGACAGGATGCTGGAGATGCTGATTAACCACCCGGACAAGAATCTGGCGTTGGTGGCAAAATATGAGTCTTGGATGGACGGCACCATGGTGCGCATAGACGACGACCGCAATATCATCAACTTCATCCCCAAACAGGCTTTCCGCTATGAGGACGTGGACATTTACTACAAGACGGTAAATATCTACAAATTCAGCAAGGAATTCAGCCGCGACCAGTATGTGCCCTTCCTCGAGGCATACAGCAAGGTGATGGGCGACAACGAGTACTATGAAGAAGTGCTTAGAGTGATGACGCTCTTGCACAAGAGCCAGCTCAAGGCTTTGCCCATAAACAACGAGAAGTGGTACGAAATAGACGACATACAAGACTTGGACATCGCCTCGTGCCTCTTTTCTGACGGCACCGTGAAATACCACGAATATCATCGCCGATATGGCGGATATTGGCGATTCCCGAAGCTGATGGACTACTGCTACCTCGTCAATCCTTTTTTCCCCACCAAGAGGATGAAGGATGAAATCAAGGCCAACTTTGATGCGCTGCTCGAGAACTATCCGTCCGGCATGTACGTCAATTCCTTGTTGGCAGGAAAATATTTTGGCATTAATCAGGACTATGTGGTCGTAGGCAATGGCGCCGCTGAGCTCATAAAAGTTGTGATGGAGAGCCACACAGACGGCAAGGTTGGCGTTATTTACCCGACCTTCGATGAATATCCTAACAGGCTGAAAGAGTCGCAGCTGGTGCCCTACGTTTGCACTACAGAGGACTATTCATACACTGCCGACGACTTGATGGCGTTCTATGGCGACAAGGGCATCTCGCTGCTTTTGCTGATCAATCCAGACAACCCGTCCGGCCACTTCATGCAAAAACCTGATGTCCTGAGACTCGTTGACTGGTGTGAGGACAAGGGCATCTCCATATTGGTAGACGAGAGTTTCGTGGACTTCACCTCCGATTATAAAAACAACAGCCTGCTGCACAACGACATCCTTGCATCCCACCGGCATCTGATGGTGATGAGGTCCATTTCCAAGTCCTACGGCGTGCCAGGCCTTCGTCTTGGCGTCTTTGCTACGGCAGATATGGACTTGATAGCAAGGATGAAAAAGGAAGTGAGCATTTGGAACATCAACTCGTTTGGCGAGTTCTACATGCAAATCTTCGGCAAGTACGAAAAGGACTACTACAAGGCGTGCGGCAAATTTGTGGAGGAGCGCGACCGGTTCTTCAAGGAGCTGCAGGCGATACCTTATCTGCGCGTTATTCCTTCGCAGGCCAACTACTTCTTGTGTGAAGTCACTGCCAAGTACACCTCTGCCGAATTGACCCAAGCTTTGATAGAAAACGACGTCCTCATTTCCAATTGCGGCCGCAAGCACAACATGGAGGGCCGCAATTTGATACGCCTGGCGGTGAGGAGCAAAGAGGACAACGACCGACTGATCAGCATATTGAAATCACTGTAGAAGCCTGAGAGAGAAATGGATTTTCAAAACATCTGCATTTGCGGCGGCGGTGCGCAGGGGACGGTTATTGCCGGCTATCTGTCTGGCAAAGGCTTGTCGGTGTCAGTCTTGACGAGCCGCCCTGACAAATGGTCAAAAGAAATCCTTGTAGACGCTTGCGACGGGAAACAAATCAAGGGAGGCCTGTGCGACATTACCGACAAGCCAGAGGCTGTAATACCCTCGGCCGATGTTGTCTTGGTGTGCTTGCCCGGCTTCTTGATTAAGGATGAATTGGAAAAGATAAAGCCCTATCTGCGGCCAAAAACGTATGTGGGCAGTGTTGTTTGCTCCACGGGATTCTTTTTTGAGGCACTGAAAATCTTGCAGCCGACCCAGCCGTTATGGGGATTCCAGCGCGTTCCGTTTATATGCAGAGTGGAGGACTACGGCCACAGCGCGCATTTGCTGGGCTACAAGTCGAGCCACAATATTGCAGTGGAAAACGTAGCAGACGATGAAAAGGCGCTTTTTGCCGATGAGGTGTCCCGCTTGTTCGACGGTCCGGTACATCTGCTGAAGAACTACTGGGAGGCCAGCCTGACCAACAGCAATCCTATTCTGCACACGGCGAGGCTCTACTCCATGTTCTCCTCTTGGAACTCCTCCACCCGCGCTGACCACAACATCCTTTTCTATGAAGAGTGGATCGACGAGGCCTCAGAATTGCTCATCAAGATGGACAAGGAGTTCTTCGAGGTGCTGAAGCGTGTCCCCGTGTCAGACGGCTTTTTGCCGCCATTGCTGGAATACTACGAGAGCACCGACGCGCAGTCTCTGACCCGAAAGATAAGGAGCATCAAGGCATTCCAGGGAATCAAGTCTCCGATGAAACAAACCGCAGGAGGCTGGGTGCCCGATTTCTCCGACAGATATTTTACGGAAGATTTCCCCTACGGACTGAGGTTTGTGTGCGAACTGGCTAAAGACCAGAATTTGCCCCTCCCCGTCGTGCATACTCCCAACTTAGACAAGGTTTATGAGTGGGGGCGCAGTGTTATTGAAAAGAAATGAAACTGACGATACAAAAAAAATGCCCGAAGCTGGCTTTTTGCTGGCTTCGGGCATTTTTTTGTGTTTTAGCGGACAGCATTTTGTGATTTGGCGGATAGCAGGAACTGCGGTTGTTCCGCTTCAGATTTTCAGTTTCTCGCTTATTGACAGCATCTCGTCGATGGGCTTGCGGGCCTTGTCGATGATGTCGGCAGGCACTTCCACCTCCGGCCACTCATACTTGAGCGTGTTGTAGAGTTTCTGCAGCGTGTTGAGGCGCATGTAGGCACACTCGTTGCAGCCGCACGTCACGCCCTGCGTCTCGCCGTCGTCGGGCGGCACGGGAATGAACTCCTTGTCGGGCGCCTGGCGCTGCATCTCGAAGAGGATGCCGCTCTCTGTGGCCACGATGAACTGCTTGTCGTCGCTCTCAACGGCATAGTTGAGGAGCTTGGCGGTGGAGCCCACCACGTCGGCGAGCTTCACCACGGGGCCTTTGCACTCGGGGTGGGCGAGCACCTTGGCGTTGGGGTATTTGGTCTTGAGCTCCAGAATTTTGCCGGTAGAGAAGCGCTCGTGTACGTGGCACGCGCCGTTCCACAACACCATCTGGCGCCCGGTGACGGAATTGATGTATTCTCCCAGATTGCGGTCGGGGCCGAAGATGAGCTTCTGGTCTTTGGGGAACGACTCCACAATCTGGCGCGCGTTAGACGAGGTGACGACCACATCGGTCACGGTCTTGGTGGCGGCTGTGGTGTTGACGTAGGATATCACCTTGTGGCCGGGGCGGGCCTCCACAAACTTGCGGAACTCGTCGGCGGGGCAGCTCTCGGCGAGCGAGCACGAGGCGTTGAGGTCGGGTATGAGGACTTTCTTGCCGGGGCTGAGAATCTTGCACGTCTCGCCCATGAAGTGGACACCGCACATCACTATGATGTCGGCGTCGGTGTTGGCTGCCTTGCGCGCCAGGGCGAGGCTGTCGCCGGTGAAGTCGGCAAGTTCCTGCAGGGCGCCGTCGGTGTAGTAGTGGGCCAGTATCACGGCGTTTTTCTCCTTGCATATCCTCTTTATCTCCGCCTTCAGGTCAATGCCTTGCGGCAGAGGCTCGTCGATGTATCCTTTTTGTTTCCAGTTGTCTTTTATCATAACGGTTGTGGTGTTTCAGTAAACAAGCGCTTAGTATGAGGCTGTGGCGTCTATGCCGAGCGCCTTGATGCGCTCCACTATGGCGTCCAGCTCCTGGTGGGTGGCCTTGCGCAGGTCTTGGTCGGGGGTCTCGCGGTCTATGGTGTAGATCATCACCTGCTGCGGCTTGATGTCAGCCACCGCCTGCAGCCAGGGGGCAATGAACTCCTCGCTTACGTTGCCGGCGTCGAGGCCGTTGATGGCACCGTGCATGAACATGGTCTGCACGATGCAGTGGCCCTCGAAGCGCTTCATCTGGGCGATGATGTCGCTCACGCTGTAGGCTCCCGTGGGGCGGTTCACCTTATTTATATATGCGGGGTCGATGGTGTCGAGTTTCAGAATGTTGTTGTCTACGAGCCGCAGCGCCTCGAACACGTTGGGGCGGCCGATGAGCGTGGCGTTGCTCAGCACCGACACCTTGGCATTGGGGCAGTACTTGTCGCGCAGGCTGATGGTGTCTTTCACTATGTCCAGGAAGTCGGGGTGGGCCGTAGGCTCGCCGTTGCCGGCGTAGGTCAGCACGTCGGGCAGCTGTCCCTCGGCGGTCATCTTGACCAGACGCTCCTCGAGGGCTGCGCTCACCTCCTGGCGCGTGGGCCTCTTCTGCTTAGGCCGGCGGTCGGCGTTGTAGCCGCACTCGCAGTAGATGCAGTCGAAGGTGCACACCTTGCCGTCGGCGGGCATGAGGTTGATGCCAAGCGAGATGCCCAGGCGGCGCGAATGGATGGGGCCGAATATTGGCGACGGGTATATTATTGTCGACATAAACGATAGGGTTTGTTAGCTGGGTGCAAAGGTAAGGAGTTTTTGGCTTGTGCAGCGGCTTGGCGCTCAAAATTTCACCATGGCCTGCACGGTTATGTTCTGCAGCGTGGAGCCGTCGTAGGCGCGCAGTCCGCTGCTCACGGTGTCGCGGTTGGTGTAGTGGGTGATGCCGTATTTGAGGGCGAGGCTGAGGATGCCCAGCTTTTGCGTCACCGACAGCGAGGCGCGCTGCCCGTGGTAGTAGCACGAGGGCGAGTAGGCGTAGTAGAGCAGGCTGGGCTCGTTGAAGTAGAGCGCCTCGGCGTAGGAATCGGTGTGGAAGAAGGCGGCGGCGAGGTTGATGCGCGTGGACGAGGTGGGCGCGGCAGTGGCTTTGTGCGACACCATCCATCCGCTGGAGTTGTCCTTGTCGGGCTGCGAGAGCAGGGTCAGGTCAGCGGCGGAGGTCATCTTGATGTGGCGCCCCACGGGGTAGCGCGCCTGCAGCTTGAAGGAGTGCTGCCGCTTGTTGTCGAGCTCGTCGCTCTTGTTGTCCTGCGGGCGCTGGCGGAACTTGTAGCGCACCATCAGCGTGGTGTTTTTCGACGGCGAGAAGGTGAGCTGCGAAGTGGCGGTAATGGCGTTAGACGGGTGCTCGGTCTGGTAGATGGCAAAGGGATAGTGGGCGTAGTCGCCGAAGACCATCAGCTGCCAGAACTCGTTGAACTTGAGGCTCGCCCCTGCCAAGATGCCGTGCTCGTTCTGTATGCGCGACCCCACGCGGTAGCTCTGGGCGGTGGCTGACAGGTAGTGGGTGGAGTAGTAGCGGTGGAGCATCACCAGCTTGAGGCCGTACGACGGCGCGTACTGCAGGCGGTGCTGAGTGGCTATGCCCCCTTGCAGCGACGTGGCGGTTTCGCCCCACAGGCGCAGCTTGTTTTTGCTGAAGGCATAGTAGAGGCTGTAGTTGCCGAAGTCCTGGTCGCGGAAGTAGTATTTGCGGTAGAGCGCCGTGGGGGTGCGGAAGGGCGTGTCGTAGTGGGTGTGGGTGGCCTGCAGTCCCAGCGTCACCACGTCGAGGTCGAGCGTTGCCGAGAGCCCTCCCTGCAGCGCCTGTATGTTGCCGCGCTTCGACATCTCGAGCTTGGTGCGGTGGTAGCCGTCGGTCAGTATAGTCGAGATGCTGTCGCTCGACAGCGTGGCGTCGAGCTTGCGCCACGAGGCGAAGGCGTGCAGAGTGGCGCGCCCCGTCTTGAGCGTGATGGCGCCGCCGCGCATGAAGGAGGCCTCGTCAGAAGACGTGTGCTTGGTGAATCCCTGCTGGCGCGGGTTGTAGGACGACAATATGCTCATGGCGTCGGGGCGCGAGGAGCCCAGGGTGAGGCCCAGGCCGAAGTTGCCCCTGTAGTCGCCCACAATCCACTGGCTCACTACGCCGTTGGTCTTGCCAGCCAGGTAGAACGAATAGGAGTCGTAGAGGAAATTGTCCTTGGAGCAGAACGGCTCGCCCTCGTCCTTCTGGGCGGTCAGTCCCCAAAAGAGCCTGTTGGCGTACGACGAGCGGTAGCGCAAGGTGGTCGCCACCTTGTCGCCCAGATATTGCTTGTTGGGATTCTTTTCGAGCACCTCCTGCGAGTGCTTCTTGAAGCCCTCGCGCTGGTAGAGGGGCACGTCGACAGTGGTGGAAATCTCGGTCTGCAGCTTCTTGGTTTCTATGTTGCTCTCGCCGTCGGGCTTGCCCTGCTTGCTGTCGTCTTTGGTGCGCTTGCCCTCGCGGCTGCACACAAAGAAGAGCGGCATCCATACTATCTCGCTGTGGTGGAGGTTCTTCACAAACTGCAGTTCGCCCAGGCTGTAGAGGCCGTGCGACCGCTTCACCAGGCTCATGATGGAGTCAGCCTGCGCCTCGTTGAGAAACGGCATGCGCAGCAGGTCGGCGCGCTCCGCCGTATTGATATTCACCGGATTGCGGTGCATCTCCAGCAACTCGTCATAAAGGCTCACGCCCTCGTCACTCTCTTCAGTATCAGGAAAATAGAAGTCCGCAAACTCGTCCCAACTGACCGTCTGTCCCATCACCGCCGCCAACGGAGCGGCAACCGCCAGCAACAAGGCGAGCCAAAGTCTTTTCATGGTGATTCTCAATGTTTTATTTCGTACAAAAATACTAATCTTTACTGGATAAAGTCTTAACTTTGTCCATAAATTTGCGTTTAACGCGAGATTTAACCTGAAAGTAGTGGTATATGGATGAAATTATAAAGGCTAATAAGGGTACCTTGCCTCATGGATATGCTCAATGGCGCAAAGATATTGAGGCACTTATTGACACTGCAAAACTGAAAACAGCTCTCAGTGTGAATCTGGGCACATTGTCGCTATATTGGAATATCGGGAAAAGCATATTGCAGAAACAAGAAGAGGAAGGTTGGGGGAAACAGGTTATTGAGCAACTGTCAAAGGATTTAATATTTCGCTATCCAGATGACCGTGGCTATTCAAAACGCAATCTTGGATATATGAAGAGTTTTGCTGTGCACTATCCAGATTTCCCATTTTTGCAAGTGCCACTTGCAAAATTAAAGGAGTTGCCAATTTTGCAAGCGACACTTGCAAAATTAGAGAGTGACGGCAAAGAGTTGGTGCAAGTGCCACTAGCGCAAATTTCGTGGTATCACCATATCTCATTATTATCCAAGATAAAAGACGAAGCGCAGCGTGCCTATTATATAACGGAAACAGCACGGAATGGGTGGAGCCGTGATGTGATGCTACTTCAAATAGACAATGGGTACATCAATGCAAAGGGGCATGCCATCAATAACTTTGAGCAGACATTGCCACCCCCTCAGTCCGACTTGGCTCGTTACATTTTCAAAGACCCGTACAATTTCTCGTTTCTTGGTACAGTTGCATTGCAAAACGAGTTAGATATAGAAAAGTCTCTAACAAGCAAGATTACAGAATTCCTTCTCGAAATGGGGAGCGGATTTGCCTATGTTGGCAGGCAATACCACATTTCGGTAGACGGGGACGACTACTACATCGACTTGCTGATGTATCATCTAAAACTACACTGTTATGTTGTGGTGGAACTGAAAGCCGTAGAGTTCAAACCGGAGTATGTGAGCAAGCTCAATTTCTACATCTCTGTAGTGGATGACTCGGTGAAGTCTACTGACGACAAGCCGACTGTGGGCTTGCTTCTATGCCGTACCAAAAGCGATAAGAAAGCAGAGTTCTCCCTACGTGGTATTACCCAGCCAATGGGCATTGCGCAGTACGAAACAGAGAAACTATTTGCTGACGTAGCTTCAGCGTTGCCACAAATAGAGGATTTGGAAAAAGAAATGGGTGATATAGAATAACGAATTATGCCAACAATGAGCAACGAAATACAGTTTATTCTCTACTCAATGCCCGACGACGAGGGCAAGGTGCAAGTGGTGGTCAAGGACGAAACGCTGTGGTGTACGCAGAAGGCCATGGCGCAGCTGTTTGGCGTGGGTGTGCCTGCCGTCAGCAAGCATCTGGCAAACATATATGCCGAGGGCGAACTGCTGGCAGAGTCAACTATTTCCAAAATGGAAACAGTTCAAGTCGAGGGGACAAGGAGTATCAAACGGCAAGTGGATTTCTACCACCTCGACGCCATCATTGCCGTTGGCTACCGCGTAAACTCTGCCAAGGCGACGAAGTTCCGCCAATGGGCTACGAAGATACTCAGCGAGTACATAAAGAAAGGCTTTGCCATGGACGACGAGCGGCTGAAACAGGGCACAGCCTTGTTCGGCAAGGACTACTTCCGGGAACTGCTCGATCGCGTGCGCTCCATCCGTGCGAGCGAGCGGCGCATCTGGCAACAAATCACCGACATCTACGCAGAGTGCAGCACCGACTACGACCGCAACTCGCCCACCACGCGCGACTTCTATGCCATGGTGCAAAACCGCTTCCACTACGCCATCACCGGGCAGACGGAAGCGGAAATCATTTATGCGAAGGCCGACCACACCAAAGACCACATGGGACTGACCACGTGGAAGAACGCGCCCGACGGCCGCATACTGAAGTCGGATGCCAGCATAGCCAAAAACTATCTGCAAGAGAAGGAAATACGCCAGCTGGAACGCGCCGTCACCGGTTTCTTTGACTACATCGAAGACCTCATAGAGCGCGAGAACACCTTCAACATGTCGCAGTTCTCCGCAAGCGTCAACGAGTTCCTCGCCTTTCGCCGCTACCAGATATTGCCCGACAAGGGCAGCATCTCCGCAGCCGAAGCCAAACAGAAAGCCGAGGCAGAATACGACATCTTCAACCGCACCCAACGCATCGACTCTGATTTCGACAAGGAGGTAAGGAGTATGCTCAGCGGCGAATCAAATTGAAAAGCCCCTTGCTGTCCGCCAAACTCCTAAGCAGCAAAATCCCGAAACGACACGACGCTTGCCAATCCGCAACCCTAACAACCAGGGCTGCGGATTTTTTTTGCCCGGCAATCTCCTGTCTGTCAAATATCCAAAAAGGCGGTCATAAAACAACAAGAACAAACAGTTCGCAAACATTTCAAAGTTATAAAGTAGGACTTAAAAAATTTTTGTGCGGACTTAAAAAATTTTCGTGCGGACTTAACGAAAAAATTTCGGGCGAAACGCTGCAACGTTTCGCCTCGAAACGTTGCTTTGTTTCGCCCGAAACGTTGCAGCGTTTCCCCCGAGATTTTTTCGTTAAGTCCGCATAAAATTTTTTTAAGTCCTTGTTTTCAATCGCTCAAGTACTACTTAAAAATTCTTAAGTGCGCGCCAAACGTAACGTGCTGAAAATGAAGGGGCATACAAAAGTGCCCAATCTGGCCCTTCTCTGAAAGGGAGGGTTCCCTCGCGGCGCTGTAAATGCACAGCGTAAAACGCAAAATGCGGGGCAGTCTTTTTGGGGAAGGCTCCCTACCTTATTATATATATAGGGAACCGAGATTGTATATATGGAAGCCGAGGCTCTCCTTGCAAGGCTCGGGGTGCTCGCTTTGCAGGCGGTTGAGGTTTTAGCGGACAGCAAACCTGTGGAGAGCAGATTGGGATTGTAGCCGTTTTCTTGCCGATAGCGGCAAGAAAGGAACAAAAAAATCCGGCATCTGCGGAGGTTTGTGGCCGCAAATGCCGGATTGTGGTTAGGCAATTGTGCTATTGTCTTAGCGGTTGCGTGCTTGTCTTAGTTGTGTCGTTGCCTTAGTGGCGCTGTCGGCGTGCCGAGAAGCGCGGGGTGGCGTTTGACTTTTCGCGCTTGAGCTGCGAGCGGCTGGAGGTGGACTGCTCTTCGGCCTTGCTGACCTTCTTGGTGCTGCGCGTGGAGCGCACGGGCTTGGTGGCGTCGATGGAGTCTTGTGCTGCCTTGAGCTGCTGCGCCTTGAGCTGCGCTGCCTTTATCTTGACGGAGTCTTTGCCCCACACTCGGTCTTGGAGTGTGGTTATCTCCTTCTCTATGCGGTTTTGCTCTTTCTTGAGGGCTGAGTCTGACTCGCAGTAGTTGGCGAGCACTTTGCCCTGGAGGTTGACGGTCTTGTAGATTTTGCCTTCATACTGGTTGAGCGTGAAGTAGTCGTTGGCTGAGATTTGCGCTGCGTTGTTGTAGTTGGAGTTCATGAGCGCTATCTTGGCGAGGTAGGGGCTGATGTCGGCGTAGTTGATCCAGAAGAGGGGCGTGGGGGCTTCCTCCTCGAGGAACTCTCCGATGGTCTTGCGCACGGGGCAGATGGCGGTGACCTGCGTGTGGAACTGCGCGGTGTTCTGGTCGTAGTAGGTTGACTCCTTGATGTAGTAGCTCTTGACCTGCGCGGAGGGTATGTCGGCGTCTTCCACACGGATTTTGTCGCCGTTGGTCTGGTGGGGGATTTCGAAGCGCGTGAGAATGTCGATGGGCTTCATGGCGTTTTTGTCGCTGAAGTTCTCGTTGCCGTCCATGGTGTATTCGTAGGCCTTGACCTGCTTGCGCATGACGAGCTTGAAGATGTAGGTGAAGAGGTTCATCTTGTCGCCCTGCGGCTCTTCGGGGTAGTAGAGCACGGCGTTGTGGTCGTTGGTGAGGTCGAGCACTTTGTAGACGTCGCGGCGCCAGGCAGCGTCCTTGGGCATTTCGCCTTGAGTGGGAAACTCGAGGGCGGCTCGCTCGCTGGTCTTGACGGCCGAGGCGGTGCTCTTGGTGTTGTCGGCCTTGGTGGCCTGCTGGCGCAGGCGTGCCGGCGGTTGTGCCACGGTGGCTATGGTCATGAGTGTTATTGAAAGCAGGATGAATGTGCGTTTCATATTGTGTGTGTTGTTGTTAGTTTGTTAGCTGGTTGGTATGGCCTTTATCTTACGATGACTTCGAGTGCTTGCGGCAGGCTGCGCTGTATGCCGTCGGGGCCGATGGCCTTGACGCGGTTGATGTAGAAGCGCTTGCCTGGCGAGAGGCGGCGGAACATGTTGCGCTGCCTTTCGGAGAACTTGCTGCCGTCAGACTTTTCGGGTATGGCGTTGCCCATGTTGTCGAAGAAGGTGGTCTCGAAGCTGAGCACCTGGAAGGGTATGTCGAGGAGTCCGTCGTCGATGGCGGCTCCGATGCCCTGCGTGTTGAGGAGCGTGGCCTTGGGGAAGGTGCGTCCGCCCATGAAGTGGTTTTCGTTGCCCTTGTCGTCCTTATATGGTATGAATGCGGTCGGGTCGGGCAGTTTGCGCACCTTGAAGGAGAAGGATCCCATCTTCTGCACTGTGCCGTTGACCACGCCAGTGACGTTGAAGGTGACGTTTTGTCCGACGGCTGAGGGGCGGGCTGTGTAGTGCCCGTTGTTGTCGTTGCGCGTCAGGGTGCCGCCCTCCATGGTCAGCGTTATCTTGTCGGGCGAGATGCCGCTGGCAGAGACGGAGACGGGGTTGCTGTAGCCGGCGTAGAGCACGTTCATCATGTCGGCTGCCACGGTGGCGCCGGAGGGCGGGGCTATGACATTGTACTTCTGTATGAATTCGCGCCTGATGATTTCGCCGGCGGCGTTGGGCATGGTGATGTAGCCCTTGAAGGTGTATTCGCCGGGACCGCCCACGCGGAAGTTGTAGGTGCCGTTGGGGTTGATCTTGTTGCCGTTGATGTAGATTTCGGGGCGCTGCGTGGTGTCGATGGCAGCCATGAAGATGCGGCTGCGGAACTCGTCGCCGGGGAAGAGGGTGGTCGCCTCAGGCAGGCAGTAGGCGGAGAGTTCGTTGACGCGGATGTCCTTGATGTCGATGTTGGCGAGGAGCTCGTGGAGCACCTCCTTCTCTGCCTGCCGCACGTCGGTCTGGAGCTTGGTCAGCATGGTGGTGGCGGCGATGGCGGGCATGGCCTCAAACATATATTGCTGCCAGTTTTTGCCGAGGTTGCCGGCTGTCTTGGGCACGTCGGTGGAGAGGTTGGACGAGATGATGGCCATCTGCCGCTTGTCGGGCGTCATCTTGAGGATGAAGTCGCGGTAGCTGTTTATCATGTCGTAGAGTTTGCGGCCTTTGCCTCCGGCTGGTGCGAGCATTATCTGCTGCGCCGCCTCGAGGTCCTCTTTGTGGACGAGGTTGTCGGGGTTGGCGTCGGAGCCGTCGGCCTCGCGCGCTATGGCGAGCTTGAGCTGCTGGGCGAAGTTGAAGAGTTGGTTGGTCTTTTGGCGTATTTCCTGCGCCTTGTCGTACCAGGGCTTCACCTTGGAGGGGTTTTTGGCCATCTGCTCCTCAAAGCTCTTGTAGATGTCCTTTATCTCGGTCTGCGAGTTGTCGGCCGAGCGCAGGAGGCTGTCGCTGACCAGCTGCAGTCCCTTGAGGACGTCGTTGGACACGTTGAGCGCCAGCATAGCCATCAACACCACATACATGAGGTTGATCATCTTCTGGCGCGGTGATATCTGTTTCTTCTTTAGTGCCATTCAGGGTAGGGTGTGTGTTGTGTAGGGGGGGTGTCAGTCGACGGAGGTGGCGGCTGCGTTTTTCATGTTGACGGTGAGTGCCTTGACCATGCGCGAGTAGACGCCGTTGAGTTCCTCTATCTGTGCTGCCATGCGGCGTGTCTGCTCGTTGATGTTGTCGATGGTGCCAATCTGCTGGCTTACGCTCTTGAGCTGGAGCTCGTAGACGGTGTTGATGCCGGTGAGCGTGCGGTTGAGGTTGGTCATCTCCTCGCTGTCGGTGGTGAGGCGTGCGGACTGCTTCTCTACGCGGTCGAGAGTCTCGGTGAGCAGCTGCAGTTTCTCAACATACTGCTTGGAGGCTTCCTCCATCTCGGGAGTGAGCGAAGCCTGTGCGCGCTGCAGGAGTTCTTCGTTGGCAAGGCGTATGATTTCGAGCAGGCTGCCGCCGGTGAGTCCCTGTGCGTTTGCTGCCGCCTGGAGCGAGTCGGTTGTGGCAGAGGGCTCGTCGGGCGTGGTGCCGTAGTCGGGCGTGCTGTCGTCGGTCGTTGCAGCAGGTGCTGCGCTGCCGTTGCCGCCGCCTATCACGATGGTGCCGCCGCCCACAAATGTGCCGCCGCCCGCTGCGCCGCCGCCTGCGTTGCCGCCAGTCTGGGGCGCGGATTCGGGAGTGAAGCCTTCAGCTGCCGGTTCGCTGCCGCCGGTCATTGCAAAGCCGCCAGTTGCAGCCGTGAAGCCGGTTGCGGCTGGTGCGGCAGGCTGGGCGCTGGTCTCCGTCTCGTCGTCGCTGCCTTTCTCAAAGGGGCGGTCGAACGCCGACAGGAAGAACACTACGACCTCGGTGCCCATACCGATGAAGAGCATGAGGTTGGCTCCCGGCAAGTGGGTCAGTTTGAACAGGGTGCCCAAGATTACGACCGAGGCGCCCCAGCTGTATGCGTAGTTGAGGAATGTTTGTCCAATTTTGCTGTCCATCCAGCGTTGCAGCATTGCTACTATATTCATGATTGTGTGTTTTTGTCGTGTTTAGAAAGGGATGTCTGTGTAGGGATTAGCGTCGTGTCTTGCGCACGGAGAGCTTGGTGGACGAGTTGCCGCCGCCTGCGCTGCTGCTCTTGCTGCTGCCCATCTTGGTAGAGCGCGAATTGCTGGTAGACGCCAGCGAGCGCACGCACCTGAAGCCTATGAACGAGCGGGGCTGGTTCTGGTACTCCTTCTGTCGCCACGCTGAGCGTATCATCGACTCGGGGTCTTTCCACGAGCCTCCCCTCACCACTTTCTGCTTGAGGAAGTAGGGGTCTTCGATGGCCGCCTTGTAGGTGAGCTCGGGGTTGAGGTCGCTCATCATTTGCACGCCCGACTGTGTGTAGACGGTGGAGGTCCACTCAGCCACGTTGCCCGCCATGTCGTAGAGTCCGTTGGAGTTGGCTCCGTAGATGCCGCAGCGTGAGGTGATGAGGTTGCCGTCTTGTGTATAGTTGCCGCGGTCGGGCTTGAAGTTGGCGTAGTAGCAGCCCTTGCTGTTGACCATTGTGGAGTCGGTCCAGGGGAAGGTGTTGCCGTCCTTGCCGCGCGCCGCAAACTCCCACTCTATCTCGGTCGGCAGGCGGTAGCGCTGCATCTGGCGCGCTTCCTTGCCCAGTCCTTTGAGGAGATATTCGGTGCGCCAGGCGCAGAAGGCCGTGGCCTGCTCCCAGGTCACTCCCACCACGGGATAGTCGTTGTAGTCGCTCGACGAGAAGTAGAGCTTGGCGTACTTCTCGTTGTTGGCGTTGGCGAAGTCGTTGACCCAGCAGGTGGTGTCGGGATAGATGTTGACGATATAGGTGTTGAGGAAGTCGTAGTAGGAGGAGAGGGGGCGGGTGATGGTCTCCCTTACGATTTGTCCGTCGTCGTTGATGTAGGCTGTGTCTTTAGAAATCATGACCACGTCGGAGGGGTCGGTCTTGACGTCGGTGTCGAGGTTGCGCTCAGCGGGGTTGAGGCGATATTTCCTCATCGCCGCCTTCTGGTAGTCGTAGATTTCATAGCGGTAGTTCATCTGCGAGGCGTCGAGCATCTTCTCGCCAGTGGCGGGATTGGTGGTGTAGATGGAGTTGAGCGCGAGCTCTTCGCTCTCGGTGGGGTTTTTGTAGGGCAGGCGCCTCGTCCAGTCGAGGTAGGGTTTCTCGAGCGGGTTGCCCTCTTCGTCTTCCGTAATCTTGTATGCCTCTATGCCGCCGTAGTTGGGGTCTGCCAGGCGCTCGCGCAGTATGGAGTCGCGCACCCAGGCCACAAACTGGCGGTACTGAGAGTTGGTTATTTCCTTTTGGTCCATCCAGAATCCGTCGACAGAAATTTCCTTGCTTGGCACGTCGGCTCCCCAGAGGGTGTCGTTTTCGGTAAGTCCGACTTTGAGGAATCCTTTTTCCACTTTTATCATTCCGTATGGAGTGGGTTCAACGAATGACCTGCCTGACACGCCTGTTACCTCGCCGCCTTGTTGCAGGCCGCCGCCGCCAAAACACGAGCACACGAGCATAGCGCCCATGGATGCGACTGCCAAATTGCTGAGCTTTTTCATATTATGGTAGATATGTTTTTTTGTTTTTCTTTGTTATGAATGTCTTTGTTTGCCGGCGATGCCGAAAGCCCCGCGGCTCTGGGCTGCCGGGCTAGAGCAGGCGCACGCTTTTGTGGCGGTTGCGCCCCTTCTTGTAGATGTTGAGCGGAGCCTGGTAGGAGAGCACTATCTCGTGGTTTCCGTTGCCGAGGCCCACTCCCGAGGTGAAGGCCTCGTAGGAGTAGCTGAGCACCACGCCGTGGAACTTGCCGCCCACGACCAGAGCCACCGAAGTGGAAGGACTGTAGCTCAGTCCCCCAAACAGCATCTTCCCGTCATTGTCGTACTGCAGGCGGGCGTGGATGTAGCCTTTGTGGTCGACACCGTCGTATGTCCAGAAGACATCGGGGTGTATGCTGAATAACGGATTTCTCAGCTTAATATTGTATCCTGCGGTAAAATAGTACGACCGCTTGATGCTTATTTCGTTTTTCTCGCCCAGCAGTATGGTCGGCGCTGTCAGGTGCTTGACGGAGAGTCCCACCTTGAGGTCTTTCCAGCGGTAGGTCAGGCCTGCCGAGCCGTCTATCTTGGAGCCGTTGACGCTGGAGGAGGAGAAGACGGGGTCGTTGCCGTCTTCGGTGTCAATCTTGGAGCCGTCGAAGGTCTCGTTGAGGAGGTCTATCTGCAGGCCAATGCTGAGCGTGCCGCCAAAGAGCTTGCGGTGGTGGGCATACTGCAGCGCCACGTTTTTCATGGAGAATGCGCCCGCCTCGTCGTTCATGAAGTAGGCGCCCACGCCGTGCTGCGGCCCCACGAAGAAGAGGGGCATGTCTACCGCCGCCACCATGGTGTTGGGCGCGTTTTCGTAGCCCGTGAGTTGGGCGTTGTAGACTCCGGTGGCCCTCAGCTCGGTGGTGTTGCCCACCACCGACGGATTGAACTGCGACTCTATCATCCAGAAGTGGGTGAAGGAGGGGTCGTACTGCGCCTTGCCGCTGTGGGCAAAGAGCAGCGCCAGCAGTGCGGCGGCAGCCAGCCGGGCTGTATGTAGTCTCGTGATTTTCATAAAAATTCTATAACTGATAACTCTAGGCGTTATTTTTTATTGTGTCGGCACGCCGTTTTTTTGTGGCTAGGCTGAAGAGCCACGCCAGCAGTGTGCAGGCGGTGAAATAGATGAGCACCGACAGGTAGACCTGGAGGTCGCCGCCGCTTTTGGCCATCTTGATGGCATAGGCTCTGACCACGGGGTGGAGCGCAAAGAGCCATGCCGATATCTCGCCGAAGAACACCAAGATGCGCAGCGGCGTGATGCACCACCGCCTCTGCGAGCGGAGGCGGGCGTCGGCGTTATGGCCGAAGGTCACGGCTATCATCAGCATGCCCACGGGGCTGATGCACCAAATGCCGGCGTTGAACGCCCCGACGATGAGCAGCGACAGTCCCACCAAGGGCGACCACCACTGACGGAGCCAGTAGAGGCCGTAGCGCGCGTGGGCCACTCCCAGCCCGAAGGCGAGCATAGAGCACGGGAAGTTGTAGTGCAGGTAGTTGGTCAGCGTGGTGTCTGTCGCCAGGTCGGCATGCTCAATCCAGGCGGCGCCTATCTGAGTGGCGAGGCACAGCCCCATCACGCCGTAGAGCACCAGCTTGCCGCTGCGGTAGACTATCAGCCTCCATATTATATATAGCTGCATCATCAGCCCGAACCACCACCAGGGGCCCAGTATCAGGTCGCGCTCGGGCTGCAGATTGCTGTAGAAGCCCAGCAGGGGGAGCAGCCGCGGCCAGGGCCTGTTCCATGTGCCCAGATACAGTTCGGCTGCCACAAAGAGGATGAGCGCGGGCACCATCAGTTTCCACAACTTGAGGGCGTGCTTCAGGATGAACGGCACGAGTCTTGCGGAGGGCGCCGCCGCCGGCTGCAGTCCCAAGGCCGGCTCATATTTCTTCGTCAGCCCGTAGCCGCTGAGGAAGAGGAAGATGGCCACGCCGTAGTGCCCGAAGTGGCTCAGCAGGTTGAGCACCACGTGGGGACCGCCCTGCGCCAGGTAGTCCGCCAGCAGGTTGATGCGCCCTACGTCAAATGTATACTCGTTTTCGTCCACACACGCCGGCAGCCAGTGCATGTAGTTGTGCGCCACTATGAGCAGTATGCCCAAGCCCTTGAGCATTGTTACGGTTTGTCTGGACATGGCGGTGTGTCAGGGTGTAGGCGATTGTTTCTTGCGTTTCATTATCTCGTCGTAGGTGACGGTCAGGCCCTTCACGGGGCGCCGGCTCGCCTTGAACAGCGCCGACAGCAGGTCGTGCTGCGGGTTGTAGTGCTTGCTCTTGATGCCCGCCAGGCCCAGCAGCGTGTGGGGCAGGTTGTCGATGGAGCAGGGCCTGTCTTGCGCGGCCAGGGCGGCTTCCACCAGCTGCGGCCGCTTCTCGGCGAGCGCTTGCGTGAAGAATATCTCGAGCGGCACCTCAAACTCTGCCCACATTATCTGGGGCGTGGGGCTGGCGCTGTGATTGCGGCCAAACATGCCTATGCTGCCGTCGTAGACCTCCTCGCCGTGGTCCGCTACATATATTATTATGGCCTCCCGGTCGGCAAAGCGGTTGTAGATTGCCGCCAGCACGCTGTCGTTGGCGAGCGTGGCGTTGTCGTAGTCTGCCACAATCTGCCTCTCGTCGGCGGTGAGGTCGCGCCGCTTGATGTCGCTGGCCTTAAACTTGGCTTGCTCCTTGGGCACACGGTCGGCGTAGGGCTGGTGCTGCCCCAGCAGGTGGAGTATCACGAACTGGTTGCCCGGCACGGGACTCTTGGGCAGCGACGACACGAGTCCCATGTCGTAGACGTAGTGTTTGGCGTTGCGCTCGTCAAAGCAGAGGCTGTCGAAGGGCTGGCTGTTGAGGAAGAACGAGCCGTTGAAGTTGGCGGTGTTCTGACGGTTGGACTTGTAGAACTGGTTGCTGAGGAACGACACGCGGTAGCCGCCCTTGCGCATGAGGGCGGGGAAGAGGACTCCGTTGGTCCACTTCTCGTTCTCGCCGCCCGCCCTGATGGACATCAGCTGCTTGAACACCATCGAGGTGACGTTCCACGGCGTCACGGCGTCCTTCATGGCCACCATCAGCCCCTCCTCCTGCGCCTTGCTTTGGAAGGGGGTGGTGGGCAGGCCGTAGCCGTAGACGGCGGAGTGGTGCTTGTTGTAGCTCTCGCCTACCACCAGCACTATGCAGGGCACGCCCTCGCCGCTCTTCTCCACCTCCATGTGCCGCATGTTGTCGGCCAGGTTCTGGAGTTCGCCCTGCGCGAGCTGTGCAAATTTCAACGAATAGACAATCCTCCATGGCGAGGAGTGGAAGGCGGAGAAATCGGTGCGCTCGGCCTGCCCCGTTTCGCTCAGCGTGAGGAAACGCACGGTCTCCACGACCGAGGGCACGCGCCACACCATGCACACCGCCACCACTGCCAGCAGGGCCCGTCTCAACCTCTTGCCCTCAATCGGGCGGCGCACCGCCACGGCCAGAGCCACGTGGACCACCGCCACGCCTACCCACCACGCCGCTACGGTCAGCAGCTTGGGAGACTCCAGACAAATCTTGAGAAATCCGCTGGACTCCTCGGAGGTCGTTTCGCAAACCATCGAGAGGACCTGGGGCGTGAAGTGGGTGTAGTAGCGCTGGTAGACAAAGCTCTCGGCAAAAAACAGCACGTACATCAAGGCGCTCACTACGCCCAGCACCCACTTGCGGCAGCCCTTGGGCAGCAGACACACCAGCAGCGCCACCACATAGAGGTCGGCAATCTGGGCAGGCAGCCACATCCACCAGGGGTCGCCCGTCCACTGGGTGAGGTGAAACAGCACCAGCCACGCCACCGCGCCCATCAGCAGAAACTGCCAACACTCCGTCACGGGCCGCCTGAGGCAGTCCGCCAGCCGTTGTCTAATCTTCCGCATGTCAACCATATTCCTTGTTTTGGCGCCAGCTGCGGCCGGCACTCTTCAAAAGGTACAAAGGAACGAAAAAAAACACAAAAGCCAAAATTTTACACACAAAAAGGTCGCGCGCCAGCGGGCAGCAGGTCCTTAGTTGGCAGCGACGGGGGGATATCTTGTCGGGAATGCGTAAATTTGCGCCGTTTCACTGACCCACCCTGAACTCGCAACCTGCCTAAAACCTGCCACCAATGGAAGCCGAAAAACCCAAACGACTCGAAGCCCTCGACCTGCTGCGCGGGCTGACCATCATGCTCATGATAGTGGTCAACAGCCCGGGCTCGTGGAACTATGTGTGCCCCGCCCTGCGCCACTCCGCTTGGGACGGGCTGACGCTTGCCGATGTGATATTTCCGTGCTTCCTTTTTATAATGGGTGTCACCACGTTTCTCTCGCTCCAGAAGCGCGGCTTCGCCTTCTCCAGGCAGCTGCTGCTCAAGGTGGTGCGGCGCGCGGCAGTGCTCTTCCTGCTTGGGCTGCTCATCAATTATTGCGCCGCGGGATTCCCCTCGGCTGGCGAGCTCCGCATACCGGGCGTGCTGCAGCGCTTTGCCGTGTGCTACCTCGTCGTTTCACTGCTCGCCGTGGCGGTGTCCAGAAGGTGGATGGCGGTGATAGCCGGCGCCATCCTCGCCGTCTATGCCGCGCTGACCTATGTGGGCGGCGGCTTTGAGTATGGCGGCGGCAGCCTGCTCGCCACGGTAGACCGCGCCCTGCTGGGCACCCACATGATGAACGACGGTGGCTGCGACCCAGAGGGCATCTTGAGCACGCTGCCCAGCATTGCCCACACCATCATAGGCTTCTGCGTAGGCTCGCTCGTCACCACCCGCACCGCCCTCGCCGCCAAGCTGCTGCGCATAGCCGCCTGGGGCACGGCGCTGCTCTTTGCGGGCCTGCTGCTCGACATGTTCTTCCCCGTCAACAAGCGCGTGTGGTCTGCCACCTTTGTGCTCGCCACTTGCGGCATCTCGTCGCTCTCGCTCGTGTGGCTCAGCTATGTCGTCGACATCCGCCAGCTGGCGTTCCCCAAACACCTGCTGAAGATTTTCGGCACCAATCCGCTCTTCTGCTACATAGTCGGCGAACTGCTCTACATCGCTCTCTACTCCGTCACGGTGACCTGCACCGCCGTCCACGCGGCGCTGGGCGCTGACCCCTCCGCGCCCCTCTCGCTCCAGGACGCCATTTACTATTGGCTTACGGTTCCCTTTGGCGACAATGAGCTGACGTCCTTCCTCTTTGCCGCCCTCGTCGTAGCCCTTGTCGGCTTGCTCGCCCATCTGCTCTACCGCAAGGGCGTCATAATCAAGATATAGCTCCGCCCCCCGTTTTTGTTCAGTGAAATGAGCAGGTTGGCAATAGCGGCGGGCTGCAAGTGTTAACCTTATGCAAAAAAGTCAAAAAAACATCGGTTAAGGATGCCGCCCGCGAGCGTGCAAAGCGTTTGTTCTTGTTAATTTTGTACTGAAAATGCACATGTACAAACAAACCAACAAACAAAATCTTTAACCGATGACTTTAGCAATTATTATTGCGTTCGTTTTGGGCTACCTCCTCATCACCCTGGAGGGCAACCTCAAGGTCAACAAGACCGCTATCGCACTGCTCATGAGCGCAGTGCTGTGGACGCTCTACACGTTCAACGCCGATGCCTATCTGGCTCCCGGCGCCTCGTTCGACAGCATGTTTCTGAGCCACGTCGGCGACACGAGCGAGATAATCTTCTTCCTGCTCGGCGCCATGACCATCGTTGAGGTGGTCGACATCAACGGCGGCTTCAACTTTGTGCGCAACAAGCTCGCCTCCAAGAGCAAGCGCTCGCTGCTGTGGAAGATCACCCTCATCACCTTCTTCCTCTCAGCCATTCTCGACAACCTCACCACGTCTATCGTGATGATTATGGTGCTGCGCAAGCTGGTCAGAAGAAAGCGCCTGCGCATTCTCTACGCTGCCATGATTATCGTAGCAGCCAACGCCGGCGGTGCCTTCTCGCCCATTGGCGACGTCACCACCATCATGCTGTGGATCAAGGGCAACGTCTCTACCCTGGGTCCCATCGAGGAACTGCTCCTCCCGTCGCTCGCCACCGTAGTGGTGCCTGGCCTGGTTCTCCACTTCAAGCTGAAGGGACAGCTGGAGCCCGCGGCTGACAACAGCGAGGAAACTCCTGTGGCAGCCTACGACTTCTCGCTCACCCAGCGCAACGTGGTGTTCTACGTGGGAGTGCTCGGACTGGTACTGGTGCCGGTGTTCCGCACCATCACTGGCCTGCCCCCCTTCATGGGCGTCATACTGGTTCTCAGCATCCTCTGGGTCATCACCGAGTGCTTCTACAACAACCGCAAGATTGAGAGCAACCGCGAGCAGCGCGTAAGCCGCATACTGAAGAACATCGACATGTCGACCATCCTCTTTTTCCTCGGCATCCTGATGGCTGTGGCTGCCCTCCAGGAGACAGGCACACTGAGCCGCTTTGGCGCGGCGCTCGACCAGTGGACGGGCGGCAACCACTACCTCGTCACCGGCATCATCGGCGTGGCGTCGTCAGTGGTCGACAACGTGCCCCTCGTCGCCAGCTGCATGGGCATGTATCCCATCGCCCCCACCGGCGACTTCGCCACCGACGGCATCTTCTGGCAGCTGCTCGCCTACTGCGCCGGCACTGGCGGCAGCATCCTCATCATCGGCTCGGCAGCCGGAGTGGTCGTCATGGGACTGGAGAAGATAAGCTTCGGCTGGTATCTCCGCCACTTTAGCCTGTGGGCGTTGCTGGGCATGCTCAGCGGCATGCTTGTCTACTTCTGCCAGCGCCTGCTGTTCTTCTAATACACACAGAAGCGCCGCCGTATACAATATACAGAGGCGGCAAATCCGTCAAAAAAACCATCAAAAATCCCCGTGAGGCGCAAAATTATTGCCCTTGCGGGGATTTTTTTTCGCAATAAAGCGTAACTTTTGCCCGCAACAATCGTTTATATATTCACAGAGACCTGACATGATAGACTTCAACAAAGACGTGATGCCACTCAAGAACAAGTTCTACAGACTTGCATTGAGGGTGTCGCAAGACAGCGCGGAGGCGCAAGACATCACTCAGGAGACGCTCGTCAGGCTCTGGAAACGCACCGACTCCCTGCAGACAGCCGCAGAGGCGGAGGCACTGGGGATGACGATATGCCGCAACCTCTCGCTCGACTCGCTCAAGAGGGCGGGGCGCGACAACGAGAGGCTCGACAGCCAGGCTGACTATCCCGCGGCGACCGCAGTGGCGGACTCGCCCTTCGAGAGCCTCACACGCCAGGAGCGCAGCCAGATGGTGCTCGACAAAATCAACGCTCTGCCCGCACGCCAGCGAGAGGTGCTCCAGCTGCGCGACATCGAGGGCTACAGCTACAAGGAGATCGTCGCGGCGCTCGGCATCACCGAGGAGCAAGTCAAGGTCACCCTCTTCAGGGCGCGGCAAGCTCTCAAACAACTACTAATGAAACAAAACGACTATGGACTATAAGTACATCGAAAACCTGGTAGAACGCTACTTCGACTGCCAGACCAACCTTCAGGAAGAGGAGATACTGAAAAGTTTCTTCAACCAGCAGGACATTCCCGCTTCGCTCGAGCAGTACAAGCCGCTCTTCAGCACCCTCGCCCAAGAGCAGAGTGTGGAGCTGCCCGCCGACTTCGACGCCAAGCTCATGCAGCGCCTCAACGTGGCAGACCGCCCCGTGGTGGCAAAGCGCTCCTCGTGGCTCGGCAGGCTCAACAGCTCGCTCGTGCCCTTCTACAAGGCGGTGGCGTCGGTGGCACTCGTCATAACGGTGGGCGTGGCAGCGTCGAGCTACTGGAACTCGCGCGACCCCGAACCCGTCAACTACAACTATTCGGGCTACCACGACACCTACTCCGACCCGCAGGTGGCCTACAGCCAGGTCCGCGGAGCGCTGCAGGACCTGAGCGACGTGCTCGGCGGCGACTCGGCAGTCCAGGCAGAGCCGACTGCCATCACCAAGTAGCGGCGCGGCAAAGCCCAGCGGGGCTGACCCCATGGGCGCACACCAAACAAAGACTTAAATGAAACACATACTCCAGACATTTGTGGCATTGGCGGTAGCACTCCTGCCGGCAATGGCGGCGCAGGCCTCCGACGACAACGACTTCGTGGCGCGCATGATGCAGCGCATAGAGACCAGCCCCGACACCTACGCCCCCTCCGACTACAAGCAGATAACCGTAGGGCCCGCCATGATGCGCGACGTCATACAGATGCTCGCCTCCACAGATGCGGCAAGCGACGCTGTCAGCGCCGAAGACAAACAGGTGGTCTGCGAACTCCTGCGCAGCATCAAGAGCCTGCGCATACTCGTGGCCTCCGACCACACGGGAGCCTACCGCACCCTGGCTGACAAGGTGATACGCGACAACAAGAAGATCTACAAGAAATACGAGTCGTCAAAGCGCAACGACGACAAAGTGGCAGCCCGAGTCTGGACACGCCAAAACGGCAGCAAGGTGGTGGAAATCATAGCGCTGCTCGACGGCGGAGGCAAAGCCGGACTGCGCATCCTGGACTTCACCGGCTCGTTCAACAACGACTTCATAACGCTGCTCTCCAAACTGGCCGACTGACCGCAACCGCAGCCACGGCGACCACTCGCAACTACACGACAATTATTAAAACCAAAACACAGACAATATAGGTTTCATTCTCTCAAACAAAAACCTACCGCCCTCCCAGAGGGCAAAAAACCACGTTCCTTTCGGGGGCCGGCTGCCACAAGCCGGGCCCCGTTTTCTGTTTCCAAACACCTCGTTTCGTCAGACAAGGACTTCTCTTCATCAGAGAGCCACCTGGCGTTCACGTTTCCGCGGTCCGGAAAAATTAAGTCCGCGCGAAATGATGCCAAGTGGCTCTCTGATGAACTGAAGTCCTACTTTTTTCAACTGAGATGTTTTTCCCCTCAGTCTTCTATGATAAATTATTTCAACGCAAAGTTTGTGAATTTCTATAAATGTCAGTATATTTGCGCTAAAGCTTTTATGCTTGCATTGTAAATTATCACGACAAAATCAACAGGTAGTATAAAACACGAATTTCACAAGTCTCGTGCTTGTATTAAACTAGAATTACACCTCCTAATTATGAAACCAGAACAAAAGCAAGCGATTATCAGCAGCGGCAAGAATTTCTTTCGTACAGTGATAATACCAAATCATCTCAAGAATCTGAATAAGCTCCACTTAAGCAGTTTCAATGTTAACCCTTTCCTTATAAATTATCTTGCCGCTTTCTTGTGTGGCAACACCGAACCAAAAAGCCTTGCCAAGGCTCTAGTCTATCCACGCATTCTTGGCACAAGCCTTAATACAAGTTTTGGACAATGCATTCAGATTTTCACTTCACAATTGCAAGAAGTCGTTGGTGGAGCTTCTGGCATAGACGGAATTGACATTGAGTTTGTTGACGCATTAGACGGCAGGCGCAAGTACTGCCAATGCAAAGCTGGTCCGCAAACAATCAACAAAGATGACATTGCAACCATACTTGGACACTTTAAATATCTTATGAACAAGTCTCGGTTGGACAGAATGGGACTGCAGTTTGAAGACCTCATAGTAGGTGTCCTCTATGGGAATAGGGAAGACCTTTCTGCCAATTATAAAGCGATAGACGCTCATTATCCTGTTTTGTGCGGTGCTGAATTTTGGGAACATTTGACTGCCGACAAGAATTTCTATAACCAACTGGCCAAAGCTTTCGGAGAAGTTGTGGAGGAAGACGGTATAGACGGCAGTTCCCTTATTCTAGCAAAAGTGGAAGAGATAGCAAAGGAAATTATAGACAAAGGAGGACTGTAGTATGACATATATTTCCGGAAATAATTTGGCGGCGTTAATAGGAACGTCTAACCACACGGTTCAAGTCTGGGGCGAGAAAGGGCGCTTCTCTCTTTATGAGAATGAAGGGAAGAAATCTTTCTGTATGGAAGACCTGGATGAAATACCCGAAGTACATGCCATGCTTGAAAGCAACTGGGAAAAAGAACAAAATGTCACTCCACTTCGGCAATATAACTCAATAGAACTTTTTGCCGGTGGTGGCGGTTTGGCTCTTGGAATGTCCTTGGCAGGTTTCCATCACGTCTTGCTCAATGAATTTGAAACATCGGCATGCAAGACGTTAAAGTTCAACAAGCCTGAATGGAACGTGATAGAGGGAGATGTGCGTCACATTGATTTTACTCCCTTAAGGGGTAAGATTGACTTTTTGTCAGGCGGTTTTCCTTGCCAAGCTTTTTCCTATGCAGGAAAAGGGGCGGGATTCGGAGATACGCGCGGGACATTGTTTTTTGAGTTGGCTCGCGCTGTAAAGGAAACACAACCCAAAGTTTTTCTTGGCGAGAATGTTAAGGGATTGGTTTCTCATGAAGGAGGCAGAACTTTTGAGACAATACGCAACTCTATCGCCGCGCTTGGTTACACGTTGGTTGAACCTCGCGTTTTGAGGGCCATCATGTATCAAGTTCCGCAAAAACGTGAGCGACTTATTCTTGTTGCCATCCGCAATGACATTGCTAAACGTGTTACTTTTCATTGGCCGTCGCCATATCATAGGGTGCTCACTTTGCGTGACGCACTATTTAAAAGCGTAATTTTCGATTGTGATGTCCCTGTGTCTGAAGGCGCACAGTACCCTCACAAAAAACAAGAGGTATTGTCAATGGTTCCGCAAGGTGGAGACTGGAGAGATTTGCCTGAGGATGTCGCCAAGGATTATATGGGCGGCAGTTGGCATCTTGGAGGCGGCAAGACTGGCATGGCTCGAAGGTTGTCACTTGACGAGCCGTCGTTGACTCTTACGTGTTCGCCATGCCAAAAGCAAACCGAGCGTTGTCATCCTTTAGAAACTCGTCCTCTGAGCGTGCGTGAATATGCCAGGATTCAGACTTTCCCTGATTATTGGCAGTTTCAAGGCAGCATGAATGAAAAATATAAACAGATAGGCAATGCTGTCCCAGTGAATTTGGCGTGGGCTGTGGGTCGTTCGCTTATTCGCTTGTTTAACGACATTCAAACAGTTATGCCAGAAGAAACGCAGAATTGTGATGAAGCTGTGAGAGAAATCATAAAAGAGCAGTCTCAGTTTATCCAGATGAAAGACGCAAAGACGCAAACCTCGACTATCAAAAAGCAAGACTGTAAGCAGCTTGATTTCTTCGACATGTTTGGTTAGGAACGTGTAGCCTTAGAACTGCACGCACAAAAAAGGGCTGGAGTCCTCGAATGGACTCCAGCCCTTTTTTTGTGTGTGGTTGCAGTATTCGTGTTGTGATTAGGTTGCCCTGCTGTTGCGTGGCCCTTGAAAGTGCGGCTACTTGACGAAGCGGTATTTCAGGAGACACCATACGGCGATGAGGCCGTCCTTGGCGCGTATTTTCTTGCCCTGCGCCACGGTGCGGGGGGCGTAGCTGATGGGCACTTCGCGTATCTTGAGTCCGCAGCGCGCCACCTTGGCGGTCACCTCGGGACAGAACTCGAAGCCGCGGCACTTGAGCGGGATGGAGCGCAAGAGCGGGGTGCGAAACATCTTGTAGCACGTGGGCTCGTCGGTGATGTGCTGGCCATAGAGCACGTTGGTGAGCCACGACAGTATCTTGGTGCCGCAGTAGAAGGAGCGGTAGAGCGCGCGGTTGGCGCTGTGGCTCGTGTAGCGTGAGCCGTAGAGGACCTGCAGGTCTTCGTCTTCCATCTTCTTCAGCATGCGGGCGAGGTCGTTTGGGTCGTACTCCGCGTCGCTGTCTTGTATCACCACGATGTCGCCGGTCAGCTCAGCGATGGCGGTGCGTATGGCCATGCCCTTGCCTTGGTTGGCGCTGTGGCGCAGCAGCCGGACGTTGCAGCCGGGATTTTGCGCTATGTACTGCCGGGCATAGTCCGCCGTGTTGTCGGTGGAGCCATCGTCTACCACTATCACCTCTTTGCCTATGCCGTAGGGCAGTTCCACGGCCTGCACTCTCTCGAGCACAGCGTAGAGTTTCGCGCCCTCGTTGTACGACGGAATAATGATGGACAGGGTCTTTGTCATCGTTGCTTGGTTATAGCGTGAGGTTGTTGTCGAGGTCGCTTGTCAGCGTTTCCCACAGCGTGGTGTTGGGGCACGGGGCTGTGAGGTCAATCGCTATGTGCGACACGGGGTGCTCAAACCTGGCTCTCCACGAGTGGAGCGAGATGCTGCCGTCGGGGTTGCTGCGCCGCGCGCCGTACTTCAGGTCGCCCCTGATGGGGCAGCCTATCGAGGCGAGCTGGCACCTTATCTGGTGGTGGCGCCCCGTCAGCAGTCTCACGGCGAGCAGGTGGTATCTGCCGGTTGTCGCCACAAGTTTGTAGCGCAGCCGCGCCAAGCGGGCACCGGGGGCACCCTCCTTGCTTACAAACGACTTGTTGAGCCGCTCGTTGCGCGTGAGCCACGACTCTATCTCTCCCTCGTCCTGCTGCGGGCGGTTGGCCACGATGGCGAGGTAGGTCTTCTCCACCTCTCCGCGGCTGAACATCAGGTTGAGCCTCGGCAGCGCCTTGCTGGTGCGCGCAAAGACGACCACTCCACTCACTGGCCTGTCAAGCCGGTGGGCAACGCCCAGAAAGACGTTGCCCGGCTTGGCGTATTTCACCTTAATATAGTCTTTGACCAGTTCGCTGAGCGGCTTGTCGCCGGTCTTGTCGCCCTGCACTATTTCGCCGGGCGCCTTGTTGACGGCAATGACGTGGTTGTCTTCGTAGATTACCTGCATCTCAGTGTTCTTGGCGGCCGACGGGCCGCCGCTGTCAAGTGTGGGCAGTGCCCTTTTCTTACATATTCATGCCGCCGTCGACCTGGATAACCTGGCCGGTGACGTAGCTGGCGAGGTCAGAGGCGAGGTAAACAGCCGTGTTGGCGATGTCCTCCACCTGGCCGCCGCGGCGCAGAGGGATGCTCTTGATCCACTCCTTGCGGATGTCTTCAGGCAGCGCTGCTGTCATGGCAGTCTCGATAAAGCCCGGGGCGATAGCGTTGGCGCGGATGCCGCGTGAGCCGAGCTCCTGGGCGATGCTCTTGGCCAGGGCGATGAGGCCGGCCTTAGAGGCAGCGTAGTTGCACTGGCCTGCGTTGCCGTGAACGCCTACCACAGAGGCCATGTTGATGATGCTGCCGCTGCGCTGGCGCATCATGATGGGTGTGCAGGCATGGATGAAGTTGAATGCCGACTTGAGGTTTACGGCGATGACTGCGTCCCACTGAGCCTCGCTCATGCGCATCATCAGGCCGTCCTTGGTGATTCCGGCGTTGTTTACGAGAATGTCGATGGTGCCGAACTCTTCCTTAATCTTGTTGACAACCTCTTCGGTCTGCGCAAAGTCGGCCGCGTTAGACGCGTAGCCCACGCACTTCACTCCGAGTGCGGCAATCTCCGACTCAGTCGCCTTGCCGTTTTCGTCAATCACGAGGTCCGTAAACGCAATGTTGGCGCCCTCCTGCGCAAACCTCAGGGCGATGGCCTTGCCAATGCCGCGGGCAGCGCCTGTGATGAGGGCTGTTTTTCCACTTAAAAGTCCCATAATAAATTTGTTTTTGCTGTTATAATCAATAGTTCTTGCCCCGTAGGCGAGCCGTTGCGGAGCTTTCTTTTGTTTGTTAGTCAATGAATTTGGTCACGTCCCACTGCTTCATGGTGTTGATGCCGAGCATGCGCTTCACCATGTTGATCACGATGGGGCGGCTCTCGTCCAGCGTCATGCCGTTGCCCAGGCGTCCGTAGACGTAGGGCACCTCGAGTCCCTTGATGCAGTAGTGAATCACGTCGGCGACCAGGTCTATGCTCTCCACGTGGAACTGTCCTGTCTCGCAGCCCTCCTTGATGACGCGGCGGTAGAGCTCCAGCTCCTCGTGGTCGAAGGCCTTGCGCACCTTCTCCACCATCCAGATGTTGCGGAAGAATTCGGCGCGCAGCGAGCCGTTGCGCACCACAGTCTCCTTCACGGCGTTGAGGTGGGTGTAGATCAGCGTGGCCACCTTCAGCTCGGGGTCTATGTTGCGCGACGCCACCTCGTCCATCTTGTCCGACAGGCGCTCTATCTCGGTCTCAATGACCGCTGAGTAGATTTCTTCCTTATTAGAAAAGTAAACATACAACGTGCGGCGCGAGATGCCCGACTCGTTGGCAATGTCGTTCATAGTGGTGCCGTTCAGTCCGTTCTTGGCGAACAGCTTGCGCGCCACGTCTATCAGCAAGGCTTTCTTTTTGGATGTTGACATACTAACCGTTTTCCTTGTTTTGCGTTGTGGTTCGTTGCGGCTCGCGCCGCGCCAACCCTCAAGGCGCACGCCCAAGAGCCGCCCTAACAGCCGCGCCCCGGATTTTGCACACCTTTTTTCGCTGTGCAAAATTAAGCAATTATATCCGAAAACCCTCAGCAATCGGCAAAAATGTGGCATAAGACAGCGCCGTGCGCCCGGGTTCCAGTGGCGGAATCCCGGCGCACGGCGTCAGAATGTGTTGTCGCGGCTATGCCAATTTGTGCACCAGCGGCTATGCCAATTTGTGCACCAGCGGCAATGCCAATTTGTATTGTACGGCTATGCCAATTTGTGCAGCGGCGGCTGGCGCGCCCGCTACTTCACCATCACCTTGGTGCCGTTCACGATGTAGGCGCCCGGCTCAAAGGGCAGGTAGTGCACGCCCTCCACCTCGTCGTTGAAGACGCACTGGCCCGCGGCGTTGTAGATGCGCACGTTTTCTTTCCGCTGCAGGGCGAGGCGTATGTTGCCGCTCATGCCGGCATATTTGTTGGCAGTGCCTGCCTCGACCGACTCGTAGATATGTGTGAGTCCGTCGGCGTCGGCTTCTATCGTGTCAGGCGACGTGGTGTCGAAGTCAAGGGTGAAGACGCCCTTCGACAGGCCCCAGGCGTCGCCGTCGGGACCAAAGCCCATGCGCTCAAGGTCTATGGCATTGCCGGAGCGGTCCTTCACGCTGCCACCGCTCTGGTTGAAGTCGTAGTATGCCACCAGACCGCCCGTCGCGGCGAGGTCCTCCGCGTTGTCCAGCGGCGCGTTGATATAGTTCTTGAGGGCGGAGAGCGCCAGACACTTCTTCCAGATGCGCAGTTCGTCGAGCTGTCCGCTAAAGGCGTTGTCGCCGCCGGCAAGGGTCAGCGTGCCCCAGTCGGTGGTTGATGTGCCGATGCGCGCCGACGAGGTGGTGATGAGTTCGCCGTTGCGGTAGAACTTCACCTGGCCGAAGTTGAAGGTCAGGGCGTAGTGTCCCCACTCGTTGGCGACCACGAAGCCGTTGCCCGACTCGCAGCTCTTGCCGCCCACCTCTACGGTCATGTTGCCGTTGTAGTCGGTGCTGACGGCGAGCTGGCCGTTCGACGTCGCCATGTTGAGGGCGCCCGACTGCTGCGAGGGGTTCATCCACCACTCTATGGTGAACGCTTTGGTGCCGTCGGCGAAGAGGCTGGAGGTCGACGCCAGGCTCTGCCCGCCCGTAAAGTTGAGGGCGTTGTAGCTCTCGGCGTTGGCCACGATGAACTTCTGCTTCTCGGTCTTGGAGCCGGTGCCCACGTCGTTGGTGGCCTCGAGGGTTACGCTGTAGACGCCGGGGTGCTTGGGGGTGAACGACGAGTTCTGGCCGTTGATGATGGTGGTGTGCTTGCCGTTGCTCACCGTCCACTTCCACGTCTCGGGGTTGTGGCGCGTGTCGTCGATGAGATATGTGGTGTTGCCCAGCGTGATGAAGTCGGGGTCTACGGAGAAGCTGACGCCCGGCACTGTGTGTGTCACGGTCACGTATTTTGTCTTCTTGTCGGAGCCGGCGGCGTTGGTGGCGGTCAGGGTCACGGGATATACGCCCGTGCTGCTGTAGCTCACGGTGGCGTTGACGCCGTTTATCTCCTCGTTGTCGGCGCCGGGCAGTGTCCATTTGTACACGCAGTTGGTGCCCCTCGACTTGTTGGCGAGGCAGAAGAGCTCGCCCTCAGCCAGTGTGTCGGCGGCAATGTCGAAGTCGGCAGTGGGCGCCTCGGGGCTTACCACCGTCACGGTGCCGGTGTAGGTGGCTTGGTCGCCCTCGCTGTCCTCGGTGGTGAGCGTCACCTCATAGTCGCCCGCCGCGGGGAAGGTGAAGTAGGGGCTTACGGCATTGCTGCTGGCGTCGGCCAGTCCCTTGGCGGTCCAGCTCCACTTCACGGTGTTGAGCGACGTTTCCGACCTCAGCTGCACGGGCTCGCCGGCGTATACCACGTCTTCCTGGCAGCTGAAGCTGACCGTCTTGAGCACGTTGGCGCCCGTCAGCAGCGTAGAGTCGGTGCTCTCCGTGGCGCCGCTCAGCAGCGCGTCGTGGCCCGAGGCGAGGTCCTTGAGGTAGAGCGAGCCGCCCGACTCGTAGGTCTCCATCGGGTAGTAGGCCAGCAGTGCGGGCTGCGCCGAGGGGCAGCTTATGTCGGTAAACCGGTTGGTCATCACGTCTCTCATGGTGCGCGCCTCCGACCACAGGCGAAACTCGTCTATCTCGGCGTCCATCGGCCAGTTGGCGGAGCCTATGCAGAAGTTGCTGATGGCGGGCATTCCGCTGTGGGTGGTAGAGGTCTTGACGCCTCTCTTCATTCCGTTGACATAGGCGGTGAGCACGTTGTTGTCCACCACCACCGCCACGTGAGCCCATGTGCCCGCCTTGACGGTGTTGGTGCTGGTGGTGATGCGGTCAGACTCGTCCCAGCCGCACACGAGCTGTCCGCTCTTGCTAAGGGCGATGGCAAACGAGCCCCACTCGCCGCCCACCAGATTGCTGCTGCCGTCGAGGCTGCTGGGCTTTATCCAGAATTCAATCGTCGCCTGCGGCAGGCGCTCCTTCACCACGCCGGGCACTTCCACCACGGCGTTGCTGAGCACCAGCGTCTTGTTGGCGCCCTCGCTTGAGCGCACCACCGCGTTGCGTGCCGGCTGGCTCTTGGCTGACACCACCGTCTGGTCCTTGTAGTCGTAGGCAGCCGCCACGTAGTAGGTGGCAGTCTCGTCGTCTACCGTATACGACAGGCTGAAGCCCGGCACCTCGGCAACCTTCTGCTCTTCCTTATATATATAGTAGTGCTGCAGGTCGTAGCTCGACGTCTTGGGAGCGTTCCACGTCAGCTTGCTGCCCGACAGCACGGCGTTGAGCGGAGCGTTGATTTGGTGGCCCGCCGCCGTGACCGACACTATGGTCGTGGCGCCGCCGTTGAGTATGCCGACGGTGTCGATGCGGGCGGGTATCTCCATGCCCTCGGGCTCAATGGAGTAGTCCATGAGCGACACCTTGTAGATGTGGCCCTCGCCCACGGCGGTAGAGCGCGTGTTGACGATGAAGAAATATTTCAGCGGCTTCGACAGGTCGCAGTCCTCGGTGAGGTCTGTCACGTCGTAGCCAAACTCTATGGGGTCGTAGTTAAATTCAAAGCGCCACTTGCCCAGCATGGGCACCTCGGGCGCGGGTGTCTGCTTCGTGCCGTCGCCGGCGTAGTTGAAGAAGGGCATCACCTCGGTCACCTCCGGCTTCTGCGCAGAGGTGTCGGCAGCGTAGCCGGCGCAGAGGCTCAGCTCGGAGCGGCGGCTGTAGTCCATCACTATCTTGAGCACGCGCTTGGGCTCGTAGTCCTTGCGCCAGTTGTAGTGGCCCGAGTTCCACGGCGAGGTGCTGGTGCCCACCGCCACGCTGTATTTGTAGGGGCAGTAGATGAAGCCCTTGTTGCACCATCCGTCGCCCCACGAGTTGCAGATAATCCAGGCGCCCACCTCGTCCTTGTCCTTCTCGCCGTAGACGCCGTTGGAATCAAGGTCAAACTCTATGCGGTCGTCGTAGCCCACCACCGTGAGGGCGTGGTCGTAGGTCTTGCCCCAGGTGGTCACGCAGTACATGCCCGCCACGCCAATCTCCTTGTTGGTGGCGGTAGAGGGAATCTTGCCCCACACGCCGCCGCTCGCCACGCCTATGCCCGACACGCCGCCGGCATAGAACGTCTCGTCGCCCCAGTGGTTCCACAGCCACTGCTTCAGCTCCTCGCGGCCCGTCTCGGTCATCTGGCTCTCCGAGCAGCCTTCGTTGTCGCCCTCTATGCGGTTAAACATGGCGTGATACCACTTGTCGTAGCCCTGCATGAAGCCGTAGCTTTGGCTCTGGGTGTCCTGGTTGCCGAAGAGCGAGCTGTAGGTGCGGCCGCCGTAGTCGGTCACGGTGGGCACTCCGTGCCTCCTCATGATTGGAGCCTTCTCGATGCCCGAGTAGGTGTGGAGCCACGTGAAGTGGGTGGGCAGCTGGTTGTCGGCATACGAGGCGTCGGTGTTGCGGTAGGAGTTCATCTCGTAGGTCATGCAGTAGGCCACCGCCTGCGCCGAGCCGCACGAGCCGCCGTCTTGGTTAAACACTGGCGGGAAGAACTTGTTCAGGGCGTTGTTGACGTGGTCGGGGCGTGTCTTGCCGGCGCTGTAGCCGTTGCTGCGCGCCGCCCCCTTGCTTGCCGCCCCCTTGTGGCCGCCCTTGGCGCTTGGCGCCGCAAAGGGCTTGGCGTCGGGATATTTGGTGTAGTCCACCTTGAAGTCCTGGGCATACACGCTGCCCGTCAGCAGCAGCAACGCCACCGCTATTTTAGCTAGTTTCATAACAGTTAGTCTTTATCTTTTCATTTGTGCCCACAACAACGGGCGCACAAAAATAATCATTTCTCGCTGAAAGCAGCATACACGCCGCCCCGTTTTGCATAAAACGACTACCTTTGCATAAACAATCTGAATATATGCGCCCCACACTCACTTTTCTGCACCAGAGATTCAACTACTTCAACGACCTGTGCTTCGAGGGCAAACTGCCCCAAGTGCGCATACGGCTTACCACGGCGCGCACCTTCGGCGGACGACTTCACTACAAGGTCAGCCGCGACCTCTTCGACTGCCGCTACATCGAACCCACCATCTCCATCAGCACGCTCCAAGACTACTCCGAGACCGAATACGAAGACATCTTGCTCCACGAGATGATACACCTCTACATACTTGTCAACCGCATCAAGGACACCTCCGCCCACGGCGAGGAGTTCCAGACCATGATGCGGATGATCAACATAGCCTTCCAGCGCCACATCACCGTGTCGCTGCGCAACACCAACGCTGACACACGCATACGCATCCACCTGGTCTGCGTCTCGCAGCTCACCGACGGCCGCACCGGCGTCACCGTCTCAGCCCGCACCTGCTTCTACGAACTGTGGGACGACATAGCCCGCCACCCCAAAGTCCTCTCCACCAAGTGGTACCTCACCGACGACCCCTACTTCAACCGCTTCCCACGCTCGCGCACACTCAAAATCTACCGGGCAGACCCCCAGGAACTCACCCAACACCTCGCCTCGGCCTACACCGTCCACCGCCAGGGCGACCACATCGTCACCCGCAAGCCAGGCGAAGACCAACCCGCAAGTTAGCCGCCCAGGCTCCACAAAATCAACATTTCGCACTGCACCCTGCGGCATATTGGAGCAAGATTGTGTAACTTTGCACATTACTTATATAGACTAAACACAAAAACAGCGATTAACACAAGACGATGAATTTTGTAGAAGAACTCAAATGGAGAGGCATGATCCACCAGATGATGCCCGGTACTGAAGAGCAACTGACCAAAGAGACGACCACTGCCTACGTGGGCATCGACCCCACAGCCGACAGCCTCCACATAGGACACCTGTGCGGAGTGATGATGCTGCGCCACTTCCAGCGCTGCGGCCACAAGCCGCTGGCACTCGTCGGCGGAGCAACCGGCATGATCGGCGACCCCTCAGGCAAAAGCCAGGAGCGCAACCTGCTCGACGAAGAGACGCTGCGACACAACGTGGCGTGCATACGCCAGCAGCTGGCGCGCTTCCTCGACTTCGAGAGCGACGCACCCAACCGCGCTGAACTCGTCAACAACTACGACTGGATGAAAAACTACTCCTTCCTCGACTTCGCACGCGAGGTGGGCAAACACATCACCGTCAACTACATGATGGCCAAAGACTCCGTCAAGCGACGCCTCAACGGAGAGGCAAGCGACGGACTCAGCTTCACAGAGTTCACCTACCAGCTGCTCCAGGGCTACGACTTCCTCTACCTCAACACACACAAGAACTGCAAACTGCAGATGGGCGGCTCTGACCAGTGGGGCAACATCACCACCGGCACCGAACTCATCCGCCGCACCACCGGCGGAGAGGCCTTCGCCCTCACCTGCCCACTCATCACCAAGAGCGACGGCAAGAAGTTCGGCAAGACCGAGAGCGGCAACGTATGGCTCGACGCCAACCGCACCACACCCTACAAGTTCTACCAGTTCTGGCTCAACGTCAGCGACGACGACGCTGAGCGCTACATCAAGATATTCACCTCGCTCGACCGCGAAACCATCGACGCCCTCGTAGAGCAGCACAAGGCCGACCCCGGACTGCGTGTGCTCCAGAAGCGGCTCGGCCAGGAGGTGACCACACTCGTCCACGGCGAACAAGCCTACCAGACAGCCCTCGAAGCCTCCTCGCTGCTCTTCGGCAAAGCCACCAAGGACAGCCTCCTCAAGCTCGACGAAGCCACACTGCTCAGCGTCTTTGAGGGAGTGCCGCAGTACGAGCTCGCCAAAGACCAGGTGCTCGGAGCCAAAGCCGTAGACCTGCTGGCCGAGACCACCGGCTGCTTCCCCTCCAAGGGAGAGTTCCGCAAGATGGTCAAGGGCGGAGGCGTCAGCATCAACAAGGAGAAACTCGCCGACCCCGAAACGGTCCTCTCCTCCTCCGACCTCCTCGACGGCAAGTACATCCTCGCTCAGAAGGGCAAGAAGAACTACTACCTCATCATAGTGAAGTAACCAACCCCTCACACCACAAAAGAGCCGCCTCGCAGCCCAACCGGACGCAAGGCGGCTCTTTTTTTTTGTCTGTCCCACGACGCCAACCGGTCAAATAAACCAACCAGAAATTCGCCCGTCAACACTTCGTTTTTATAAACAAGGACTTAAAAAAATTTCGTGCGGACTTAAAAAATTTTCGTGCGGACTTAACGAAAAAATTTCGGGCGAAACGCTGCAACGTTTCGCCCCGAAACGTTGCTTTGTTTCGCCCGAAAC